>NZ_JBJIAO010000003.1:0-370859 GCF_045310825.1 Mycobacterium sp. SMC-21 | reverse complement strand
GGCAGCGAACGTACGGGCTTCGTCTTGCCACTGCGCGGTCAGACGGGTGATCGTGGTGGCCGACAACCCGGCACCCGAGCCGAGGAACTGCTCGAGTGCGGGCCCGAAGTCGCTGGTCGATAGGCCGTGCAGATACAGCAGCGGCAGCACCTCACTCATCTGCGGGGACTTGCGTGCCCAGGCCGGCAGGATCGCCGAGGAAAACCGCTGCCGCTCACCAGAATCGGGGTCGACACGGCGATCGTTGACCCGCGGCGCCTTCACCTGCACGGCACCGGCCGCGGTCAGCACCTCACGCGGCTGGTGATAGCCGTTGCGGACCACCAGTCGGTGACCGTTCTCGTCGAGCTGATCAGCGAATGCGGCCACGTACGCGGCGACCTCGGCCTGCAGGGCAGCGGCCAACATCTGCCGGGCTCCGTCGCGGACGATCTCGTCCAACAACGACCGGCCGGCCTCGCCGCCGTTGGCCTCCTCGGCATCGTGAACTACGGTGAGCATGGGCGTACCTTCCCAACCAGCGCGCCAACGCCGGTCTTGATCGAATACCTGATTCCGTGATGATCATCCTCGGGAAGGTGCGCCCACTTTCAGGCCGCCTCCTCGGGCCTCATCCACAGGTATTGATCATTGCTCCTTGTGGACATCGGTTCCAACGACGACCATGAACGGTGCCTTCTTTCATCAGAGGTGGATGAGGCGAAGGTCGGGCCGGCCGGCAGGACACATCTCAGTGGGGGCGGTGCCACGCTCCTATCAAGTCACGCCGGTCGGTCCTTCCCGCCTGGTATCGGCACAACGGCCGAATGCCAGCCCGCAGGCGGCAGTGTTTGCAAGAGCCAAATACCAGGTGAGAAGTAACCCAACCACCGCAACAGCGGCAACTCGAGAATGACACTGAGTGTTTGCACACCGACACACCGCCCCAGGCGCGCATTTCGGGCACGCTCGCGCGCGACGACCGTCCGCGGTCAGTTCACCAGCAGCCAGATGGACGTGATGGTCGCTGCCAGTGCGGCAGCGACCATCACGTCGGTCTCGGACAGCCCGGTGTCAGCCCCCGATGCCCCAGCCCAGAACGCGCGACGTCAGCAGCACCAGTGCCAGTGACACCGTCGCCACCACGACCAGGCCGATCACCGCGACGACGAGCGGGCGCCAGCCGGTGCGCGCGATCTGCCGGAAGTCGGTGGAGAGGCCGACGCCGGCGAAGGTCAGCAGGAAGGCCCACTTGGAGACTGCGGCGAGGTTCGCGATCTGCCCCTTGCTCAACAGCCCCGCGGTGACGACGGCCGAGACCGCCAGGAAGCCGAGCACGAACTTCGGGAACTTCTGCCAGACGAACGCGGCCTTGGCCTTGAGGCCCGGCGCGACGGCGTCGGCCTCTCCCCTGGCGGCCCAGTAGATCGCGAAGCCGAGGACGACGAATCCGATCAGCGCGTTGCGGACCGACTTCACCAGGACGGCGGTCTTGCCGGCCTCGTCGGAGAAGAGATAGCCGGTGGCGGTGGTCTCCGCGGTGTTGTCGACGGCGAGACCGGCCCACAACCCGAACTCGTGGTCGGTCAGCCCGATGGCGTGGCCCAGCGGCGGCAGTACGAACAGCGCGACGGCACCGAGCGCCAGGATCGACGCGATCGCGTAGCTGACGTCGGAGTTGCGGGCCCGGATGGCGCCCTTGGCCGCGATGATCGCCGACACCCCGCAGATCGATGTCCCGATGGCCAGCAGCGAGCCGAGCTTGCCGGACAGGCCGAACCACCGGGCCGCGGCGATGATGATGGCGCCGGCGACGGTCATGTCGATGAGGATCTGCACCAGGCTGGTGGCGCCGAGCTTGAGGACGTCGCCGAGGACGAACCGTGCGCCCAGCAGGACGATGCCGATCTTCAGCCAGAATTCGTACGTGGCGACACCAGGGCGGAAAATCCGGTGCAGGCCAACGGTATTGGTGATGATCAACCCGAAGACGATGGCCCACAGCACGTATTCGATGTCGGGCACCCGCCAGTGCTGGTGCTTGGCCAGCGCCAGCCAGCCGATCTGGGCGTATTTGCCGGCCAGGCCCACCGCCACGAGGAGCAGCAGGCCCGGGATGTAGTCGAGGAACCGACGGGCGCCCGTGGATTCGGTGTGGTCGCCCGATTCGATGTGGTCGGCGGTATCAGCCGCTTCGACGGTCATCGCGTCACCAGCCGATCTTCGGCAGGACGCCGGCCACCGCGAGCGCGGTCACGGCCAGACCCAAAATCGTTGCCCACCAATCAGTCCCGACGCGGCTCACCCAGCTCTGCGTCACCTCGGTCTCAGTCATCACGCCTCTCCCGTCACCCGATGTGGGCTCATCGTTGCGGGCGCCGCGCCGACTGCACAGGGATCTGCTCGCGCTGAATCTCTTTGCCAGGGAAAACCAGAAGGAGGTCAGCCGAGGATCGCGTGCGCCAGCCGCGTCAGCGCGCCACTGATCTGCGCGACGGACAGGCCGCGTTCGCGTTGATGCAGGAAGTTCTCGGCGGCCAACGGCGCCAACAGAACGTCCACCAGTGCGTCCGGCTCGGGCACGTCAGCCTGCACCAGCAGGGCGCGCACGTGCGCGGCCCAGAAACCGTAGGCCCCGGTGCGGTAACGGGCGCCACCGATCTCGGCGCCGAGCGCCAGATCCACGTGCTGGTCGAGAAGGTCGACCATGGCGGCATAGAACGCCGAAAGCCGTTCGGCCGGTGCGGCTCCCGGTCCCAGCGGCGGCGCTCCCGAGATCAGTTGACGCTGCAGGGCGCGCTCATGTTCGTCGAGCAATGCGACGGCGATGGCCGCGGTGTTCGGGTAGCGCCGATACAGCGTGCCGCGTCCGACGCCGGCCGCGGTGGCGATGTGCTCCATCGTGACGCTGCGTGGGTCACGACCGGCGAAGACCTCCGCGGCCGCGGCCAGAATCCGGGCTCGGTTACGCGCGGCGTCAGCCCGCTCGGCGCCGCCGCCCGCAGTGCCCGCGTCGTCGTCGAGCAGGTCCCGACCGATGTCCACCACCGCACAATAGCCCACCCAGGGAATAAGTGGACACATCGTCCAGTTAGTTGCATCATCAATCCGGACACAATGTCCACTTCTGAGAGGACGGTCATGACCACGTTGCTTCACCTGGACGCCAGCGCCCGGAACCCATCGATCAGCAGGCAGCTCAGCGCCGAGTTCGCGCAGGCCTGGCGCACTGCGGCGCCCGACGGCACCTACCGCTACCGCGACGTGGCGGCCGATCCGGTGCCGTTCATCGACGCCGGCTGGACCGAGATCTGCGATGCGGCACTGGCTGCCGGCGTCACCGACCTCGACGAGCTGGCTGGTTTGGCACGCACCCCTGCCCAAACCGCGGCCTGGGCTGTCGTCGAGCCATTGCTGGCCGAATTGCGGTCGGCCGACGTCGTGCTGATCGGCACACCCATGTACAACTACTCGATTCCGGCCGCCCTTAAGGCCTGGCTGGACCAGGTGACGTTTCCGCGAATGTCGTTGGCGCCCCGCCGATTCGTGGTCGCCACCGCCAGGGGCGGCGCCTACTCGCCGGGCTCACCCAAGGCCGCCTTCGACTATCAGGAGAGGTTCCTGCGTGACTTCTTCGCCGGGCATTTCGCCGTCACCGACACCGTGTTCATCAACGCCGAACTGGCCAACTCCCGCGTCGATCCCACGCTCGCCCAGTTCCGGGCCGGGCACGACGCCTCCCTGACGGCCGCGCTGGGCACTGCACGCGCGTTGGCCGCGGAGTACGCGAAATGAGCTGGCTCATCCTCGCTCTGGCCGGCGGTGTGGAGATCGCCTGGTCCCAGAGCATCAAACCGACCGACGGGTTCACCCGTCTGCTGCCGACGATCGTCTGCGTGCTGGTCGGCGCGTTGTCGGTGTATTTGTTGTCCTTGGCGATGCGGACCCTGCCGGTCGGCACCGCCTATGCGGTTTTCACCGGCATCGGCGCCGTCGGGGCCATCGCCATCGGAGTGCTGGTCCACAAGGACCCACTCAACATCGGACGTGCGGTGGCGTTGTCGATGATCGTCGGCGGAATCGTGTTGGCCCGCTTGACCAATCCCGAATGATGAGCGCCGCTCAGCCCAGCCGAATACCGAAGTCCCCCAGCAGGACCGGCTTGGCCGCGTCCAGCCCTTTCGAGCCGGCGGGTCCCTGCAACTGCAGCGCAACGAGGTAGTCCCCGTTGTTGGTCCACACGTGCACGATGCGGTCCGCGTAATCGCTGCCGGAGCCGGGCTTGTCGGCGAGGACGCCCATCAACTTCTGTCCGCTGTAACCGCACAATTCGTCGGGCAGGATGCTGACGCTGTTGAACTCGTGGCCCGCGGTGCGCGCATCGGCGTACTGCCGGAACGCGGCCCCGGCATCGAGCGGTGTCGGGCTGATCTTCACGGTGCCGGTCAGGCCGTCGGGTCCGGTCAGGTTCAGCGCGACGTCACCGGAAGCCGGTGCTCCAGGGCTGAATCCGTCGGGCACCGCGACGACGACGGCCGGCGCGCCGGGGGCCCCGGTGGCCGCGGTCATGGTCTGGGCGGGCGGGCCCGGCGGGTCACAGACCTGCTCGCCCGCCGAGACCGGCCGTTTCGTCGTCTCGACCACGCCGTAGGCCGGCAGCTCGGGCATCTTCGACCCGGACGCCACCGTCGACGACGTGGCGGACGCCGCCGGCGAACTGGCGGTCGTCGTCGTGGCGCCGCCGGATTTCGTTGTATCGGAAGGCTTCTCGTCGGCCTTGCCGCCGCAGGCTGCCAGCAGCAGCGCCGCCGACAGCCCGACGGCGCACCGCATGTTCGTTCCGCTCATCGCAGTCCCCTAGTCCTTGCAGAACGCCTTGGCCAGCTCCTGTTCGACGTCAAGATACGGCGTACCGGAGATGTCGACGACGACTTTGGCGATGGTGCCGCCGACGAAGGGATACGGGGCCCGGTAGCGGTTCGACACCGGCTGGCCCGCGTTGCGCCCGACCGCGACGCCGCCACCGGCGAGGCCGAAAGTGCCAGGGTGCGCGCGGACGTCGGGGCGGGCCGCCACCACTGCATCGTCGATGCGCAGTTCGACGGTGCCGAGCGGCGTGTGACTGCCTTCGACAGTGCCGGTTCGGTCGTAGTGGACGCCGAAAACGTGCCGCCCCAAAGGCAATGGATCGAGCGCGGACACCCATTGTTCGTCCTCGCCCATGAAGTTGTAGACGTACTGCAGCCGGCCATCCTGGACGAACAGCACATGTCCACCGTGACCGGCGCCCTGCTTGAAGAGCACCCCGGCGGCAGCGGCCGATTCGACGTCGACCTCGGCCAGCACCGAGAACGACTGACCCCGCAGTTCGACGGCGGCGCCGATACCCACCTCGGCGGTATCCGGGTAGTAGGTGAAGGTCTGCCGGTCCCGCATCAGGTAGGGGCGGTCGCGCAGCAGCGTCTCGAACACGTTGAGGTCGGCCAGCGGCAGGCCGTTGTACTTGGCGGCCTCGGAGAACCAGAGTTCCTGCATTTCCGCGAGTTTCGCCGGATTCTCGGCGGCGAGGTCATGGCACTGACTGCGGTCGGCTTCGATGTGGAACAGCTCCCAGCGGTCCTTGTCGAAGTGCGACCACCCCGACGGCGTGGCGGCGTGCACCGTGCCCGCGAACCAGCCGTCGTGCCAGATGCCACGCGTGCCGAGCATCGCGTAGAACTGCGTCGTCTTACCGGTGTCGGCCGCCGAGTCTGCCAGGGCCGCTTTGAAACTCACACCTTCCAGCGGCCGCTGCGGCACGCCCCGCACCTCGGTCGGCGGCTCGATGCCCAACAGGTCGTAGACCGTCGGGGTGATGTCGGCGACGTTGACGTAGTTGTCGCGGACCTCGCCGTGTGCGGCGATTCCGTTGGGCCAGCTGATGATTGCGGTGTCGGCGATGCCACCTTCATGAGAGGCGTAACGCTTGAACAGCTTGTAGGGCGTGTTGAACGCCATCGCCCAGCCGATCGGGTAGTGGTTGTAGGTGTCCGGCGAGCCCAGCGTGTCGAAGTACCGCATGCTCTCTTCGACGGTGTCGATGTAGCCGTTGAAGAATTTGTTCTCGTTGACCGAGCCGTTCGGGCCGCCTTCACCGCTGGCCCCGTTGTCCGCGATGACGACGATCAGCGTGTTGTCGAGCTGCCCGGACTCCTCCAGATAGTCGAGAATCCGGCCGATCTGCGCGTCGGTGTACGACAGGAAGCCGGCGAACACCTCGGCCATGCGGGCGAACAGCTTCTTCTCGTCGTCGCTCAGCCCGTCCCACGGCCGCACCGTGTCCTGCAGCGGCCATGGCTCACCGTTGGGCCCCTTGACGTCCAGATACGGATTCATCGGCGAGAGTTCGGTGTCGGGCGGCACGATGCCGAGGCGCTTCTGGTTCTCCAGCACCAGGTCGCGGTAGACCTCGTAGCCCATGTCGAACCTGCCGGCGTACTTGTCGGCCCACTCCTTGAACACGTGGTGCGGTGCGTGCCCGGCGCCCGGGCAGACGTAGGAGAACCAGGGCTTGTCCGGCGCGATGACCTTGGCGTCGCGGATGAACTCGATGGTCTTGTCCGCCAGGTCTTTTGACAGGTGGTAGCCCTCTTCGGGGGTGGCCGGCGGGGCGACGGGGTGGTTGTCGTACACCAGCTCCGGGTACCACTGGTCGGTCTCGCCGCCCATGAAGCCGTAGAAGCGTTCGAAGCCCCGTGACAGCGGCCAGTGCCGTTTGGTGGATGCGAGGTTCGACTCCTCCAACGGTGTCAGATGCCACTTGCCGACGCAGTAGGTGTTCCAGCCTTTCTCGGCCAGCACCTCGGACAGCAGCGCGGTCTCAAAAGGTATGCGGCCGTGGCAGTTCGGGAAGCCGTCGGTGAACTCCTCGATGGTCGCCATGCCCACCGAGGTGGCGTTGCGGCCGGTGAGCAGCGACGCCCGTGTCGGCGAGCACAACGCGGTGGTGTGGAACTGCGACAGCCGCACCCCCTTGTCGGCGATGCGGCGCATGGCCGGCATGTCGACGAGGCCGCCGAAACAGTCCCAGGTGGCGATACCGGTGTCGTCCCACACCAGGTACAGCACGTTGGGCGCGCCCGCCGGTGCGACCGGTGCCGCATAGGGTGCCCAGTCGGGCTCCGAGTCGCGGATGTCGAGTTCGATCTTGCCCTGGAATTCAGTTGCCATGACGCCTCGTCCCGGTCAGTGCCCGCCGATCCCGGCGATTTGCCCGGAGATTACACCCGGGAGCTGGGCTGCGCCCCGGATATTGACGGTCACGCACCCGGTGGTGAGTTCAGGGACGGACTGCCCTGATCGCCTCGCGTCGATTGGCCACGGCAAGCTTGCGGTAGATCGACCGTTGGTGGGTTTTCAGCGTGTTCAGCGAGACCCCCATCCGGTCGGCGATCTCCTGTGATGTCATCGCGGTGCGCAAGTGCGCCAGCACCTCGAGCTCGCGCGGAGTCAGTGCCGATGCCGATGACGCCGCCTTGGGCCGCTCGACCAGCACCAGGGCTTCGGCCAGGAACTCTTGATACGCGGTGGTCGGCAGGTGCGCCGCAAGCAACTCCCGGCTGACCCGGTCCGTGTTGTCGACGAACTGGTACCGCACCTGCTCCTCGCGCGCCAGACCGAGCACGGTCTCCAAGCCCCGATGTGCGGCGGCGGCGCGGCCCTGCTGCCAGTCGAGCAAGGCCAGCGTCAGGAGCGCGTAGACCTCGACGTTGACGGGCGCCTCGACCGCCAGCGCCTGGCGCGCCAACCGGTCCGCCAGGTCCGGGGCGGCAAGCCGACGGCACATCCCGGACAGCACCGCAGAGATCATCGGAACATGTTCGCGGCCAACGATACTGGCGGCACCCTCGAGCGCCTCCTGACGGCGGCCACGGGCCTCCGCCAAGCGGGCCCGGCTGGCGGTCTTGTAACTGTTCCACGGCACCCCGTGGGTGTCGAGGTCCGGCATCCGGCGGACGGTGGCTTCCGCGACTTCCAGGACGTTTTCCACGCCGAGCGTCGCAGCGGCGAACGCGAGCATCATCCGTCCGGTGTCCGGATACCCCACGCCCACAGTCGCACTCACCGAAACGAGGTAGTCGACGGCAACGTCCATCTCGCCACGCCAAAGGCTGATCCAGCCGGCGGTGAAGCGCTCGATGCCGTCGCCGTCGTGCGCCAGCCACAGCTCGGGTGACGGGTCGGCGACCGCCTGGGCGGACCGGAGTGCGTCGAGGGCCCTGTCGAACTCTCCCGCGTGTGCCGCGGCGAATGCCAGGTTCTGTCGGGCCCGGTGGGCCACCTCTGTCAGCCCCAGCACCGTGCATTCGTGAACGGCAGACTCCAGATACGCCGAACCGCGCGAAGGCCCTCGGCGCAATCTCGAGTCGGCCCAGCCGATGACGAAGAGCGCGCACGCGTATGCCCGCGGCGCCACCACGTCGTGGTCCGCCAGTACCGCCTCCGCACGGGCCGCGGCGGCGGCCATCGCGTCACGATCGTCAGCTACCAGGATCGTGCACAGGTCCGCGATGAACTCCAAGCGACGCGGATCGGCGTCGGCGGTTACCGCAGACCTGGCGCGGTCGAAAAGCAAAGCCGCCGTGACACTGTCGCCTGCCATCGCCCGGCATGAGGCGCGGACCATGAGGACTTCGGGTTTCTCGCCGAAAGCCTGACTCAGGCGCGCACAGGCGTCATCCAGCGCCTCCGACCGAGACTGCAGCAGCAATTCCAGCCAGTGGTCGGCGATGATCTCGAACCCGGCATGGGGATCGTCGCTGCGGATCGCGCACTCGACCGCCTCCAACGGGTACGTGGCGGCCAGCTCGACAGCGGCGATCCGGTTCAGGCGCTGCCACTCACCGGGCCGGGTGCGGCGGAGAATTTCGCGGCAGTGCCGGACGAAGATCGCGTGCCATTGGTAGAAGGCGCTCTCCCCTGCACCGAACTGTTCCACGAACAGTCCGGAGCCCACGCACTCTCGCAACAACGACACCGCGTCTGCCCGTCCGGACAACGCGACAGCGAGTCGTTCGTCGAGCCGTGCACAGACCGTAACGCTGAGCACGAAGTCGGCGAGCTCGGGCCGCAACCGCGAGAGCACGGCGGTTTCGAGGTACTCGGTGAGGTCGGCGAAGGAGGCCGACAACGGCGCACTACCCGACACCAGCATCAACCTGACGGCCGCCGGCCATCCGCCAGTGGCTGCCGAAATATCCTCGACGCCAACAGCTTCCACCGGGACGCCCGATCGACGTGCCATCGCAGCGATGTCGTCATGAGTGAATGCGAGGTCATTGGCCCCGATCACCGCGACGTGGTCATGCACCCGAAGACGCGACCATTCAGGTCCGACCGAATCCGTGGTCGCCAGGACGAAACTGAGCCACGGCGGCCCCAGCTCGATCAGCTCGAGGACGTCGGCTTCGCGCCAGGCCGCGCGCGCCTGCTGAAAGTCGTCGATGACCACCGTCAACGGCCCGAGTGGGTCTATCTCCATCAATGCCGCCACCGCGGACGGGTACGACGACGTCTGCAGCACCTCGGCCACCTCGGCAATCTGCCGCCCCAGCCCGTCATCGCCGGCCGCACGCGCGCTGTTGCCCATCGCGGTCAGCAGACCGCGCAGCACATCGTCACGGTTGGCGACGCGCACTGTCAGCGTCAGCCAGGCAACCGAGCCCGGTTTGTTCGCCGCCCGTTGCGCGGCCCATTGCGACAACGCCACGGTCTTGCCGTAACCCGACGGCGCTGCGACGACGATCGCCCGTTTGCGCTCGCATTCCGCATCCAGCAACCGACTGATCGACCGGCGCGACAGCATGTCCGGCCGGGCGACCGGGATCGTGGCGAGATACCAGGGCACCGGCCGCATCGCAGAAGTTCCGTCCGCCGCCACCGCCCAAAAATACCGGATACAAGAATGCCGATCTATCTCACCCGAAAAGGGTGATGGCGATTGCTCGACCATTTTTTGTCGCTTCGCCGAATTCGCTGAAATTGCTCTTGGTCACGAAAACCCGTTGGCCCGTGAGGAAATCCGACGCGCCGAATTACGAGCGCCGATCGTCAGAATGGCTGCGAACAATGCAGATCTTTTCAATAATGGCGCCATGGCATCCGATATCTCACCGTCCGAGCCCGCTCCCGAATCCACCGGCCCGAAGCTGTCCCGACGCCCGATGATCGGTGGGCTGGCCGCCGCGGCCGGCGTCGCCGCGGGGTCGTCGATCATCGCGGGGTGTGACAACGACAAGAGTGGTACGGCGAGCGAGGGTGACGGCAGCGCCGCCGCCAACGATGTGATGAAGGATTTCCACGGCGAAGTCAAACTCGACATCCGGGATTCGAAGCCCGACTGGGGGCCCTGGGAGCTCAAGCACGCGCCTGACGGCGCGCCCAATGTACTGGTCGTGCTCTACGACGACACCGGGTTGGCCTCGTGGTCCCCGTACGGCGGACGGATCAACATGCCGACGATGCAGAAGTTGGCCGACAACGGCCTGATCTATTCGCAGTGGCACACCACCGCACTGTGCTCACCTACCCGCTCCTGCATGCTCACCGGCCGCAACCACCACGTGAACAACTTCGCGAACATCGCCGAGGCCACTATCGGTTTCCCCGGCGCTTCGGGCCGACTGCCTGATGAGTGCGCCACGATCGGCCAGATTCTGCAGGAGAACGGCTACAGCACCTTCTGGGTGGGCAAGGACCACAACGTCCCCGAAGAAGACCTGGCCAGCGGCGGCAGCAAGTCGCAGTGGCCGGTGCAGAAAGGGTTCGACCGGTTCTACGGATACATCGGCGGCGAGACCAACCAGTGGTACCCGGATCTGGTCGAGGACAACCGCTACATCGAACAACCGTATTCACCGGAGCAGGGCTACCATCTGTCCAAAGACCTTGCCGACCAAGCACTTCGGATGCTGCGAGACCAGCGCGCAACCAACCCGTCCAAGCCTTGGTACATGTGGTTCTGCCCCGGTGCCAACCACGCGCCGCACCACAGCCCGACCGAGTATGCGGCGAAGTACAAGGGGCAGTTCGACGACGGCTACGAGGCCTACCGCGAGTGGGTGCTGCAGCGCATGAAAGACAAGGGCATCATGCCCAAAGACACCAAGCTGACGCCCATAAATCCGCTGCCGAAAGACGTCTCGATGGCAGCAGACGAGGTGCGGCCGTGGAACACCCTGAGTCCCGACGAGAAGAAGCTGTTCTCCCGGATGGCCGAGGTGTTCGCCGGGTTCTCCGAGTACACCGACGCCCAGGTCGGCCGCATCGTGGAATACCTCGAGCAGACCGGCCAGATGGACAACACGCTGATCTTCTACTGCGCGGACAACGGCGCATCGGGCGAGGGTTCACCCAACGGGTCGGTCAACGAGAACAAGTTTTTCAACAACTACCCCGATGACCTGGCCGAGAACATGAAGATGATCGACAGCCTGGGCACGCCCGCCACCTACAACCATTATCCGACCGGCTGGGCGGTCGCGTTCTCGACCCCGTTCCAGATGTTCAAGCGCTACTCCCAGTTCTCCGGCGGCACCTGCGACCCACTGGTCATCCACTGGCCCAAGGGCATCAAGGCGAAGGGCGAGGTGCGCCACCAGTACCACCACGTCACCGACATCGTGCCCACGATCCTCGACGTGATCGGGCTGCAGATGCCCGACACCTATCGTGGTGTGCCCCAGTTCCCGCTGACCGGAGTGTCGATGAAGTACACCTTCGACGCCAAGCCGGCGGACGCCTCAAAGAAGAAGAACCAGTACTACGCGATGCTGGGCACCCGCGGGATCTGGCAGGACGGCTGGAAGGCTGCCGCCCTTCATGTTCCGTTGAGCGGCAAGGGCCACTTCGACCAGGACAAGTGGGAGCTGTTCCACGTCGACGAAGACCGCTCCGAATCAACGGATCTCGCCGACCAGCACCCGGAGAAGCTCAAAGAGCTGCAGGACGCCTGGTTCAGCGAAGCCAAGAAGAACTTCGTGCTGCCGCTGGATGACCGGACGCCGGTCGAGCTCACCAGCACCCCGCGCCCGCAGTTCGAGCCGTCGCGCGACCAGTACCTGTACTACCCCGACGCCTCACCGGTGCCCGAGTCGGTTGCGGTCAACATCCGAGGCAAGTCGTACAAGATCGACTCCAACGTCGACCTGACGCCGCGGGCCCAGGGAGTGATCTTCGCGCACGGTTCGAGGTTCGGCGGGCATGCCCTGTTCATCAAGGACAACAAGCTGTTCTACGTGTACAACTTCCTCGGGATTCCGCCCGAGCAGGTGTTCAGCTCACCGCCGCTGACGCCCGGCAAGCACAACCTCGGTATGGAGTTCATCCGGGAGACCAGCGGCACACACGGCGAATCGGTCGGTACCACAAAGCTTTACGTCGACGGCCGCGTCGTCGCTCAGGGGCCGATGCGAGCACAGATCGGTAGGTTCACCCTGGCCGGCGACGGCCTGTGTGTGGGCTTCGACAGCGGTGACAATGTGTCGAACCTCTACCAGAACCCCGGCCGATTCACCGGGGGCACCATCAACGTGGTCGCCGTCGACGTCAGCGGCAAGTCGTACGTCGACCTCGACAAGGAAGCCGCCGGCGCATTCGCGCGGGACTGAGTTGAAACAAGGTGGGGCACCGGTTCGGCGGGTGCCCCCAAGCCCGAAATCTGTTCTCGCAATTGCCCCGAATCAGCCATCGGGGCGGCTCTACTATCGGTGAACGGACCGGGGAGGGACCTGTTGATGCTGCGGGCTTTGGCGCTGTCTTCGGCGATGATCGTCGCGCTCACCGGCTGCGGCGGAGCGTCCCAGAATGCGAGCCGGCCGACCCCTTCGGCCACGTCGACCGATGACCCGTCGTCGGTCCCGTTGACGGATGTGGTGCCGGCAGTACGTGATGCGGCCGCGTCGATGAGCGTGGTCACCCATGTCTCCCGTTCGGGCGTCAACGACGGTGGCACTCACGTCTCGACGTCCATCTTCGTACCCAAGAGCAATCCGCCTGCCGGCGGCTACCCCATCGTCGCGCTGGCGCACCAGACGACCGGTCTGTCGCCAGAGTGCGCCCCGTCGCAGTCGGACACCCTGCTCGGCCTGGCGCCCACGGTGGCGGCGCTGTTGCGCGCCGGGTACGTCGTGACGGTGCCCGACTATCAGGGTCTCGGTAAACCGGCCGTCACCGACGACGAATACAACCACTACTACCCGTATCTCGACTCGGCGACAGCCGGTTACAACGTCATCGACGCGGTCCGCGCCACGCATGCCACGGTGCCGCAGACGTCGACGTCATGGGTGGCCCTCGGTTTCCGCGAAGGCGGGCAGGCCGCGTGGGCCGCCAACGAATTGACCGACGGCTACGGCAGCGACCTCAAGTTCCTTGGTTCTGCGAGCATTTCACCCATCTCCGAGGTCAACGGACTGGCCGACGCGGCGCAGAACGGCACGCTGAGCGATGCGCAGAAGATCGTCTACATCCGCTATCTGGCAGCCATTGGCCGCGAATACCAGTACGACATCGAACTCGATGACTACCGGCGCGGTGCCGCC
Organism: Mycobacterium sp. SMC-21; assembly: GCF_045310825.1. Taxonomy (NCBI): domain Bacteria; kingdom Bacillati; phylum Actinomycetota; class Actinomycetes; order Mycobacteriales; family Mycobacteriaceae; genus Mycobacterium; species Mycobacterium sp. SMC-21. The sequence continues at coordinate 357,300 of NZ_JBJIAO010000003.1, read as the reverse complement.
GGTCAGCAGTGGGACGCGATGCTCAGCTGCCGGCCCGATGCACCCGCCGTGCCGGCGCAGATCACCGCGGCGGATCTCCGGCCCGCGGATGAAAAGGCACTGGCCGCGCTCCGCGCCTATCTGAAGAAGACCAATTTGCCGCAGGGCCCGGCGCTGGCCCCGATGCTCGTCATCTACAGCGACGCCGATCCGGTGAGCCCCGCGGCGTGGACCGACCGTGCCCTCGACGCGGCCTGCAAGATGGGCGACGCCGTCGCCATCCAGAAGCGGCCCGGTCCGCAGGCCGATCCGCTTGCGGCACTGGACTGGATCGGTGACCGGTTCGCCGGCGCGCCCGCCCCCGACGACTGTGGGGTCCGGAAGTGATGAATCTGTCGCTGACCCACGGTCTGATCCCCATCACACTGCAGTTGCTGGCGCTCATCGCCATCGCTGTCGCGGTCGGCCGGCACCGGTCGAAGAAATGGCTGAAACGTGCACTGCCGGCCGCGGTCCTGACGGGACTGGGCCTCGCCGCCGGAATGCGCCTGTTCGTCAAGGATCGGGGCTGGTCGGTCGACGCGGTGTCCTACCAATCCGTCTTCTGGGTCTTCATGACCGGATTCGCACTGGCGCTCGCCGTCGCGGGTTGGCGGGGTAGCAAGTGGGCTCGGCGGCTGGTGTCGGTTCTTTCGGTCCTGCTCGCCGTGGTGTGCGGCTTCGCTGCGCTCAATACCGCAACTGGCTACTTCCCCACCGTCAAGGTCGCGATGAGCCGCCTGAGCGACGCCAAACCCAAGCAGTGGATCGATGAGGGGCAACTGGCCGACCTGATCAAGAGCGGTGAACAGCCGGTCCGCGGCACGGTGGTCCAAGTCGATATCCCCAGTGACGCATCGGGTTTCGATCATCGAACCGAGTTGGTGTATCTACCTCCGGCGTGGTTCGCGAGCAACCCGCCGCCGCAACTCCCCACCGTGATGATGCTCGGCGCCGAGTTCAGTCACCCCAACGACTGGCTGGAATCGGGCGGCGCCCTCAAGACTCTCGACGACTACGCGGCGCTGCATTACGGCACCACGCCGGTCATGGTGTTTCCGGACACCAGCGGCAAGTTCGACAACGACACCGAGTGCGTCAACGGGCCGCGCGGGAACGCTGCCGATCATCTGACCAAAGATGTGGTGCCGTTTGTGATCTCGCACTTCAACGTCAGCCCCAAGGCCGCCAACTGGGGTCTCGTGGGTTGGTCGTCCGGCGGTACCTGCGCCCTGGTCACCGCGGTTCGCAACCCGGACATGTTCACCGCGTTCGTCGCACTCGACGGCCAGTTGGGTCCCAACACCGGCACCAAACCACAGACCATCGGCCGGCTGTACGGTGGCGACGCAGCCGCGTGGGCGGCTTTCGACCCGCAGACCGTGGTGACCAAACACGGCCGCTACGAACACATGTCGGCCTGGCTGGGGGTCTCGGGCGACGTCCCCACGGTGCACCACGCAGCCGGCGACACGTCACCGGATCCCGGTTCGATCGAGACGTGGGATCTGTACAACGACGACCGCGAACCAAACGCCAAGAAACTGTGCGCCTTCCTCAGCGGCTACCACGTCGAATGCTCTGTGGTCGGTTATCCGGGTGAGCACGACTTCGAATCTGCCGGAATCGCTTTCGCGAAGGCACTCCCCTGGCTGGCCCATCAGGTCGGAACCCCACAGGCGCGGCAGCGGTCGCTGCCCGGCGCGGACGACAACTGACGGGTCAGCCGGTGATCGACACCGGATCGTTGACCCGGTACAACCGCCAAACCGGTTGATCCTTACCGGCGTTCGGCACTTCCAGCTCCAGCGTCGCAACGTCGGATCCGGTCTCGTAGAGCGCGGGATACCGCTGATTGAGCGCGTCGGCGGCGCCCCGGCCCTTGTTCGGCACCGCGAGCATGTAACGCACCCGATTTGCCGTCGGATCATTCAGCATCGCGACGAAATCGGGATCGGATGGCACCACGAACCGTTTGGGATGTCGCGATGCCACGATGATCGCGAACGCGTACACCGGATCGGCCAGGATGGAGCCGTCGGGCAGGTCGATCCGGTCCAGATAGCGCGCGATATCGCGCTCGGTCGAGAACGTCGCCGCCAATCGGCGCTGGTCGAGATTGCGTTGGCCGCTCGCATTCGGGCCGGCGAACAGTGCACCCATCCCGTACTCCTGCGGCGCATATTTCGCCGAGGTCATCCCCCAGCCCGCAACCGGCAGACTCGCCGCCAACAACAACGCCGACAGGACATACGCCCACGTTCGCTTCTTCCCCGCTGCCAACGATGGATCCGCTTCCCGCACCGCATAATTGCCGAGCCGCACCGGGGTCCGCAGCCGCCCGTTACGCACACAGAAGAACGCGATGGTCGCGGCGAACGGGATCGCCGCGATGTAGAACCGCAGAAACGGAAACGTCGCGCCCTTGGAGAAGGTGTAGGCCTGGAAGCCCAGCACAGCGCCGAACAAGGTGACCGGGGCGACCAGCATGGTCCAGTATGTCCGGCCCCAACGCGCCACGACCGCCCAGATGAGCAAGGGGCCCAACGTGACCGACAGCAAGGTGATGGACGTCAGCGAATACAGCAGCGCCTCGAGTTTCGGCGGTGCAGAGCCCGCCCCTTCCTGCGCCAGGATCGATGAATTGCCGTACTGCGAACTGAACTGCGCGAACGCCAATCCGGTGATCAGCCAGCTCGCCACCGCCCAGCCGACGAACGCCAACGTGCCCGGGCCACTCACCAGAATCATGTCAAGCAGGGCCCGCTTGAACCGGGGCGATTTCCGCGCCCGCAGGTAGGTCGTCCCGACCACCAGGAACCCGGCCACCGCGATCACGGCGACAGCGTCGTATCTGGTCAGGTACGCCAGTCCCATCGCCACACCGCCCGCGGCAATCAGATGGTGGACGTCGTCGTCGACCATCCACATGATCAGCCGGCGCGTCGCCCAGACGATGAAGAAGATGAACGGCGCCTCGCTCATGCCGTTGGAGCCGTAGAAGACGATCATCGGGTTCAAGGCGAACAATGCGGCCACGGTCAGGACGAACCAGCGTGCGAGCCCGCGGTCCATGCCGATACCCAGAATCTGGACCACGGCGCCGGCCATGAACGTCGCCGACATCAGCGTGCCCGAGAACGCGCGTTCGGCCATGGGCGGCCAGATATTGCCCAGCGCCACCAGCGGAATCTGCAGTGCCGCGGTCAATGGCGTGAAGATGAAGCCGATCGCCGCGACGTGCGGAGAACGACTGAACAGCACACTCTGCGCAGCTTCCACTCGCGCGAGGGAGTCGCCGATGATGAATCCGTGGCGCACCTGCAGCCAGTACCCGACCGACACGTAGCAGGCGAAGCTGAGTACGAACGCGAACCACCGGACACGGCTGTCCGACAGCGACCGGCCGCTCACTCGGGGACCGCCGCATCCTTGCCGGCGTCAACCGCAACATCGGTCAACCCATGGAAGGTCTTCTCCCAGTACGACGGATTGCGGATCAGCTGATACGCCCCCTTGGCTGCCGCCACGCTCATCATCAGCCAGAACAGCGGCACAGTCAGCGCCGGCCACAACAGATCCGACCGGTCGTCCTCGCGCAGCGAGATCAGGCTCATGTAGATGGTGGCGATATTGCCGATCGACAACGCCACCAGCGCGGGAAAGTAGATGTACCAAGGGAACACGGCTTCGATCGCGGCCGGCTGCCCGAGGAACCAAAGCACCGTGATGAACCAGAACAGCAGGTTGAGCACCGCGATGATCGGCGTACCGAACAGCACGACATTGAACCGGACGAAATTGCGGAAACCCAAGGTCCGGAACAGCTTCACCGGCCGGCGCATCTGCACCAGCCAGGTCTGCAGGTAGCCCTTCAGCCATCGCGACCGCTGCCGCACCCAGTTGATCGGATCGCTGTTGGCCTCTTCCAGCGTCACCGAATCCACGACAGCGGTCTGGTAACCCGACGCCGCGATCCGCAGGCCCAGGTCGGCATCTTCGGTGACATTGTGCGGATCCCAGGCGCCGATGGTGTCCAGTACCCGGTGCATCAGGTGATTCGAGGTGCCGCCCAACGGAATCGGCGAGTTGGTCCGCATCAACCCGGGCAGCAGATAGCCGAACCACAGCCCGTACTCCGCGGTGAACCAGCCGGTGAGCATGTTCTGGTGACCGTTGTAATAGGCCAGTTTGGCCTGCACACAGGCGGTGTTCTCGGGTAGCTGATCGAAAGCGGCCACCACCCTGCGCAATTGGAGCGGCTCCGGAACATCCTCGGCGTCATAGATGGTGACGATCTCACCGGTGGCGAACTGCAGGCCGTAGTTGCACGCCTTGGGCTTGGTCCTGGGTTCGGCCGGCGGAACCAGCAGAATGCTCACGTAGTCGATGTCTGCGCAACCCTTCGCCGCGGCAATGGTGACATCGTCGTCGGCCTCGAGCAACAGCAGCACCTGGAGCTTGTCGCGCGGATACTCCAGTGCCGCCATGGAACCCACCAGGTGTGCCACCACCTCGGGCTCGTTGTAGGCCGGCACCAGAATCGTGTAGTCCGGCAGATCGGCGTCGGGAATCGCGCGGGCCACCTCGTCGGGGATCACGATCGCGCGTGATGCCAGTCCGGCCCGGAAGGTCAGCATCCGGTCGACCATCGACACGACGTAGGCCGCCGTGCACAACCCGACGAATGTCACCGCGGTCGCCTTGGGAAACAGGACCGCGGCGACCACCGTCAACCCGAGCAGCACCCACAGCGCGCGTTTCTGCCAGCCCAGCACCGCGACCGAGGCCGACCGGACCGGATCGTCGTCCCGGAGGCCGTTGACGGCCCGGTGCAGGGCCCGCTGCTTCTCTTCCTCGGTGACGGTGTCGACCGAGAGGACGGGCCTGCCGTCATATTTCGTCTTCATCGGGCGCCCGCCGATGAAGCAAGTTGAGCGACAACCAGTTTCCGAGACACCTCGGTCAGCATCTCGAGGTCCTTGAACTGCGCGTTGGCGTTGGTCACGGCCGCGTTGCCCCGGAACAGCACATTCACGATCGACCTGAGTACCGCGGGAATCGAATGGCCGGGCTCCGGCACCGGAGCGGTGTCGTCGTGGTTGTCGACGGCGAAGACCATCACCCGCTGGGCCGAGGTCCCGGCCCGCCAGGTCCACATCACGATGTTCCACGTGACCAGGGATCCGTCATCGGTGATCGAATACGCCTGAGCCAGCACACCTGAGCCGAGATCGACGATCCGCGGCGCGCTCATCCTGGCTCGCGGCAACGGATAGAGCGTGAGGCTCGGATAGACGTTGAGTGTCTCCGGCCGATCCGTCGACACCACGTCGATCCAGACCCGCCTTGGTGCAGAACGCTTGTCCCACTTCAGATTTCCTGAATCGGCCACGATCGTCTGCCGGATGAAGCGGCTGTCGTCGCCGTACAGGCCGGCAACCTTCGGGTATTCGTGCACATCCGTCTGGTGCCAGCCGGCCGGGACTACCAACGGCCGGCCGAAAGACGCATCCGACAGCGCCATCTCGCTCGGCCGGATCTCGATGGGCAGACGGACGAACGACAACAGCACGGCCACCGCAGCTACCATCGGAACGGCCAGCCACGCTTGTCGGGTGGCCAACGGTTCCACTCGGCTCTCGACGAATCGGACCGACTCCGTCTGCCGGGCGTAGACGAACATGGCTGCTGCTGTCCCGACCAGGGCTGTCGTCGCCGGAATGGTCTGGTACAGGAACAGTGGAGCGGTCGGTACCACCAACGTCATCACCGTCGCGACGGCGACGGTCACCACGAGTGCGCCTGCCGCCCCGATCATTCCGCGGCGCGGGGTGCGTCTGGTGCAGATCCAGGCCGCCCACATGGTGATCGGGACGGCGGCCACGGCGTCGGCCCACCGGGTGTTGCCCAACAGCACGACCAATGCGTGATACGGCAGTGGCATGACCAGCGCCGGCATCGCCCACACCCACGCGTAGCGGATGATGGGGCGCAGTCCGAACATCACGATGGCGCTGCCCAGCACGAACAGCCACAACGCGACAAGATCCAGCCGCAACAGTGGGTAGTACAGCGAGTAACGCGGTAGCAGTACGCCGTGCATCAGCAGCGCCATCCCCAGGACCATGGCGCCGGCGATGATGTCGGTCTGCCGGTCGTGGATGGGCAACTCGTGACGTTCGCGGCGGGCGATGCCGACCGCGGCGAGCACGCACGCGGCGAACAGCATCCAGATGTAGCCGTTGAGGCTCTCGCCCCGGGTGGCCCGCGCCAATTCCGCCAAGCTCCGGTGAAACGCCAGCCCGGTCATCGCGCCGATGAAAGCCCAACGCAGCACCAACCGGCCCACCGGCCCGCGCGCCCAGGAGCCCAACCGCGACGGTTCCCGCTCGGCGGATTCCGGGGCCGCCGGCGCCGGGGCGGTCACGTCAGTCGGCCTTCTTGCGGCGGCGCACCAGCGCCAGGCCCAGCGCCGCGGCGCCCGCTGCCACCGCCCCACCACCGAGCCACAGCGCCCACGCCGGCAGGCCCGGAGACGGGGCCTGCGCCTGCGTCGGGTCGGGTTTGACCAATACCGGGTCATGGCCCGGCATCGCCACCAGTGCCATGCCGTCGAGGGCCGACCAGTTCCGGTTATCGCGCCCGAGCCAGCTCAACAGCGAATCCAGCTGGGCGGCATCACCGTTGGATGTCGCGACCAACAGCACCCGGCCGCCGTGGTAGAGCGTCTGCAGCGAGCCGAAGCGCTGCGCCGGGTCCAGCGTCAACGTGGCCGGTCCTCCCGCGCCGTCGCTGGCCGCAACTGTGATGGGCCCCTGTGCACCGGCCGATACCGGCAATGTGAGGTCGTTCTGATCCCAGCCGTCCGCCGCAATCAGCAGAGCCGGTTGCGCGGCGGAGAGGGCCTGCGGGAACGGCACCACCTCCAGGTCCAGCGGACGTGCGCTCAGCCGCTGCAAGCCGGCCACGATCTCGACGGCGCGCGCGGTGTCGGCAAAGGCGTTGCCGCCCTTCATGCCGACCAGCACCCGCGGCATCAGCGCCTGCGGCAAGGACTGAAAGCCCAGCGGGACAGGTGGATCGGCCAGTCCGCTCTGCACCTCGGTGGCACCGTCGATGGTCAGTGTGATCGGCTGGTACTCCCCGCATCGCCCGGTGTTGCCGGTCGCTTCGATCGCGACATTTAGATCGGTGAATCTGGTCAGCATTCGGTCGGGAATGTCGATCCAGCGATCGATGGTGCCGGTGTTGTCCGTCGCCCAGCGCACCAGGTTGTTGCCGCCGACGCCGACGGTGATCTGTCCGCCGAGATTCGACGGCAGCGGCGTGTACGAACCCTGCAGATGCACCCGGACGCCCCGCACTGCGCGGCCGATCCGGGTCTGATCCAGTGGGATCACCACCCGCGGGTTGGTCAGCGCCGTCGCGTTCACGCCCGGCTGACCCAGGTCGCGGATGGTGGTGAGGTCCGGAACCAACTGGGCGACCGGAACCAGAGGCCCGGCAACGGCTTTCGAACTCAACGCCAGAGTCCACAGCTTGCTGGTCATCAGTCGGATCTGATTACTGATCGCGCCGGAGGGGCCGGTGATCAACAGCGATGGGAAGCCAGGCCCCGGTTGCAGCACAACACCGGTGTCCTTGCCCTCGCGGATCACGATCTGCCGTTCGAACGGTGCGGCTGCTGCCGGCGGTACGGTCGATCCGTCCAGGGTCCGCAGGATGATCCTCGTCTGCTGCCTGCCGTAATGCGCGGCGATCAATGCCGTCAGCTTGACCGCGGAATCCGACTCGACCGAGCTCGGCGCACTCGGAATGAATACGGTCAGCTGTTGCAGCACCGGTGGCAGGAACTCGCCGACCGCCCGCGGTGGTGCTTCGGCACCCGCGAAGGCCAGACCGATATCGGTCAGGCGCAACGGATTTGCCGGATCGAAAACGCAATTGTCCTGCGGTGGCGTCAGATTCACATGCAGACGGATGGTCGCCGAGTTGTCGACGATCCGCACACCGGCCAGCGGGATGCTGATGGGTGCCCGGTCCGCCGTCGGCAGCGGGACACGGGCGATGGTCCGATCATCCTGGATGACGGTGACCACGCCACTGAGCAGGTTCGGCGGTGCGTCGACAAAACCGTTCAGCGCCACCGGCACCAGCCCAGCCGGCACCGGCAACGTCAGCGTCGTGTCCGCCTGCAGGCCGTAAAAGGCCAGGGATCGGCCGAATCCCAGTGAATCCAACGACAGTGATGCAGCACTCGACGTCCCGCCCGGAGCATCCCCGGGGGCCGCGTGCACGACGACCGCCCCGCCCAAACCCAGCGCCAATACCGATAAACCGCTTATCAGAATCCTCGACAAACGAATCAGCACCGAATTCATAGTTGGAGAGTATTAGGAAAGCGGGGCGGAATCTGAACAATCCGGCGTAATCGCTGCGGTCCCATGGAATTCGAATCGCCCCTCACCCGATTCGGATGAGGGACGTGGTCAATTAGCGAGCAGACGCAGAACTGTCCATTTCAGCAGGGAGTCGACAGTTTTGCGCCTGCTCGGGAAATAACCGGGCGACCCATCTCTTGTCAGGGCAGCACCACCCGTCCCACCATGTCACCGGGCGGAGTATGCGCCGCACGTTCCACCGGTTCGACCGTCAGACCCAGCGCCGTGGCCCGCCCGATGTCCGAAACCATGACCGTGCGCGTCTCCCGGATCGGCGGACCCGACTGCACCGGAACACCGTCCTTCATCAGCCACACCTGGTACGACATGCCCGGCGGGGGCGGCGCGGCGCCATCGAACATCACCATGCCGTCCCCGCGCGTCCGCGAGTACACGACGGTCGCGGTACCACCGGTACGCAGGGCGGTGGAGACGCTGCGGACGTCCGGCGCTGTGATCACCTGTTCGGCGACCGGCGGCGCGGGCGGCGGCCGCAACATCCACCCCGCGGCGAACGCGCTGCCGACCACGGCGAGTATCGCGGCCGCCGCCAGAACCGCTTTGCGCCAACGATGTTCGCGGACCTGACTCCGGTTGCTGCGCAGAACAGCATCTCGCAGTGCCGCCGGTGGCGGCACGGCCGTGGCGTCCGACAGTGTCCCGAGGGTCTCCCGAGCCTCGGCCACCTGAGCCCGGAATGCCGCCACCACCGGCTGGGGTGACTCAGCCAATCGCCGGTCGATCTCCGCGCGCTCGGCGTCGGAGACCGCGTCGAGCGCGTACGGCACGGCCAGCTCCAGCAGTTCGAATTCCGACGGATCGCTCATGACTCCCCCAGACAATCACGCAGCTTGCGCAGCGCATCGCGCATCCGCGATTTGACCGTGCCGAGACTCGTGGACAGCCGCTCGGAGACCTCCACGTACGTCAGACCGTCGTAGTAGGCCAACTCGATCGCCTCACGCTGCGCGCCGGTGAGCGTGCCGAGGCAGCCCACCACCCGACGGCGATCGTCGCCCCGCACCGCCGCCTCGGCCACCACGTCCGACGGCCTCTCGAGATGCGTTGTGCCGTAGTTCCATTCACGCCGAGTACCCGCGACCTCCGCACGTACCCGATCGACCGCCCGACGGTGCGCCAACGTCATCAGCCAGGCCAGCGCCGAACCCTCGGCGGAGTCGTAAGCGGAAGCCGAGCGCCACACCTGCGCGTACACCTCCTGCGTCGTCTCCTCGCTGTAGCCGGGGTCCCGCAGCACCCGCAGGATCAGACCGAACACCCGGGCGCAGGTCGCGTCGTAGAACGACGCGAACGCGTCGTCGTCCCCGTCGGCGACGCGGCGCAACAGGGCACCGAGATCGGGGGCATGCTCGGACGATGCGGCCATCGTCGAGCAGCCTAGCGGCATCGGTCAGTGCTTGGCCTGGGCGAGCAGCTCACGGATCATGCCCTCGGTGACGGCGTAGTCGCCCTCGCCGAACTTGAGATGGCGCACGACGCCCGCGGCGTCGATCAGGTAGCCGGCCGGCCAGTACTGGTTCTGGTAGTTGTGCCAGGTGTCATATGAGTTGTCCAGGGCGACCGGGTATTTGATGTGCAGGTCGGCGGCACCCTTGATGACGCCGGCACGGTCGTGCTCGAACTGGTATTCCGGCGTGTGCACGCCGATCACGGTGAAGCCCTGGTCCTTGTAACGGTCATACCAACCGGTGACGTGCTCGATCGCACGCTGGCAGTTGATACAGGTGTAGGTCCAGAAGTCGACGAGAACCACCTTGCCGCGCAAGGCTTTCAGATCGAGCGGCGCATCACCGGGGGTGTTGAACCAGCTGTCGATGCCGACGATGTCCGGGGCGGTACCGCAGTCCTGCAGGACAGTCGCACCTTCGGCACAACTCGACAAGCCGACGCCGGCGGGCGCGATGCGCGCCTGCAACGTCGCGGTGTAGTCGGGAATCTTCCGCTGCACCGTGGCGGGCAGATTCAGCGCCAACGCCACCGCGGCGACCAGCGTGACCACCCCGGCAGCAACCCGGACCTGCCGCTGGCGCTGTTGAAATGCCTTGATGCGCTCGGCAACTCGCTGTCCCCCCAGAGCGAACAGCAGCAACGGCAGTGCGGTACCGACGGCGAACGACGCGGTCAGCGCGACGGTGTCCAGCCCGATGTGGCCGGTCGCCCCGGCCACCACGATGGCCGCCAGCACGGGTCCCGCGCACGGGGCGTAGAGCACGCCCAGCGCCAGCCCGAGGCCGAAACCCTTACGGCTGCCGGCAATGTCACGTTGCGGCAGGCGCGCGAACGGCGCTTCCAGCAGGCGCTCGACGCGCGGGAAGATCAGCCCGACACCGATGGCCGTGAGCGCCAGCAGGCCGGCCCAGCGGATGATGTCGGCCGGCAGGTGCAACTGTTGCAGCACGACGGTCCCGACTAGGGTCACCACGCTGAAACTCAGGACGAGTCCGGCGATCACCAGATAGGGGCGGCGATTGGTGCCGGAGAACAGGACCACGGGCAGGACCGGCAGGATGCACGGCGAGATGCCGGTGATCAGTCCGCCGAGGAATCCGATGAGGACGAGTGTGTGCATGCCCCGTATTCGGAGCCGGCGCCGATCCGGATTGGATTGCCGCCCGGAATTTCCCGCCGAATGCAAAACTGCCCCTCTCCCGAAGGAGAGGGGCAGTTCTATGTACGTGCGAAGGCCTACTTGGCCTTCTCGAGCACCTCGACCAGCCGCCAGCGCTTGCTGGCCGACAGCGGACGGGTCTCCATCAGCGAGACGCGGTCGCCGATACCGGCGTCGCCGTTCTCGTCGTGCGCCTTGACCTTCTTGGTGGTCCGGATGATCTTCCCGTAGAGCGGGTGCATCTTGCGATCTTCCAGCTCGACCACGATGGTCTTCTGCATCTTGTCCGACACCACGTAGCCGATGGCGGTCTTGCGGCTGCCGCGCTCGGTCTCGGTGGCCGGCGTGTGCTTGGGGCCCTTAGTTTCTGCCATGACTAATCCTTACCAACCGGCCCGGACGCCAGGCCCAACTCACGTTCGCGCAGGATCGTGTAGACCCGCGCGATCTCCTGCCGCACGGTGCGCAGCCGGCGGTTGTTCGACAGCTGACCGGTGGCCATCTGGAAGCGAAGGTTGAACAGCTCTTCCTTCGACTCGCGCAGACGCGTGGTCAGCTCTTCCTCGGTGAGCTCACGCAGTTCACCAGGCGTAACTCCAACTGCCATCAGAACTGCTCCTCTCGAGTCACGATGCGTGCCTTGATCGGCAGCTTGTGGATGGCGCGGGTCAGCGCCTCCCGGGCGATCTTCTCGTCGGGGTAGCTGAGCTCGAAGAGCACGCGACCCGGCTTGACGTTGGCGACCCACCACTCCGGCGAACCCTTACCGGAACCCATGCGGGTTTCGGCAGGCTTCTTGGTCAGCGGGCGGTCCGGGAAGATGTTGATCCAGACCTTGCCGCCACGCTTGATGTGCCGGTTGATGGCGATACGAGCGGACTCGATCTGCCGGTTGGTGATGTAGGCATGGCCCAGGGCCTGGATGCCGTAGTCACCGAAGCTGACCGAGGTGCCGCCGCTGGCGATACCGCGCTGCTCCGGGTGGTGCTGCTTGCGGTGCTTGACCTTGCGGGGAATCAGCATGCTTAGCTCTCCGTTGCTTCCGACGGCGCATCGCCGGCGGGGGCCTCAACAGCGACGTCCACAGCGCGGCCGGCCTCGGTGCTGGTCGCCGTGGTGCCCGACGAACCGCTGCGACGCGGACGGGTACCGGACGGACGATCCCGACGGGGACGGTCGGCGGCGGGAGCGGCGGCGGCGAGCTCACGCTTGCCACCGACGATGTCGCCCTTGTAGATCCACACCTTCACGCCGATACGGCCGAATGTGGTCTTGGCCTCGTAAAGGCCGTAGTCGATGTCGGCGCGCAGCGTGTGAAGCGGCACGCGACCTTCGCGGTAGAACTCCGAGCGGCTCATCTCAGCACCGCCGAGGCGGCCCGAGCACTGCACCCGGATGCCCTTGACGTTCGGCTGACGCATGGCCGACTGGATGGCCTTGCGCATGGCACGACGGAACGCGACACGGTTGCTCAGCTGCTCGGCGACGCCCTGCGCCACCAGCTGGGCCACGCCCTCGGGGCTCTTGACCTCGAGGATGTTCAGCTGAACCTGCTTGCCGGTCAGCTTCTCCAGGTCGGCGCGGATGCGGTCGGCCTCGGTGCCACGGCGACCGATGACGATGCCCGGACGTGCGGTGTGGATGTCCACCCGGACGCGGTCACGCGTGCGCTCGATCTGCACGTCGGCGATGCCGGCGCGCTCCAGGCCGGTGGCCAGCAGCTTGCGGATGGCGACGTCTTCCTTGACGTAGTCCGCGTACTGCTTGTCGGCGTACCAACGGGACTTCCATTCGGTGGTGATACCGAGGCGGAAGCCGTGCGGGTTGATTTTCTGGCCCACTACTCCGAGCCTCCCTTCGTCTCGGTCTTGGCAGCGGCGGCCTTGCTGCCCTGGGCACGACGAGCGCGCGCGGCACCGGCCGAAGCAGCCTTCGAGCCCTTGTCCTTCGCGGGACGGCTCTCGACGACCACGGTGATGTGGCTGGTGCGCTTGCGGATCCGGTACGCACGCCCCTGGGCGCGCGGCCGGATGCGCTTGGCGGTCGGGCCCTCGTCGGCGAAGACCGTGGCGACCACGAGGGTCGTCGGGTCCAGGCCCTCGTTGTTCTGCGCGTTGGCGGCAGCGCTGGCGATCACCTTGGCGACCGGCTCGCTGGCAGCCTGCGGTGCCCACCGCAGGATGTCGAGCGCCTCTTCGACGCTCTTGCCACGGACCAGGTCGATGACCCGGCGGGCCTTGCTCGCCGACACACGCACGAAGCGCGCCTTGGCGCTCGCGGACGGGTATTCAGTAACGGTAGTCATTAGCGGCGCTTGCTCTTCCGGTCGTCCTTGATGTGACCCTTGAAGGTCCGCGTCGGGGCGAACTCGCCGAGCTTGTGCCCAACCATCGCTTCGCTGACGAACACCGGCACGTGCTTGCGACCGTCGTGGACGGCGAAGGTGTGACCGATGAAGTCGGGGATGATGGTCGACCGACGGGACCAGGTCTTGATGACCTGCTTGGTGTTCTTCTCGTTCTGCGCGTCGACCTTCTTCAACAGATGGTCGTCGACGAACGGACCCTTCTTGAGGCTACGAGGCATCGTCTATTCCTTTCCGGCCTAGCGCTTCTTGCCGGTGCGCCGGCGGCGGACGATGAGCTTGTCGCTCGGCTTGTTCGGCTTGCGGGTGCGGCCCTCGGGCTTGCCCCACGGGCTCACCGGGTGACGACCACCGGAGGTCTTACCCTCACCACCACCGTGCGGGTGGTCAACCGGGTTCATCACGACACCACGGACGGTCGGGCGCTTGCCCTTCCACCGCATACGGCCGGCCTTACCCCAGTTGATGTTCGCCTGCTCGGCGTTGCCGACCTCGCCGACGGTGGCGCGGCAGCGCACGTCGACGCGACGGATTTCGCCCGACGGCATACGCAGCGTGGCGTAGGCGCCTTCCTTACCGAGCAGCTGGATGCTGACACCGGCCGAGCGGGCCAGCTTGGCGCCACCACCCGGACGCAGCTCCACAGCGTGGATGACGGTACCGGCCGGGATGTTGCGCATCGGCAGGTTGTTACCCGGCTTGATGTCGGCGTTGGGGCCGGACTCGACAACGTCGCCCTGCTTGAGGTCCTTGGGGGCGATGATGTAGCGCTTCTCGCCGTCCACGAAGTGGAGCAGCGCGATGTTCGCGGTGCGGTTCGGGTCGTACTCGATGTGCGCGACCTTGGCGTTGACACCGTCCTTGTCGTGGCGACGGAAGTCGATGACGCGGTAGGCACGCTTGTGACCGCCACCCTTGTGACGAGTCGTGATGCGGCCGTGCGCGTTACGACCACCAGTGCCGTGCAGCGGACGGATCAGCGACTTCTCCGGAGTCGAACGAGTGATCTCGGCGAAGTCGGAGACGCTCGAACCGCGACGACCCGGGGTCGTCGGCTTGTACTTGCGAATTCCCATTATCAGTTAATCCCTTAACTCCCGGCCGATCAGGCCGGAGCTCCGAACAGTTCGATCGGCTTGCTGCCGGCGGACAGGGTCACGATCGCGCGCTTGGTGCTCTTGCGCTGGCCGTAACCGGTGCGGGTGCGCTTGCGCTTGCCCTTCCGGTTCGCGGTGTTCACCGAGTCGACCTTCACGTCGAAGATCTTCTCGATAGCGATCTTGATCTGCGTCTTGTTGGACTCCGGCGCCACGATGAACGTGTACGTGTTGTCCTCGATGAGCCCGTAGGACTTCTCCGAGATGACCGGGGCCAGGATGATGTCGCGAGGATCAGTCACGGTAGCCATCAGGCCGACACCTCCTCTTTCGTGTTGGCGGTGATGTAGGCGTTGAGCGCCTCCACCGAGAACACCAGGTCATCGGCGTTCAGGACGTCGTAGGTGTTCAGCTGATCCGGCGAGATCACGTGCACACCGGGCAGGTTGCGGACGCTCTTGGCGCCGACCACATCGCTGCGGCCGATCACGACGAGCACCTTCTTGTTGTCGGTCAGCGACGACAGGAACGACTTGGCGCTCTTGGTCGACGGGTTCTGACCGGCCACCAGCTCGGTGATCGCGTGGATGCGCTCGTTGCGGGCCCGGTCCGACAGCGCGCTGCGCAGGGCAGCAGCGATCATCTTCTTCGGGGTCCGCTGGCTGTAGTCACGCGGCTGCGGGCCGTGGACGGTGCCACCACCGGTGAACTGCGGGGCGCGGGTCGAACCCTGACGGGCGCGGCCGGTGCCCTTCTGGCGGTACGGCTTCTTGCCACCACCGGAGACCTGGCCACGCGTCTTGGTGGCGTGGGTGCCCTGGCGAGCGGCGGCCAGCTGGGCCGTCACAACCTGGTGCATCAGCGCGATGTTGGGCTCGACGTCGAACAGCGCGGCGGGCAGCTCGACAGAGCCGTCCTTCTTGCCGTCCGGGGTCTTGACGTCAATAACCTTTACAGAAGTCATTACTTCTCGCCTCGCTTAATTGCGGTGCGGACAACCACCAGTCCACCGTTGCGGCCCGGGATGGCGCCCTTGATGAGCAGCACACCGTTCTCGGCGTCGACCTTGTGAACCTTCAGGTTCTGGGTGGTGACGCGGTCGCTACCCATACGGCCGGACATGCGGGTGCCCTTGAAGACACGGCCCGGGGTGGCGCAGCCACCGATCGAGCCGGGACGACGGTGCACTGCCTGGGCGCCGTGCGCGGCGCCCTGGCCACGGAAGCCGTGGCGCTTCATGGTGCCGGCGAAGCCCTTGCCCTTGCTGGTGCCGGTCACGTCGACGTACGCGCCGTCGGCGAAGATGTCGGCGGTCAGCTCCTGGCCGACCTCGTACTCAGCAGCGGCGGCCTCGTCGTCGAGACGAAGCTCGGCCAGGTGCCGGCGCGGGTTGACGCCTGCAGCGGCGAACTGACCGGTGACCGGCTTGTTCACCTTGCGAGGGCTGATCTCGCCGTAGGCGAGCTGCACGGCGCTGTAGCCGTCGCGCTCGGTGGTACGGATGCGGGTCACCACGTTGGGGCCGGCCTTCACGACCGTGACCGGGACGACTTTGTTGTTCTCGTCGAACACCTGCGTCATGCCCAGCTTGGTGCCCAAAATGCCTTTGCGTGCCATTTTTCTGGGTCTCCTACTGGATGTTGACGTCGACGCTCGCCGGCAGATCGATGCGCATCAAGGCGTCAACGGTCTTCGGCGTGGGGTCGAGGATGTCGATAAGGCGCTTGTGGGTACGCATTTCGAAATGCTCCCGCGAGTCCTTGTACTTATGGGGAGACCGAATGACGCAGTACACGTTCTTCTCGGTCGGCAGCGGCACCGGGCCGACCACGCTTGCCCCCGTACGGGTGACCGTCTCAACGATCTTGCGCGCCGAGGCGTCAATCGCCTCGTGGTCGTAGGCCTTGAGCCTGATGCGGATCTTCTGTCCCGCCACGCTTCTCCTACCTAACTTCTCACGGGCCCGTGCTCGGGCCTGGTCTTCGATGCGCACGCCCCGGGACACCCGATGACGCGCGCTGGCTATGCCGCCGCTCTTTACGTTTCTGTGGTTCACCGACCCCCGCGCTCGGGCGTGTCGCCTTTGCGCACAGTCGTCCGCGTTGGAAATTCCATCGTGGGCGATGCTGGGACCGGATGCGCCCGAGATGGGCGCCGGTCGTATGCCCGCAGCGGGCGGACCCGGCGCAAGGCAACCCGAACAGTATGCCCCAGATCCGGGCTCGCTCCAAATCCACTGCGGAGCAGTTCGGCGCGCCCGGGTTCTACCGCCGGTCCTGCGGCGATTCTACGGCGCGAGCCTGGTTGTTCGAGTGGACGCCGCTCTGGTTTCTCGGTCAATGGAGGCTGTTCAGTTGACTCGGTATGCAGGGCGCAGAAGTACGAGTGGGGAGCGCCCCAGGGGTCAACGCATGGCCCGCCGGTTCTTCCCTTGACTCTGTACGGGTGGCGCAAATGTGCGAGTGGGCCGCCGCCAAGCCGCGAAATCAGCGTCGGCACTAAACTTACTTTTGAGTAAGATCGACGCATGTCGACACTGAGCCCCACGTACCGCGCCTGGAAGCAACTCTCCGGACAGCCCGGCGGCAGCCTGCTGTTCTCCGCGGCCGCGATGGTGCGGGTGCCGTACTTCGCGTCGGTCCTACCCCGGGTGGTGACGATGGAACCGGGTTACGCCGAGGTGGCGGTGCCGAAGTGGTTCTTCGTCTACAACCATCTGCACACGGTGCACGCCATCGCGTCGTGCAACGCCGCAGAAGCCGCCATGGGCATGGCGATGGAAGCGACCGTGCCGACGAGCCACCGCTGGATCCCCAAAGCCATGAACGTGCGGTACCTGGCCAAGGCCACGACCTCTCTGCGGGCGCACGCGCGGGTCGACGTCCCCGACTTCGAGACGCTGACGAGAGGCACCGATGTCGTCGTATCGGTCTCGGTGGTCGACGCCCGGGGCGAAGAGGTCGTGCACGCCGACATCACGACGTGGGTGACGCCCGCCTAATCGAGATAGGTGCCGTGACCCTCGCGCACCAGGTCACCGTCGAAGATCAGCACCTCGTTGACCAACTGACCGCGGTGGTTGCGGTAATTGATGACGAGCGCCTGCGTCCCGATATAACTGGCCACGATCTCGAAGTGCAGCTCCGGCACCGCAGCCAGCGCGGTGGTCCAGTACCGCCGCAGCGCGTCCTTGCCCCGCACCACTCCCCCGGATTCGGGCACCACGCGCGCCGCGACGGGTGAGGTGAAGACGACGTCGTCGTGAAAATGCGCCAGGACGGCCTCGACGTCGTGGGCGTTCCAGGCCGCACACCACTCACGGGCGAATCGGTCCGCATCGGGAAGCGTCATGCCGCCCTATCGAAGTGGACGCACACCTCGGCGGGCAAGGCATTTTCCGTGCGTCGAGCGTGCGACCCGCCGAGACGCCACGCCGCTGACGGCACCAGAATCCCCCACGTTCGACGTAGTAGTCAGTGCTGCAGAGTCGCCCAGAACGCGCACTGGTGTACCTGGTCGTAGTCCGTGACCAATCGACTGCCATCGGGGCGCAGCGACATGCGGCTGTCATGCTCTTCGCCGGCCAGCTGCGGCCATTCCGGCGCGCCGTCGGCACTCGGCCGGCCATCACGGACGAACGAGCTCCAGTAGTCGATCATCTGATCCGACAGGGCGACCTGCGGCGGCGTCGGCGGCGGCGCGCCACCCATGTTGAAGATGTAGCGCAGGTCCAGAGAGTGGCTGGCACCGACAGGGAAAGGCAAGTGGCGCAACGGATCCGGCGTCGGTGGCGCCGGGTCGGCGAACTCGTAGCCATAGACCGGCGCATCGCCCACCAGCGCGTCGCCGATGCGGTCGGCCACGCACGCGAACGCGGCGTCGGTGACTGCCGTCGAATAAGCGACCGCGGCGCTGCCCCCGTAGCGGTCCAGCGGGTAGTGCGTCGCCACCGCGCCGGCGTCGGCGCCGAACGTCGACTCCAGGAGGCGCGGGTAGGCGTCGGCATGGAACCGCTTGCCCGCGCGGAGATACTGCAGCGCGACGAAGAGGGTGAATTCGTCGCGGGTGGTACCGATCATCACCGGCACCCGGGCCGCAGCGCCGTCGCTGATGGCCCGCATCGGGTCGACCGGCAGCAGCGTTGTCCCGGAGACGGGCCCGCTGAGCATGTTCTCGCCGATTCCGTAGTACCACACCGGTTTTCGCAGTTTGTCGACCGGCAGACGGCGCAGACAATCGGCGGCGTCCGCCACATCCCCGCACCCCGCCGCCTGCGCATAGGTCAGGCTCGCCCGCGTGGCCTCCGGTAGTGCGCCCTGCGCCTGGCACGGCCCACTCGCGATGATGGCGCCGCGGAAGAGACCGGCCGAGTCGGGGGCGACGAGATGGTCGCACACCGACATCCCGCCGGCGGATTCACCGGCGATGGTCACCTTGTCGGGATCGCCGCCGAACGCGGCGATGTTGTCGCGCACCCAGCGCAGCGCCGCCTGCTGATCGGCCAGCCCGTAGTTGCCGACGTCGGGACCGCTACCCAGTGCGGGGTGGGCCAGGAAACCCAGCGCACCGAGGCGGTAGTTGACGGTCACCACCACGACGTCGCCGCGTGTGGTCAGCCGAGTCGAGTTGTAGATGCTGCTGGAGCCGTTGATGAATCCGCCGCCGTGCAGCCACACCAGCACGGGTCGACGTTCACCGGAGGCCCGCACCGGCGGCGTCCAGACATTGAGCGTCAGGCAATCCTCGCTGGTGTTACGGCCCATCTCGAGGTCGCCCTTGGGATCCTGGATGCAGCGCGCGCCCGGCTTGCTGCCGTCGAGCGCGCCGTCCCACGCGAGCGCGGGCGCCGGCGGCCGGAAGCGCAATGGTCCCAATGGTGGTGCGGCATAAGGAATTCCACCGAAGAACCGTAGGTCCGGATTGACCGTCCCGCGGACGGTCCCCGATGCGGTGTGCACCAGCGCCGGATCGGCGGTCACCGCGTCGGGCGCGACGACCGTCGCACCTTCACTGTGCGAGTCCAGGCCACAGCCGGCCACCAGCAGCACCGCGGCAGCCACTGCCGCAGCGCGCTGCAGCAGTCTGGGCGAATGGGCGGACGACACGACCACCCAGCGTACTGAACGCCCACCGAATGCAGCTCAGAAATATTTCGCGCGACCCCCTCCCCAACGGACATCGAACGACCTACACTCCACTTGACAGCTGTCAAGTTTGCGTCTGCGTGAGGAGTTCAATGACTGCACCCACCACCGACGAGGCCGCGAAGGTCCTCGCCGACCCCTCCGCCTACGCCGACGACGATCGGTTGCATACCGCCCTGACCCGCCTCCGCGCCACCAATCCCGTTGCCTGGGTAGACAATCCGCCGTACCGGCCGTTCTGGGCGATCACCAAGCACGCCGACATCATGGCCATCGAGCGCGACAACAACCTCTTCATCAGCGAGCCCCGCCCGCTGCTCATGAAGGCCGACGCCGAAGATCTGCTGAAGGCACAGGCCGAGGCGGGGATCGGGCTGCGCACGCTCATCCACATGGACGACCCGCACCACCGGAAGATCCGCGCCATCGGCGCCGACTGGTTCCGCCCCAAGGCCATGCGCGACCTGAAGGTCCGGGTGGACGAGCTCGCGAAGCGGTACGTCGACCGGATGCGCGACATCGGCCCCGAGTGCGACTTCGTCGAGGAGATCGCGATCCAGTTCCCGCTCTACGTGATCATGTCGCTGCTCGGCCTCCCCGAGGAGGACTACGACCGCATGCACACCCTCACGCAGGAGATGTTCGGCGGCGACGACGAGGAGTACTCACGCGGCCAGACACCGGAAGAGCTGTTCGCCGTGCTGCTCGACTTCTTCCAGTACTTTGCCGCGCTGACCGCATCCCGGCGGGCCAACCCGACCGATGACCTGGCGTCGGCGATCGCGAACGGCCGCATCGACGGCGAACCGCTCAGCGACATGGACACCGCGTCCTACTACGTGATCGTGGCCAGCGCCGGTCACGACACCACCAAGGACGCCATCTCGGGTGGGCTGCACGCGCTGATCCAGAATCCCGGCGAGCTGGCCCGCCTGAAGGCGAATCCCGAGCTGATGTCCACGGCCGTCGAGGAGATGATCCGGTGGAGCACGCCGGTGAAGGAATTCATGCGCACCGCGACCGCCGACACCGTCGTGCGCGGGGTGCCGATCGCCGCAGGCGAATCCGTCTATCTCGCTTACGTTTCCGGTAACCGCGACGAAGAGGTGTTCACCGATCCGTTCCGGTTCGACGTCGGGCGCGAGCCGAACAAGCACCTGGCGTTCGGCTACGGCGTGCACTTCTGTCTGGGTGCCGCACTGGCGCGCATGGAGATGAACAGCCTGTTCTCCGAACTGCTGCCCCGGCTGGACTCGATCGAATTGGCCGGTACCCCGGAGCTTTCCGCGACGACGTTCGTCGGCGGCTTCAAGCACCTGCCGATCCGGTACTCGCTGCGCTGATGCGATGAGTCGCGAGGAAGCCGTCGACGGCGGCGACGGCGATCTCGCGATAGTCGAAGTCGGGCAGGGTGCTGAGCTTGCCGAGCACGATCGGGCCGAGTAACAACGCCGCGGCGCGGACCCGGTCGACGTCGCCCAACTCGGCGACGGCCTCGGGACTGGACAGCACTGCCTCGAACGGGGCGGCGTACTGCTCGGCCACGCGTTCCCGCAAGTTACGGACCTCGATGCTCTCGGTCCCCGCCGTGCCCCACGGCAGGTGTTCGAGGTTGCCACCGAGCGTCAGCCACGACATGGCCGCCAGGCTGACCGGCGCCTCGGCGATCAGTTCCGCCTGCGCGTGCACGAGCGCGATCAACCGCTCGCGCAGGTTCCCGTCGGCGAGCGGCACGGGAGCCGGCGGGATGAGCGCGTGAAATGCCGCTGCCAGCAAGTCATTTCCGCTGGCATAGTGCCGATAGAGGGTCGCCCTGGCCACGTTGGACGCCCGGACCACCGCATCGATGGTGACGGCGCTGGGACCGCCGGCGCGCAGGAGGGCGGTCGCCGCCTCGAGGAGCCGCGCCCGTGACCGGGCCGGCCGGGGGTCGCCGTATTCGCTGGACAACGCAGTTCACCTTCCGGACGACAAACAAGACTGTTAGTCTTGTTTGAAGATCATCAGTCTTGAAACTACCGGAAGGTGGCCGCATGGCCGACAAGGCGAGCGTGGTGAGCCCCCGGGCCGGTACCACGCCGCCGACGGCCGCCGCGCCCATCGCGCGGAACCGCACCTGGACACTGCTGGTGGCGTGTTCCGGTGTGCTGGTGGTGATTTCGTCGATGGTCGCGCTCAACACCGCGCTCGGTGACATCGCCATGGCAACGTCGGCGAACCAGACCCAGCTGACCTGGATCATCGACAGTTACACACTGACACTGGCCTGCCTGCTGCTGCCCGCCGGCGCCCTCGGCGACCGCTACGGCCGGCGCGGTGCCCTGCTGTTCGGTCTGGCCATCTTCGCGGCGGCCTCGATCGTCCCGGCGGTCAGCACCGATCCCTTGCACATCATCGGCGCCCGCGCGGTCGCCGGAGTGGGCGCCGCCTTCATCATGCCGGCGACGCTGTCCCTGATCACCGCGTCGTACCCGGCCGACCAGCGCACCAAGGCGGTGGGCATCTGGGTCGGGATGGCCGGCTGTGGCGGCGTGTTCGGCATGCTGGGATCCGGTGTGCTGCTGCACTTCTGGCCCTGGCAGTCGATCTTCTGGGCCTTCGCCGGCGCCGGACTGGTCCTGATGGTCATGAGCACGACCATCACGACGTCGCGCGATGCGGAGGCCCGCACCTTGGACGTCGCCGGCGCGATCGTCATCGCCGCCGCGGTCGCCGCGCTGGTGTACGGCATCCTCGCGGCACCCGATCGGGGCTGGACACATCCGGTGGTGCTGGGTGGTATCGCCGGCGGCCTGATCCTGGCCGGGGCGTTCACGATCATCGAGCTCCGGGCCCGGTACCCGCTGCTGGATGTCCGGCTGTTTCTCGATCGCCAGTTCGGCACCGGAGCCGCGGCCATCACGGTGCTGTTCCTGGTGATGTTCGGTTTCTTCTACCTGGCGATGCAATTCATGCAACTGGTCATGGGCTACAGCCCGCTGGGAACCGCACTGGCACTGTCCCCGCTGGCGGTGCCGATGCTCATCCTGTCCCCGCTGTCGTCGTGGTACCTGCCGAAGCTGGGATTGCGCCTCGTGGTGCTCATCGGCCTGGGGCTGCTGTCCGCCGGCCTGCTGTCACTATGTCTGGTGCGCATCGACTCGTCGTACTGGGCCCTGGCGTGGCCGCTGCTGGTGGTGAGCACCGGAGTCGGAATATTCACCGCGCCAACGACTTCAGCGATCATGACATCGGTACCGGACGGCAAACAGGGGGTGGCGTCGGCGGTCAACGACACCACCCGGGAGGTGGGTGCCGCCCTCGGCATCGCGCTGACCGGCTCCCTCCTGGCAGCCGGATACACCAAACAGATCGGGCCCGCCGTGGCCGGTTTTCCGGCTCCGGTACAAGACGCCGCACGCGGCTCGCTGGCCGGTGCGGTGGCCGCGGCGCCCCATCTGGGCCCGGTCGGTGGTCAGCTCCTGGCCGTGGCCCGCGTGGCGTTCCTGCACGGCATGCAGACAACACTCGTGGTGCTGGCGTCGATCACCGCGGTCGCGGGCGTACTGATCGCATTCTGGGCGCCCGGCCGCGACCGCACACCGCCCAACAACTAGTCACCACAGGCATTTTCATGCGACGTCTCCGCCGCGCGGCGGTCACGCCGCGATGAACCCGGCGGCCCGGTGCGCCAGCATGACGATGGTCGCGTGCGGGCCCCGGCCGGTGATGCCCGGCAGCGCGGCGCCGTCGGCCACCCACAACCCGTCGACGCCGCGCACCCGGCACTGCGGATCGAGGACGGCACGCTCGTCGCCGTCGGCCCCCATCGGCGCCGTGGCCGCCAGATGCTGCGCCGTGGACCAGGCGGGCTCGCCACCGGCGACGGCGTCACCGAACAGGTCGCGGCACAGTTCGTGACCGGCGTGCAGCGCGGCGGCATCGGCCGGGTCGGCGTCATAGCGATGTTCGATGATGGGACGGACGTCGGGATCGTCCGACACCAGCAGGACCCGGCCCAGCGCGCGCGGCCGCATCAGGGAGATGCCGAGGTGCACCGGGTCCGCACCGGCGGCGACCCCGCCGGTCATGGCCGCGAAACCCCACGTGTACGGCCGGATCTCCAATTCCTCAGTGGTGAGCAGCAATTCGAGCGGCGGGCGCCCGGGCTCGGCGGGCCAGGTGGTCGGCACCACCCATTCCGGATGATCGGCGCACGCGGCCCCCACCGGCAGGTCCGCCACCACCGGCACGCCGACGCCCCGCAACTGCGCGGCCGGGCCGATCCCGGACAGCAGCAACAGATGGGCAGATTCAATTGCCCCGGCGCACAACACGATCCGGTCGGCATACCGGTCCGCCACCCCCTCGGGACCGAGACACCTGACCCCCACCGCACGGTCACCGTCGAACAACACCCGCAGACCGCGGGTACCGGCGAGCACCGTCAGGTTGTCCCGGCCCCGCGCGGCCGTCAGGTAGACCTCGCCCGGACCGTGCCGGTGGCCGGTGTCATCGATGTTGAGTGGCACCGCACCCAGGCCGGGCCGGACCCCGGCCGCGGCGTTGAGATCGTCGATCCAGGGGTACCGGCCGCCCGCCGCATCACGGAAAGCCTGTGAGGACGCTGCGAATTCGCTGAGACGGCGCACCGGGACCGGGCCGGCCGCGCCGTGCTCGGCACCGTCGCCGAAGTCGTGGTCCGTCTCGATGGCGCGATAGTGCGGCAGGACGTCGGGCCACGACCAGCCCGGCACCGCCCAGGCCGCGAAGTCCGCCGGCCAAGCCCGGCAGAAGTAGCCGCCGTTGATCGCCCCGGACCCGCCCAGCACCCGCCCGCGCACGATGTCCGCGGACCGCACCGGATTCTGCGTCAGCGTCGTGCGGTGCTGTCGCGCCACCGTGCTGTCGACGCCGATGGGCAGCACCCAGCCCGGTTCCGGGCGGATCGTGCCGCCGGTCTCCAGCAGCGTCACCCGGCAGCCGGGGTCGGCCGAAAGACGCTCGGCCAGAACGCAGCCGGCGCTGCCGGCCCCGACGATCAGGACGTCATCGCGACGTGGGCTCAAGTCCGGATCTGCGGCTTGAGCGCACCCAGATGCCGCTCGCGCACCACGCCGCCCCACAGCCCGAGACCGTAGGCGATGTCGTCGAGGCGCTTCAGCAGCAGGTAGGCCAGCAGGCCCACGCGCTGGGTGTTGTCGTCGACCGTGTGGTGGCGGCGGGCCCAGTCGACGACGCCGTCCACGATCGCGGCGATCAGCACCACTTGACGCCAGCGCCGGAAACAGACCGCCAGCACGAGAGCCACCGGCCAGTAGTGCCGGCACAGCGCCGCGGCGAGTTGCAGGGCCGCGGCCCACAGTCCCTGCGCGGCGACGGCGGCGACCTCACGCGGCTCGGTGTCGACCGACCGCAGCGAGTTGGCGATGCGCCGGCCGGTGATCGCGGCGGCGATGGTCGACGCCAGGTAGCCCACGCCCGACCCCATGGCCAGCAGCACCCAGACCACCAGCGTCCAGCCGGAAATGACCAGCGGCGCCGTCTTGCCCGGGTGCCGCACCGACAGCGGTGCGGCCGAGGAGCCGTAAAAGGCCTTGCGGGTGAACCACTCTCGCAGTGCGGTGCGGTGATCGTGGCCGACGAGCGCGATCGGTTCGTACCGCAGCCGGGCCCCGGCCTCGATGAACCGCCAGCACAGGTCCACGTCCTCGCCGGACTGCAGCGACTCGTCGAAACCGCCCACCTGGTCCAGCGCCGCCCGCCGGCAGATGATGGCCGCGCTCGGCACGTAGGCCACCATGCCGTACGGCACCACCGGGGCTTCCCGCATGCCGAGGTCGAGCGACGACCGCACCGCCTCGTAGCGCGCGATCAGATTGTCGGGCTCGTGCAGGCCGACGATGCGCGGCGCGACCAACGCGACGGCCGGGTCGCAAAAGTGCCCCAGCAGCGCTTCCAGCCACCCGCGACGGGGCACCACGTCCGAGTCCAGGAACGCGACGAAGTCGGTCTCGCAGGCGGCCAGCCCGGTGTTGCGGGCCGCGGCCGGGCCCCGGCTGACGTCGTGCCGGAGCACCCGGACGTCGCAGTGGCCGGCCAGGTCGCAGAAGTCCGCGGCCTGCAGTGGCACCACCGAGCCGTCGTCGACGACGACGACGCGCATGCCGCGCAGGGACCGCACCAGCCGGGCGACACCAACGGCGTTGTCACGTACCGGAATCACGACGGTCACGTCGAGGTGCGACGGCCCGGTCGCCGGCCGTGGGTGCGCCACCGTGGCGTCGAGCAGCGTGCGGGCCAGCTGCGCGCTCTGGGCGTCGTGCACCTCCAGGCGGCCACGGTCGAGCATCGTCTGCGCCGCCGGAGCCAGCTTCAGCAGTCGCGTCGGTGAGCCACCGAGCAGCGCGGCGCCCTCACCCAGCACCTTGACTCGGCGATCCACTTGGACGGCAAAGCCGTCAGGCAGCCGCGGCCCAGTCACTGTCCCACCCCCGTCACGCGAGCATCCCCCCAGAGCTCGGCTGCCATGCGCTGATCCGGCGCACGGAGCCGTCGACCATTTCTGCAAAGATACGGGACCCTTCGACGGCGGTGGCAGTCGTCGGATCGCCCAGCACCCCGACCGGGCTGACCGCCGCCACCCCGCCGCGACGCAATGCCGGCAGCAGCTCCGGCAACGGTGCGGTGTTGCCGACGACACTTTCGTCGACCCAGACGTCGGCCGGTGAAAGGTGCAGCAGTACAGACGTTTCGGTATGGCCCGCGTGGGCGTCCGCGCCGGCGGCCGCACACGGGCACCAGGCCACGTCGCGCCCCTCGGCCCGCAGCAGCGTGGTCGCCGCCGTCAGCGCCGCGACGTTGCCACCGTGGCCGTTGACGAACACGATCCGGCCGGCCCAGTTGCAGGCCGACCGCCCGAACTCGACCAGCAAATGTTCCAGCGCCGCCAGGCCGATCGAGATGGTGCCGGGAAAGCTCTCGTGCTCACCGCTTGCCCCGTAGCTGATGGCCGGCGCGACCAACCACGCCGACTGAGCGACGCCGTCAGCCTGGTCAGATTCCGCAGCCTCACACAACCGCGCGGCCACGGACCGCGACACCGCCTCAGCGATCCGGGTATCGGTATCCAGCGGCAGGTGCGGCCCATGCTGCTCGGTGGAACCAATCGGGACGATCAACGAAGGCCGCAGGGATTCCAACTGCCTCGACGTCGAGTTCCCGAGCTCGATGGGAAAAGGCACCCGCCGATGGTAAGCCGAATTTGCCCGCTGTGCGCCAATTGTTGCCGTATACGCAACAATTCGTAGCGAATGGTCAAATCACCGCGGTTGTCAAGACCCCGGCGACCATCACGTCAGCCACGTCAGCACCGCGCGTATCAGCGGACCCGTCGAATCCCGCCGGACCGCCCGGCGGCTCAGCCGCCCAGCCGCCGGGTGAAGCCTTCCGGCACCAGGATGTCGTCCGGCCCGAGGTCGTGAATCGACCCCTTGCCCAGACCACGCAGTGCCGAGTCGATACCGCCGTGCATGATGTCCAGCACGTTCTCGACGCCGGCCTGCCCCTCGGCCGCCAGCCCCCACAGGTAGGCCCGGCCGAGCATGACCGCCCGGGCACCCAGCGCCAGCGCCTTGACCACGTCGCTGCCGCGACGGATACCGCCGTCCAGCAAAACCTCGACCTGGTCGCCCACGGCCTCGGCGATGGCGGGCAGCGCCCGGATCGACGCGGGGGTGCTGTCGAGGTTGTTGCCACCATGGTTGGACACCGAGATGGCCGAAACACCGGCATCCACAGCACGTTTGGCGTCGTCGATGCGCATGACGCCCTTGAGCATGAACGGGCCGCCCCACAGCTCGCGCAGCCAGGCGATGTCCTCCCAGGTCGGCGCCGGTGTACCCATCCATTCGCCGTAGGCGTGGAAGAACGGCGGCGCGGGCTGACCGTTGATGGCCTGGTTCGGCACGCACAACTCCGGCGGACGCAGGGTCTTGCCCCAGGTCCACATGTAGCGCGGCTTGGTGATGACCTCAGGGCTCATCTTGATGATGGTCTTGATGTCCATCTTTTCCGGGATCTTGGGGCTGCCCCAGTCCCGGCCGTGGCTGAAGCTCCAGTCGGTGGTGACGATCAGCCCCTTCGCGCCGGCCGCGCGGGCCCGCTCCGCCCGGGCCGCGATGTCGTCGCGGCTGCCGAGCCAGTAGATCTGGAAGAACGTCTTGGGGTTGGCCGCGATGACCTCTTCCATCGGCTTGCTCGCGAATGACGACAGCCCCATGGCGGTGCCGCGGGCCGCGGCGGCGCGCGCGACGGCGACCTCACCGTCGGGGTGGATCGCCTGCACACCGGTCGGAGAAATAATCACGGGCAGTGAAATCTCTTGACCCATAACCGTTGTGGACATCTCACGCTTGTCCAGCGCGCCGATGACGTGCGGCGCGAAACCGAGCTCACCGAACGCCGCGACGTTGTCGGCGACCGTCAGGCCCTTCTCGCTCGCCGAGATCAGCGACGAATAGGCCGACTTGGGGAGCCGCTTCTTCGCGCGCTCCTGCGCGATCGCGACGGTTTCGAACCAGGTATCACGGGCCATGATCTAAACAGGACTTTCGTTACAGAATTTCTGGGGAGCCTTGGCCGGCATGGCCAACAGCTTGAGCGGGATCGGCCCCTTGCGGCCGCCGCTGCGGGAGTGGTCGAGATGCGACTTGGGCTTGTCGCGATCGAGCGCCAGGGCGGGCTCGCCGTAGCCCTGCACGCACTCGGGGTCCGGGCCGTCCATGGGCAGACCGGTGAAGAACTTGGCTGCCATGCAGCCGCCGCGGCAGCTGTCGTAGTGGTTGCAGCTGCTGCAGGCGCCGGCCGACTGCGGTTCCCGAAGCTCGCGGAACAGCGGGGCGTTCTGCCAGACGTCCTGGAACCCGTTGTCGCTGAGGATGTTTCCGGCCAGGAAGCGCTCATGGATGGCGAACGGGCAGGCGTACACGTCGCCGACGGGGTCGATGAGGCACACGACGCGACCGGCGCCGCAGAGGTTCAGACCGGCCAGCGCGCCCGGCTCACCGAGACCCGACAGGTGGAAGAACGAGTCACCCGTGAGCACCCGCTCGCCCTTGGCGACCAGCCAGTTGTACAGCTGCACCTGCTGCTCGGCGGTGGGGTGCAGGTCGTCCCACACGTCGGCGCCGCGACCCGAGGGGCGCAGTCGGGTGATGCGCAGGGTGGCGCCGTAGTTGTCGGCCAGGGCCTTGAAATCGTCGAGCTGGTCGACGTTGTGCCGGGTGACGACGACCGAGATCTTGGCGTCCTTGAAACCGGCGTTCTTCAAGTTCTCCAGGGCCCGGATGGCCATGGCGAACGAGCCCGGGCCGCGCACCGCGTCGTTGATCTCCGCGGTGGCGCCGTCGAGCGAAATCTGAACGTCCACATAGTCACTCGCGGCCAGCTTGGCCGCGACCGCCTCGTCGATGCGCACCCCGTTGGTGGAGAACTTGACGCCGACGTGGTGCTCGGTGGCGTAGTCGACGAGCTCCCAGAAGTCAGACCGCACGGTCGGCTCGCCGCCGCCGATGTTCACGTAGAACACCTGCATGCGCTCGAGCTCGTCGATGATGTCCTTGCACTGCTGGGTGCTCAGCTCGCGCGGGTCGCGCTTGCCCGACGACGACAGGCAGTGCACGCAGGACAGGTTGCAGGCGTAGGTCAGTTCCCAGGTGAGGCAGATGGGCGCGTCGAGGCCGTGCTCGAACTGCTCGATCAGCCGGGGCACGGGTGCCGTTGCGGTCATGAAACGGTAGATCCTTCGGGGCTGTTCTGGTCGGCCGGGATCAGCATCTTGGACTGGACCAGCACGCCGAACGCGTGCAGATACGGCCCCTGCTGGTCATCGTCGATACCGGCGGCGCGGCAGGCGCTGCGGACGTCCGGATGGTCGGCGAGCGAGTTGACGATCTCGACGATGATGCGATTCTTCAGGAACGAAAGTTTGCGCGTACCAAAGTGATACAAGAGGGCGCCGAACGGTTCCGGGCGGACGGCGACCTGGTGGTGCAGCCGCCAGCCACGGTCCGGATCGAAGGCCGCCTCGGGCCCGGTCCGGGCCGCGGCTGGTGCAGACACGGTCAGTAGACCCCGCACATACCGTCGATCGAGACCTCTTCGACCAGAGTCTCGGTGACCAGTTCGGTATCGGAATTCGCCTGCTGATTCGAGTCCATGGATCGCCCCTTTCGCTACCGTGGCAGTTGTCGGGACTCGACAACTGTGATCCAAGTCGCAAGAATATGGCATCGAGTGCCGAAAAGGAAGGGCGGGTCTGATGAAGACCGAGACGGAGCGTCCCGCGCGCGATGCCGGGACCGCCCAGCACGGCCGGGTGGGCCGTCGCCGCTCCACCACGCGCGACCACATCACCCACGTGGCCCTCGAGCTGTTCGCGACCCGCGGCTTCGACGACGTCAGCGTCGACGACGTCGCCCATGCCGCCGGAATCTCCCGGCGCACCCTGTTCCGCTACTTCTCGTCGAAGAATGCCATCCCCTGGGCCGACTTCGACGCGAGTCTGACCGATCTGCGGGACCTGTTGAACGCCGTCCCCCACGACGTGCCGCTGGACGCCGCCCTGCGCTCGGCATTGTTGGAATTCAACAGCTTTGACGAATCCGAGACACCCCGGCACCGGCGCCGCATGCAGGTCATCCTGCAGACCGACGCGCTGCAGGCCTACTCGATGACGATGTACGCAGGCTGGCGCGGCGTGATAGCGGCGTTCGTCGCGCGCCGGCTGGACACCAAGCCGACGGCTCTGGTGCCGCAGACAGTGGCGTGGACGGTTCTCGGGGTGGCGCTGACGGCCTACGAACAGTGGCTCGCCGACGAGACCGTCTCGCTGCCCGACGCCCTGGGCGAAGCCTTCGACATCGTCCGCGAGGGCATCGGCGCCGTGTGATTTGTGCACGGTTTTCCGCGGTCAGCGCGGAAAACCGTGCACAAATCCCAAGAAGTTGCGGTTGGGGCGTCGGAAAATGCGCGGCCGGCGCGACGATAAGGGTGTGAGGGGCGAATCAGACGGTGATGCTCCGCAGACGCTGCTGGCGCTGTACGACTCGGCACTGCCCGTCGTCTACGGCTACTTCGTGCGGCGCTGCGGTGATCGGGGCACCGCGGAAGACCTGACGTCGGAGACGTTTCTGGCGGCGATGGACGCTGCCCGCCGGGATTCGCCACCGGCGATCTCGGTGCCCTGGTTGATCGGCGTGGCCCGGCACAAACTGGCCGACCACTACCGCCGCAGGCACGACCGCTTCACCGTCCCCGTACCCGAAACACCCGAGCCGGCAGAGCCTTTCGACGACTGGGACACCGAGCTGGACCGCATCGTCGCCGAGGCCGCGCTGGCCCGGTTACCCGAACAGCACCGCATGGTGCTGACGTTGCGATATCTGGATGACCGCCCCGTGCCCGAATGCGCCGAGTTGATCGGACGCACCGTGCACGCCACCGAGGCCCTGCTGGTGCGGGCCAAGCGGGCATTCAGGAGCGAATACCAGGACACCGAATACCGGGACGGAGGTGCGTCATGACCATGCACAACAGTCACGACCCGCTGACGGTCCTGGCCGGCGGTGAACACCCCGTGCAGCCGGACCCGGCCTTCGCGGCCCGACTGCGCGCGCGCCTGGAAGCCGCCGTCACCCTGCCGAAAGGAGTTGTCATGAGTGGCACCGACACTGCCATCGCCGAACTGAACACCCCCGCCACCCCCGCGGTCGAGGTGCCCCGGCCCGCGGCCCTGCCCTATCTCGCCGTGGCCGACGCGCGGACCGCCATCGACTGGTACGTCGACGCGCTGGGCGCGGTCGTCGTCGGGGAACCGATCGTCATGGACGACGGGCGCATCGGGCACGCCGAGCTGACGCTGGCCGGTGGCGTGCTGTACCTGGCCGACGAGTTCCCCGAAATCGGTCTGAAAGCACCGGCACCCCAGTCGGTTTCAGTGAGCCTGATGCTGAGTGTGCCGGACACCGACGCCGCACTCGCGCAAGCCCGGCAACATGGCGCGCAGGTGCAGCGGGAACCGTACGACGCCCACGGTTCGCGGACCGCGGTGGTGATCGACCCGTTCGGCCACCGCTGGATGCTCACCGGCCCGGTCCCCGGCGCCCTGACGCCCATCCAGCACGGCGACATCGGTTACATCTCGGTGCAGACGCCGGACGCCGAACGGGCGGCCGCCTTCTATGGCCACGTGCTCGGCTGGACGTACGACCCGGGCACGCACAAGGTGACAGGCAACCGGCTGCACACCGGCATCTTCGAGACCGCCGGCCCGCAGACGGTGTTCTGCTGCTACGCGGTGCGCGACCTCGACGCCGCCCGGCAGGCGATCCTGGACGCGGGCGGCCGGGTGGGCACGCCCGAGGAGCACGAGTGGGGCCCGACGCTCGACGCCACGGATGCGCTCGGCACCGACTTCGCGGTGTTCCAGCCGGCGCCGGGAATCGCCCGGCCCGAGCTGAACGGCGCAGGGCCAGGCGAACTTTCGTATATGACGTACTACGTCACCGACTCGGCCGCGTTCAAGGATTTCTACGGCGCGGTGCTGGGCTGGACGTTCGAGCCGGGTCGCATCGAGGACGGCTGGGCAGTGCAGGGGTGCCACCCGATGTCCGGCGCGGCCGGCGGCGCCGCACAGTCCGTCGCCGTCCCGATGTGGACCGTGACCGACATCGACGCCGCGGTGGCGCGAGTCCGCGAGGCCGGGGGCACCGTCATCGACGAACCGTCCCGGCAGCCGTACGGCATGTCGGCGGAGTGCACCGACGACCAGGGCGCCCGGTTCTACCTCGGCGCTTTCTGAGGGATTTGTGCACGATTTTCCGCGCCCCGCGCGGAAAATCGTGCACAAATCCCTAGAGGACGTCGGCGATCGGGACGGCGGCCGCGACCTTGGCGCGGTTCTTCATCACCTTGCCCGGCATGCCGCCGCCGACGACGCCGCTGACGGCGCCGTCGCGCTCGTAGAACGCCAGGAACTTGCGGCCGTCGTCCTCGACGATGTGCACGGTGTCACCGGCCTTGGGCTCGCCCAGGCACTGGATTTTGACGTCGTACTGGTCGCTCCAGAAGTAGGGCACCACCACGGCGGCGGTGGCGTCCTGGCCCAGCATCGCCGGCACGATCACCCGCGCCTGCTCGGCCACATTGCTCCAATGTTCCACGCGCACTTGGTGTCCCGCGGCGTCACGCCAGGAGGCGACATCACCGATGGCCCACACGTTCGGGGCACTGGTGCGGCCGGCGGCGTCGCACACGACGCCGTTGTCGACGGCGATGCCGCTACCTTCGAGCCAGTCGGTCGACGGGCGCGACCCGATACCGACGACGACGACGTCGGCGTCGAGTTCGGTGCCGTCCGCCAGTTGCACCTTCTCGACGTGGCCGGTGCCCGTCACCCCGGTGACCCCGACGCCGCACCGCACGTCGACACCCTCGGCGCGGTGCAGCCGGGCCACCAGTTCACCGATCTCGGTACCGAGCACCGACGCCAGCGGCGTGGGCTGCGGCTCGACGATCGTGACCTCGACACCCATCTTGCGCAGGCTCGCCGCCACCTCGCAGCCGATGAAGCCGGCGCCGATCACCACGGCGCGCTTGGCCGAACCGGCGTGCTCACGCAGCGCCAGCGACTCGTCGTAGGTGCGCAGCACCCGGATGCCGTCGAGAGCGGGCAGCGACGGGATGGTGCGGGGCACCAGGCCGGTGGCGATGACCAGCTCGTCGTACGCGACGACCTCGCCGTTGGCGCGCGTCACCGTCTGGGCCTCGGTGTCCAGCTTGACCGCGCCCGAGCCGAGCAGCAGCGTGATGTCGTTGTCGGCGTAGAACTCGGCGGGCTTGAGCGTCGTGTCGTCGACCTCGGCGCGCAGCACGTCCTTGGACAGTGGCGGCCGGTCGTACGGCAGATGGACCTCGTCGCTGATCAGCGTGATCGGCCCGGCGTACTCCGCTTTGCGCAGTTGCTCCGCCGTGCGTGCAGCGGCCAGACCGCCACCGACGATGACGATGCCTCCGTTTGTAGTCACGTCGGCTTTCTTACACGATGCGGCCGGTGCGAGGTAGGCCACCCTGTGCTTACCTGCTCAGCATTACGGCAGGGGTTCAGGCGTGGCCCCGGCCACCGACCCGGCGCTCGACGATGTTCGACAGCACCACGATGCTCTCGCTGCGTTCGATCGCCGCACTGCCCCGGATGCGCTCCAGCACCGCCTCCAGATGCCGCATGTCCCGGGTCATGAGATGCAGGATCGCGTCGGACGTGCCGGTCACCGTGGCGGCCGAGACCACCTCGGGGATGCCCTCCCAGGCCTCCCGCAGCTGCG
The DNA here is from genome assembly GCF_045310825.1 of Mycobacterium sp. SMC-21. Lineage (NCBI taxonomy): Bacteria > Bacillati > Actinomycetota > Actinomycetes > Mycobacteriales > Mycobacteriaceae > Mycobacterium > Mycobacterium sp. SMC-21. The sequence continues at coordinate 323,240 of NZ_JBJIAO010000003.1, read as the reverse complement.
CCGGCGTGATGGTGCCGTGGCAGTACACCTGAACGTATGCCTCTGTCCCCCAACCGATCACGTTCCGGTCGACGACCGTCGTGAAGCCCCGGATGACGCCGGTGGCCAGCAGCCGGTCGACGCGGCGTTTGACGGCGGGCGCCGACAGGCCCACCCGTTCGCCGATCTCGGCGAACGTGGCGCGCGCGTTGTCCGCCAACTCGGCCAGGATGCGCTCGTCGGTCTCGTCGACGCTTTCCACCGGCCGCACACCTCCCTCACGCAATAGATTGTCGAATCGCGAGTGATCAAACAATAGATCTGTTACATATGCGCAACAAGCATCGATTGCTTGCGCGCAATAGTGCTCCTACCATCGAATTATGACGATTACTGATGTCGTCAAGATGGCGACACCGAATTCAGGCTGGCGACCGGACCGGGTGGCCCGCCCCCGGCACTATGTGATGACCCGGCCCACGCATTTCGCCGTCGAATATGCGATCAACCCGTGGATGGACACCTCCACCCCCGTCGATACGGCGCTCGCGGTGCGGCAGTGGGAGCATCTGGTCCGGACGTACCGCAGCCTCGGGCACACCGTCGAACTGGTCGAACCGATTCCCGGACTGCCCGACATGGTCTACGCCGCGAACGGCGGGCTGGTGCTCGACGACGGGTTCGAGAAGGTGGCCATCATCGCCCGCTTCACCTACCCGCAGCGGACCGGAGAATCGGTGGCCTACGCCGGATGGCTGATGGACCACGGCTACTGCCCGCTGTACACCGAGCACACCAATGAGGGCCAGGGCGACCTGCTGATCATCGGGTCAAAGATCCTGGCCGGCTACGGATTCCGCACCGACCGACAGTCGCACGACGAGGTCGCCAAGCTGTCCGGGCTGCCGTTGGTCAGCCTGCAGTTGGTCAACCCCCGCTTCTACCACCTCGATACCGCGCTGGCCGTGCTGGACGACGAGACCATCGCGTTCTATCCCCCCGCCTTCGGTGCCACGTCGGTCGCATTGCTGCGCAAGATGTTTCCCGGCGCCATCGAGGTGTCCGATGCCGACGCCCACGTGCTCGGCCTGAACGCGGTGTCCGACGGGCTGAACGTCGTGCACCCGGCCGCGGCCACCGGGTTCGCCGCGCAGCTCGCCGACGCCGGTTTCCGGCCGGTCGGTGTCGACCTGTCCGAGTTGCTCAAGGGCGGCGGATCGGTGAAGTGCTGCACCTTGGAGGTGTACCCGGCGTCATGCTGAAAGCCGTTGCGGGGACACCGGAAAGCACGGCCGAGCTGATCGCCCTCGACGACCGCTACGCCGCGCACAACTACGCCCCGCTGCCGGTCGTCGCGGCGTCTGCCGACGGCGTGTGGATCACCGACCCGGAAGGGCGCAGCTACCTGGACTGTCTCGCGGCGTATTCGGCGGTGAACTTCGGCCACCGCAATCCCGAGATCCTGGCGACCGCACATGCCCAGCTGGACACCGTGACGCTCGTCAGCCGCGCCTTCCACTCCGACCGCCTGGGCCCGTTCTGCGCCGCTCTCGCCCAACTGTGCGGCAAGGAGCTGGTGCTGCCCATGAACAGCGGCGCCGAGGCGGTGGAGAGCGCGATCAAGGTCGCGCGCAAGTGGAGTCGAGACGTCAAGGGCAGCACCGACCCGAACATCGTCGTGGCACAGGGCAACTTCCACGGCCGCACGACGACGATCATCAGCTTCTCCGACGACGACACGGCGCGATGCGGTTTCGGCCCGTACACACCGGGCTTCCGGTTGGTGCCGTTCGGGGACGCCGACGCGCTCGCGGCGGCCGTCGACGACAACACTGCCGCGGTGCTGATCGAGCCGATCCAGGGCGAGGCCGGAATCATCGTGCCGCCCGACGACTATCTGCCCCGGGTCCGCGCGCTGTGCACCGAGCGCCACGTACTGATGATCGCCGACGAAATCCAGTCCGGTCTGGCCCGCACCGGCCGCACCTTCGCGTGCGACCACTGGGGCGTCGTGCCCGACGTCTACGTGCTGGGCAAGGCGCTCGGCGGCGGCGTCGTGCCGCTGTCCGCGGTGGTGGCCGACCGGGACGTGCTCGGCGTGCTGCACCCCGGCGAGCACGGATCGACGTTCGGCGGCAATCCGCTGGCCGCGGCCATCGGCACCACGGTGGTCGGCATGCTGCAGCGTGGCGAATTCCAAGCCCGGGCAACCGAACTCGGCCGGCACCTGCACGCTCGCCTGACGGCGATGATCGGGCACGGCGTGACGGCCGTGCGCGGACTGGGCCTGTGGGCGGGCGTCGACCTCGATCCGGCCGTGGGCACCGGCCGGGAGGTCAGCCTGCGGCTGGCCGAGCGCGGTGTGCTGACCAAGGACACCCACGGCCCGACTCTGCGGTTCGCCCCGCCCCTGGTCATCACCCGCGCCGAAATCGATTGGGCGATGGACCTATTCGCCGAGGTGCTGGCCGGGCCGACGGACGTGCGGTGGTAGACCGATAGGATGCGTTTCAATCCGCCACCCGACTGGCCGCCGTTTCCACCCGACTGGCAGCCAGGCCCGGACTGGCAGCCCGATCCTTCCTGGCCGCCACCACCGCCGGGTTGGCCGATGTGGGTGGACGACCAATACCGTTACGCCCCAACAGAACCGGCGCAGCGGTCCGGAAAACGGAAATGGTGGATCATCGGGGGTGCGGTGCTCGCCGTCGTCGCCCTGGTGGCCGGCGGCACCGTCGTCGCCACCAAACTCTCGCGCGACAACGCGGCGGCACCGAGCGCGACGCCGACGCCGTTCAACGGCCTGACCATCGTGCCGACGCACCCACCGGAGCCGACGGACTTCGACACCTGGACCCGCGTCGGCGACGTCGAGGCCACGTTCACCAACGACGGCCGGGCGGTACGCCTCGAGTCGAACGCCAACCCGACGGCCGCCTGGGCGGGTCTGCTCCAGCCCGGCGACCCGGCGTGCTCACTGCGGTTCACCGGGCGCGTCCGCACCGCGTCGGGCGGTTACACCCTCGGGCTCACCACGGAGGCCGGTCCCGCCGAAACCGATTCCGGCTCGATCCCCACACCGCCCGGCAACGACTGGCACGCGATCGATGTGACGATCACGAAGGCCGGCGAGGTCGCGGTGGATCTCGACGGCAAGTCCGCGCTGCGCCGCACGACAACGCCCGGCTGCGGCCGTCCCGCGATCAGAATCTCGGCGGGCGCAACGGAATTCGCGGACGTGCTGGTCGGTCAGGTGTCCGCGTAGGTCAGTACTTCATGACGCCGCGGTCGACGGCGATCTGGGAACCGGAGATGGTCCCCGAGCCCGGGCCGGCCAGCCAGGTCACCACGTCGGTGACCTCTTCCGGCGTCATGAACTCCTGCAGACCGGCCTTGCCGTCGTGAGAGACGGGCTTGTACGGCATCGGCGCGAAGCTGTGCAGGTAGGTCGGGTACTTGGCGAAGATCGCACCCATGGCCTCGGGCTCGATCATCGGCGTCATGATCGAGTACGGATGGATCGAGTTGACCCGGATGCCGAACTCGCCCACCTCGAGGGCCAGGGCGTTGGTCAGACCCACGAGGCCGAACTTCGAGGCCGCGTAGTGGCCGTTGCCCGGCGTCGCCTTGAGGCCCGCCGAGGAGCTGACGATGATGATCGACCCGCCGTTGCCCGCCTCGATCATCGCCGGGACGACGGCCCGGATGGTGCGCCACGTGCCCGAGAGGTTGACGTTGACGACGCTGTCCCACTGGTCTTCGTCCATCTCGAACAGCCGTCCCCAGCTCAGGACACCGGCGTTGGCGACCAGAATGTCGAGGCGGCCGAACTGCTCGACGGCGTCGGCGACGACCTGCTGCTGCGCGGCCAGGTCACGGATGTCGACCTCACGGGCGAGGACCTTGCGGCCTTCGGCCTCGACCAGGCGTGCGGTCTCGGCCAGATCCTCCGACGTCGGCATCGGGTAGGTGATGGTGTCCGAGACGGAACCACAGATGTCGATGGCGACGATGTCGGCACCCTCGCGCGCCATCCGGACGGCGTGCGCCCGGCCCTGTCCGCGGGCAGCCCCGGTAATGAACGCCACCTTGCCTTCGAGTGCTCCGCCTGCCGTCATTGCCAGTCCCTTCATCGCTTCTCGCCGGAATCAACCGCCACGCTAGCAGCCAAACTAGAACGCGTTCTAGTGGCTCCCGAAAGGCGGTCGTGTCGACTACAACTCGGCGATGATCTGGGCGCGCTTCGCGGTGTACTCGGCCTCGCTGATGGTGCCCATGGCGCGCAGCGTCTCGATCTCCTGCAGCCGCTGCGCTGTCGACGGCGCCGGTGGCGGCGGCACGACAGGCGGCGCCGCGGCGGCCGGCGCCGCCGCCGGCTCGCGCTCAGCGGCAGTGGCCCGCCGGACCACGTCCATCACCTGTTGCCGCACCGCTGGATTCGAGCGCAGGTCGGCGATTCCGCTGAGGGCCACCCCGTTCGACTTGAGGATCTGCAGGATGTCCATGATCGGACCCGACCGTCCCGTCAGGTCATAGGTGCGCCCGTCCTGCTCCGAGGTCAAGCGGACCGGCATCATGCCGGACACCAATGCGCTTCGCTCCCAGTCGATATGGAACTTGTTGGTCGCCGGGTTGACCATCACGACCAGCTTGCGGGCGGTGATCATCGGCAGCCGGCTCACCGAGGCCAGCACCTTGTCCTGCGCATCGAACGGAGCCAGCTGCGGCCCGGTGATGTGCAGATTGAGTTTCACCAGTGGCTGGTCGTTGACCCGGGTGCCGGTCTCCCCGATCCCGGTGACCTCGGCCAGCCCCAGTATCCCGCTGGCCTCGAGTTCCTCGAGCTCCGCCGACCGCATCTGGCCGAAGCCCGCCAACCCCAGCGCGACGAGTACGTCGATCGCCGTGACCAGCAGGCCCGCCCAGAACATCCACTTCAGCAATTCGTCCTGGCCGGTGTAGAAGTACACCGCCAGGAAGATGGGGCCCACCAGCCCGCCGCACAGCAGGACCATGACCTGAGCCTTGAGGTAACGCACCAGCATGTCAGCCACGCTCCTTGATCAGCCGAACCGATGCGAGAGACTTTAGTGCGGCTCAGTCGCCGAGGACGTCCAACAGGACGAACGAGAAATTGTCGGCGGCGCCATTGGCCCGGGCCGTCCCGATGATGATGGCCGAACCGTCGCCCCGGTCGTTGCACGCGGTGGCCGCCTGCAGATCGTGATGCTCCATCTGCCCGTGCACACCGTCAGAGCACATCAGGTAGCTGCCGGGCTGCAGCGGCGTCGCGGTCAGGTGCGCCGCGATGGGCACGCCCTGCCCGAGCGACTGCGTGATGATGTTGGTGGGCCGGCCCGACGCGTCGAGGACGGCGTCATCGACCGAAACCTGCGTCAGCGTCTCGCCCGCAACCGAATACACCCGGCTGTCCCCGACATTGAAGACGATCACCTCGTCGGCCGTCAGGCAGACACCGGCGATGGTGGTACCCATGCCGGCGAGTTCGGTGTCGCGGCCCATGTCGTACAGCCAGTCGCTGACATACGACAGCGACGACGTGATGTCGTCGCCACCGGTCCAGCCCGGCGACATGGTCGCGATCATGCTCAGCGCCGTCCGGCTCGCGACGTCGCCGCCGACGTGCCCGCCCATGCCGTCGCACACCGCGCAGACGAACGGGGCGCCCGGCTGCATCCGCATCTCCACCAGGACACCGTTGTGCGTCTGGCTGACCCAGCCGCCGACCATCACGGCATCTTCGTTGCGCTTGCGCCGCAATCCGGTGTCGGTGAATGCCCGTACGTTCACCCGCACGACAGGCCACCCCTCATCGTGTTCCCCTCCATCGCGAACGATCCTGCCATCCTGCCGGTAAAAGCACTGCGCCGACACCTCTTTCTCACGGCAAAACAAAGCGCCGCCCACCCTTTCGGGTGAGCGGCGCTCCGCTTGGAAAAACTAGATCACTTGATGATCTTGGTGACGCGACCCGCGCCGACGGTACGACCGCCCTCACGGATGGCGAAACGCAGACCCTCGTCCATGGCGACCGGCTGGATCAGCACGACGGAGATGTCGGTGTTGTCACCGGGCATGACCATCTCGGTGCCCTCGGGGAGGGTAACCACGCCCGTCACGTCCGTGGTACGGAAGTAGAACTGCGGGCGGTAGTTGTTGAAGAACGGCGTGTGGCGGCCACCCTCGTCCTTGGACAGGATGTAGACGCTGCCCTCGAACTCGGTGTGCGGGGTGGTGGTGCCGGGCTTCACGACGACCTGGCCACGCTCGACCTCTTCGCGCTTGATACCACGAACCAGCAGACCGACGTTGTCGCCGGCCTGGCCCTGGTCGAGCAGCTTGCGGAACATCTCGACACCGGTGACAGTGGTCTTGGTCGTGGTCGGGCGGATGCCGACGATCTCGACCTCTTCGTTGACGTTGATCACGCCACGCTCGACACGGCCGGTCACCACGGTGCCACGACCGGTGATGGTGAAGACGTCCTCAACGGGCATCAGGAACGGCTTGTCGGTCTCGCGAACCGGGTCCGGGATGGACTCGTCGACGGCCTCCATGAGCTCCTCGACGGACTTGACCCAGGTCGGGTCGCCCTCGAGCGCCTTCAGCGCCGAGACGCGGACCACGGGGGCCTCCTCGTCGAAGTCCTGAGCCGACAGCAGCTCGCGGACCTCCATCTCGACGAGCTCCAGGAGCTCCTCGTCCTCAACCATGTCGGACTTGTTCAGCGCGACGAGGATGTAGGGCACGCCGACCTGGCGGGCGAGCAGCACGTGCTCACGGGTCTGCGGCATCGGGCCGTCGGTGGCGGCGACCACGAGGATTGCGCCGTCCATCTGGGCGGCACCGGTGATCATGTTCTTGATGTAGTCAGCGTGACCGGGGGCGTCCACGTGGGCGTAGTGGCGCTTGTCGGTCTGGTACTCAACATGCGAGATGTTGATGGTGATACCGCGCTGACGCTCCTCGGGCGCGTTGTCGATCTGGTCGAATGCGCGCGATTCGTTCAAATCGGGGTACTTGTCGTGCAGAACCTTGGTGATTGCTGCAGTCAGCGTGGTCTTGCCGTGGTCAACGTGACCGATGGTCCCGATGTTGACGTGCGGCTTCGTCCGCTCGAACTTCGCCTTCGCCACTTCTGTGTCCTCCTGGACTTGTTGGTGCTTTGGTTAAGCAGTGTTGATGTGTTCAGTTGTGTGGTCTGCCGCAGCAAACGGGTCAGAGACTACTGGCCCGTCGCCTTGGCGATGATCTCCTTCGACACGTTCGCCGGAACTTCGGCGTACGAGTCGAACACCATGGAGTAGTTCGCCCGGCCCTGGGTCTTCGACCGGAGGTCGCCGACGTAGCCGAACATTTCGGACAGCGGAACCTGTGCCTTGACGACACGAGCACCACTGCGCTCCTCCATGGCCTGGATCTGGCCACGGCGGGAGTTCAGGTCGCCGATCACGTCGCCCATGTAGTCCTCGGGCGTGGTGACCTCGACGGCCATGATCGGTTCCAGGATGACCGGCTGCGCGGCAGACGCAGCCTTCTTCAGTGCCTGCGAACCGGCGACCTTGAAGGCCATTTCCGACGAGTCGACGTCGTGGTAGGCGCCGTCGAGCAGCGTCACCTTGAGGTTGACCAGCGGGTAGCCGGCCAAGATGCCGTACTGCATCGCGTCCTGCGCACCGGCATCCACCGACGGGATGTACTCACGCGGGATACGGCCACCGGTGACCTTGTTCTCGAATTCGTAGGTCGCACCGTCTTCGCCGACGAAGGGCTCGACGTTGATGATGACCTTCGCGAACTGGCCCGATCCACCGGTCTGCTTCTTGTGGGTGAACTCCACGTTCTGCACGGCCTTGCGGATGGTCTCGCGGTAGGCGACCTGCGGCTTACCGACGTTGGCCTCGACCTTGAACTCGCGACGCATGCGGTCCACCAGGATGTCCAGGTGGAGCTCGCCCATACCGCCGATGACGGTCTGGCCGGTCTCCTGGTCCAGGTGCACCTTGAAGGTCGGGTCCTCTTCGGCGAGCTTCTGGATCGCCGTGCCCAGCTTCTCCTGGTCGCTCTTGGTCTTGGGCTCGATGGCCACCTCGATAACCGGGTCCGGGAACGTCATGGACTCCAGCACGATCTGGTTGGCCGGGTCGCACAGGGTGTCACCGGTGGTGGTGTCCTTGAGGCCGATGACCGCGTAGATGTGACCAGCGGCAGCCGACTCGACCGGGTTCTCCTTGTTGGAGTGCATCTGGAACAGCTTGCCCAGACGCTCCTTCTTGCCCTTGGTCGAGTTGATGACCTGAGCACCGGAGTCGACCTTGCCCGAGTAGACGCGGACGTAGGTCAGCTTGCCGAAGAACGGGTGCGTGGCGACCTTGAACGCCAGGCCCGAGAACGGCTCGTCGGCCGACGGCTTGCGCGAGATGATCTCGTCTTCCTTGCCCGGGACGTGGCCTTCGGCGGCCGGGACGTCCAGCGGGGTCGGGAGGTAGTCGATGACCGCGTCGAGCATGGGCTGCACACCCTTGTTCTTGAACGCGGAACCACACAGCACCGGGTACGCGGCGCTGGTGACGGTGAGCTTGCGCAGACCGCCCTTGATCTCCTCGATGGTCAGCTCTTCGCCGCCCAGGTACTTCTCCAGCAGCGCCTCGTCGGTCTCGGCGACCGCCTCGATCATGGCGGTGCGGTACTCCTCGGCCTTCTCCTGCAGGTCGGCCGGGATGTCGACGACGTCGTACTTCTCGCCGAGCTTGGTCTCGCCGCGCCAGACCTTGGCCTTCATCTCGACCAGGTCGACGACGCCCTCGAAGTCACCTTCGGAGCCGATCGGCAGCTGGATCGGGATGACGTTGGCGCCCAGGCGGTCCTTCATGGTCTGGACCGAGAAGTAGAAGTCGGCGCCCAGCTTGTCCATCTTGTTGACGAAGCAGATGCGCGGCACGTCGTACTTGTCGGCCTGGCGCCACACCTGCTCGGACTGCGGCTCCACGCCTTCCTTGCCGTCGAAGACGGCAACGGCACCGTCGAGCACGCGCAGCGAACGCTCCACCTCGACGGTGAAGTCGACGTGGCCCGGGGTGTCGATGATGTTGATCTGGTTGTCGTTCCAGAAACAGGTGGTGGCAGCGGAGGTGATGGTGATACCACGCTCCTGCTCCTGCTCCATCCAGTCCATGGTGGCCGCGCCGTCATGGACCTCACCGATCTTGTACGAGATACCGGTGTAGAAGAGGATGCGCTCGGTCGTCGTCGTCTTGCCGGCGTCGATGTGCGCCATGATGCCGATGTTGCGGACCTTGTTCAGGTCGGTCAGCACGTCCTGTGCCACGGCTAGATTCCCACTCTTTCAGTTGCTTTAAGTAAATCCGCGTCGCCCGGTAGGGCGGTCAGTTGTGAATCAGATGCGCCGGCCGCCGACATTGGCGGCCGGCGATTGAGTCACCAGCGGTAGTGCGCGAAGGCCCGGTTCGCCTCGGCCATCTTGTGGGTGTCCTCGCGTCGCTTGACGGCGGCACCCAGACCGTTGCTGGCGTCCAGGATTTCGTTGGCCAGGCGCTCGACCATGGTCTTCTCGCGGCGAGCCTTCGAGAAGCTGACCAGCCAGCGCAGCGCCAGGGTGGTCGAACGGTCCGGGCGAACCTCGACCGGCACCTGGTAGGTCGCGCCACCGACACGGCGGCTGCGGACCTCGAGGGACGGCTTGACGTTGTCCATGGCGCGCTTCAGCGTCACGACGGGGTCGGTGCCGGTCTTCTCACGAGCCTGCTCAAGGGCGCCGTAGACGATGCGCTCGGCCAGCGACTTCTTGCCGTCCAGCAGCACCTTGTTGACGAGCTGGGTGACCAGCTGCGAACCGTAGACCGGGTCGTTGACCAGCGGCCGCTTCGGCGCGGGGCCCTTGCGTGGCATTAGCTCTTCTCCTTCTTGGCGCCGTAACGGCTGCGTGCCTGCTTGCGGTTCTTGACACCCTGGGTGTCCAGCGAGCCGCGGATGATCTTGTAGCGCACACCGGGGAGGTCCTTCACACGACCGCCACGCACGAGCACCATCGAGTGCTCCTGCAGGTTGTGGCCTTCACCCGGGATGTAGGCCGTGACCTCAACCTGGCTCGTCAGCTTCACACGGGCGACCTTGCGCAGCGCCGAGTTCGGCTTCTTGGGGGTGGTGGTGTACACGCGGGTGCACACACCACGACGCTGCGGGCTGCCCTTGAGCGCCGCGGTCTTGACCTTGGCGGTCTTGTCGTGGCGACCCTTGCGGCCCAGCTGGTTGATGGTTGGCATCTATCGGCTTTCTGTGTTGCGTTCGTACTGCGGTTTAAGTCTCTGTACTGCGGTTTTCGTCCGATCGCATACCCCGCGTCCGGGCGTGTCGCACGAGGCTAGGCACAGACCTTTCGGTGCACCACGGACATGCGAATTGGCCCGGCGTGCAGGCATGCCTACAAACACAATGGATGCAAGCGCCCAGTCGGCCAGGCACGAACCACCACGATACCAGTACGGACCGCCACGATCCAAACCCGCACGGGGCACTCAAACCGCAGGTCAGAACGGTGCAGCCGGGATCGTGATCAACACCTTACCGTTGGCGCGATCCCCATCGGGTCATCAGAACCACTCCGAGGATGACCGCGAAGATCACCACCACCCCGCCGCCGAGAACCGCGATTCGTTGCACCGACCAGAACGACGGCGCGATCCGACCCGTCTGCACCGACTGCACCGATATCGGCAGCTGCAGCGGCCCGCCGGCCACCACGGCGGCGAACGACTTCGCCGAATCGGCGGTGAACTGCCCGTGGATCTGGGTGCGTCCCGTCGTGATGGGTTCCAGCAGCGCCGGCGCACTGACGACCTGGGTGTCGACCGTGAAAGCGGTCCGGGCGCCGGTGTTGGCCGCGGTGAACGTCGACCAGACGTCGGCGGCCTTGTCGTCGAAGGTGACGAAGACGACGAAGTCGCCGCGCTGCCCGCCCTGGCGCGCCGAGGCGTCCTTGATCTGGTCACCGCCGATGATCAACTTGTCCAGCAGATACACCTGCTTGCCGTCGTCGGAGCAGGTGACGAGCGGCAGCTTGGGGTCGTCATGGTCGGCGAGCGCGTCCGGCTGCCCGCAGCGCGTGGCCTGGAACTGCAGCGACAACACCTGAATCTGCGGCTGGGTGCTCTGCCGCAGCGCCTTCTCATCGGCGATGCGCTGGCTGTCGGCCGCCTTCGGGGCCGACGGGGTCTGGGACGCCGGCTCGGCCTGCGCCGGAATCGTGTGGATGACGGGCCGTATATAGAGGCGGCCGACGGCGGTGATGCCGCGCAGCTGCGCCTCGGTGACGTCGGTGGCGCTGACCTTGAGCGTGTTCCCGTCCAGCCCGACGGTCACGTCGTGGCCACCGAGGTGGTTGATCCGGGATTCGACGACCTTGCGGGTCTGCGCGAGGGCATCCGGCGCCGTTCCGGGCGGCGCCTGAATCGCGACCGACGCGTGGACCACCGGACGGGGCGGGCCGGCGCGCCAGATGTCCCGGGTCACGAACACCGTCGCGCCATAACTGAGGATCAGCACTGCCAGCACCAGGGCGACCAGCCAGCGGGGCACGCCGGACGGCGCGGGCACGGGCGGCGGCCACCCGGGCGGCATCGCCGGTGGCATCCCCGGCGGCATGAAGCCCGGCGGTGGTGGCTGGGGCGGGTGCGGCGGCTGCCAGCCGCTGTGGTCGTCAGACATCACGCGCTCCCCTGATCAAGCCGAGTCGCGCTCGTTCATCCCTCGGGCCAGCCGTACCACCATGTCGGTGAACACCGCGTCGGTGTCGACACCGTCCATCACGCCCGTCATCTCCAGCAACACGAAACCGTGCAGGGCCGACCAGAACTCCAGCGCCGCGTAGAAGGCGTTCTCACCGTCGAGTCCGTACGACGCCAGAACCGCGATCACCGGCCCGGCCGCCGCGTGCGTCGCGGCGGTGTACTCGGGGTCGTCGCCACCCAGCGGCATCCGGGTGAAGGCCGAGTACCGACCCGGATGGTGATGGGCGTAGCTGCGGTAGGCACTGGCCATGGCCATCACGGCGTCGTCCCGGCTGCGGCCCTCGCCGACCGTGTTGAGCATGCCGATGATGTCGTCGATGACGCGCATCCGGACGGTGCGGCGCAGGTCATCGAGGCTCTGCACGTGGTTGTACAGCGACGGGCCCTTGGTGCCGAGCTGGTTGGCCAGTGCGTTGATGGTCAGCGCATCCCAGCCCTCGCGGTCGAGGAAGGTCAGTGCCGCGCTGACGATCGAGTCCCGGCTGAGCTTGGTGGCCCGCGCCGCCGCCCGCGGCCGCACCGGCGCAGCCGGTCGGGCATCCCCAACCGCTTGCGACTCTGGCCGAGGTGCCATCTGCCCGATCCTCCGGTGTTCTATCGTGATTCCACGGACCGCGGCGCGGTCGGTTAACTAATGACTCTAACCTCTGGACGCTGCAGATACGTTGCCATTTGGGCGAATCTTGTAACCGCGTCTCATGGCAAGTCCCACAGAACGGACGAACCCACTCCGCAGCACCTGCCTCGCAACGTAGGCTCCCAGATACCGCAACACCGTGCACATCGCCGGACCAGAACGAAGGGAACCATCGTGAGTCGCACAGCATGGGGAACCGCATTGCTTGCCGGACTGCTGACGGTCCCGTTCGCGGTCGGCGCACCCAACGCCGCCGCGGTCAACGATGACACCCACATCGTCGGCACGGGCATCACCCAGACCCTCGACTGCCACAACGGCACCCTGTTCGTCAACGGTAGCGGCAACACCATCACCGCGTTCGGTACCTGCTGGGCCGTCACCGTCCAGGGCTCGTCCAACACCGTCATCGCCGACACGATCGTCAACGACGTCACCGCCTACGGCTTCAATCAGACGGTCATATTCCACAATGGGGATCCGGCACTCATCGACGTCGGTCACCAACTGGGATTGGGCAACCGGCTCAACAAGATCCCCTGACCGGGTTCCGCTCCGGGTGCCGGTAACGCCGACAGGGAGGGACACCGCATGAACCCCAACCGAATCGCGATGGCGGCGGGCGTCGTCACCGCAGCCGCTCTGCTGCTGACCGGCTGCGGATCGCAGGACAGCAATTCCGGTAGCAGCAGTTCGAGCGCCGCCGGCACGGCAGGCACCTCCGGCGTGCCGACGACAGCGCAGGTCGAGGTGGGCAACACCATCAACTACAGCGCCGTCGGCACCACGCGGGAAATCGACTGCGGCAGCGGCAAATCGCTGACCGTGGGCGGCGCCAACAACACGCTGACCGTCAAGGGCACCTGCGCGAAGGCCAACATCGGCGGCACCGACAATAAGGTGACGTTCGACAAGGTCGACCAGGAGCTCGACGTCGTCGGCATGCACGCCACCGTCACCTACAAGGACGGCTCGCCGAAGGTCAGCAACACGGGCTCCGGCAACACCGTCACCAAGGGCTGAACCTCACGCCGGAGCGCCGTGCCGGCCCGCTCCCCCGGCGAACCGCTGCGCGCCCGCGAGCGACTCCGCGGCCACCTGCGAGAGGCTGGCGAACTCGAATTCCATTGCGGATTGCTCGGATTCGCCCCACTGCCGCAGCGCGGACATCCGGTCGGCGCGCAGACACAACTGTGGCAACGCCGCCAGCTGGTGCGCGAGCTCTTCGGCCTTCGCCCGGGCCTGCCCGGGCGGCACGACGCGGTTCGCCAGGCCGATCTGCAGCGCCTCGGCGGCATCGACGGCACGGCCGGTGAGGATCAGGTCCATGGCCCGGCTGTGCCCGATCAGCCGCGGCAACCGGACCGTGCCACCGTCGATGAGCGGGACACCCCAGCGCCGGCAGAACACGCCGAAGGTCGCGTCCTCCTCGACGACGCGCAGGTCGCACCACACCGCGAGCTCCAGCCCGCCGGCGACGGCGTAGCCGCTGACCGCGGCGATGACCGGCTTGGACAGCATCATCCGGCTCGGGCCCATCGGCCCCGGCCCCGTCCGGTGCGTCTGGTTCATCTCCGGGGTGCCGAACGCCTTGAGATCCGCTCCGGCACAGAAGGTTCCGTGGTCGCCCCACAACACCGCCACGGCGGCGGAGTCGTCGCGGTCGAACTCGTCGAACGCCTGGTACAGCGCTGCTGCCGTCGGCCCGTTGACGGCGTTGCGGGCGGCGGGCCGGTCGATGATGACCGTCGTCACCGGCCCGTTCTTCTCGACGCGCACAGGTTCGGTCATGATGCCTCCATCGGTTCGTCGCGCCGCGCCACCAGCTCGGCGGCGAAGTCTGCATAGGCCTGCCGCAACTGCTCGCCGGGCCAGTCGCCCGGGAGCAGTTCGGCAGGTAGCACGGGGTCGGCCAACAGGTGCCGGACGATCGCGGCCGCCGCCACGAACCGGCCGGGAACGTCGGCGACCGCGGCGATCTCGTCGAGCAGTCGACGGGCGGTCGCGGCCCAGGCGGGCAGATCCCACAGGACAGCGGCCAGACCCGCCGGATCGTCGTCCCGGCTGGTCAGCACCCGGGCGTTGGCCGTGATCTCCTCCGGCAGCTCGCCGGCCAGATTTGCCGGCCGCAGCCACAGGCCCTCACGCAGCTCTCCGAACCTGTTCTGCAGCAGGTCGTTTCGCAATTCGGCCCGCGTCCGGGCATCGGCGCCGACCGTGGTGATGACGACTGTCGTCCAGTCACCGTGCCACGGCCGGGTGTTCGGGTCGATGGCGGCATCCTGCCGGCGTTGCCGCGCCAGCAGGCGGTCGGCGAGCCGGTAGCCGTCGGCCGAACGCACCAGATCACCGGCGCTGACCATGCGTGTCAACGCCACCCGCAGCGTCTGCTCCTTGATGTCGAAATCCGAAGTGAGCCGGAGCAACTCGGCCGCGGATGCCCACGCCGGGTGGGCACCCAGCAGCACGCTGAGCACCACCGACCGGGCGGTCATCCGCTTCAGCTCAGCCATGGCCGTCAGACCCCGGAGGCCACCCGGCCCGCGTCACCGAACGGATCGTCACGGTGCCGCACCGCCTGCCGGAATCCGTGCTCGACGGCGTCGGCGACGAACGCGTGCCCCTCGGGTGTGTGCCGGGCGATGCCGTCGAACACCGTGCTGACCATGCGGCTGGTCGCGATCCCCTGCTGTAGCAGCGAGGTGTTGCACGCGAGCTTCGCCATGATCAGCTGGTTGACGGGCATGGCCGCGATGCGGGCGACGAGCCGCTCGGTGCGTTCATCCAAGTCCTCGGGCTCCGGGGCCTCGACCGCCAGACCCCAGTCGGCGGCCTGCGCCCCGGTGATGCAGTCCCCGGTGAACAGCAGGCGTTTCGCGCGCTGGTCGCCCAGGCGGTGCGCCCAGAGGCCGGCGGCGGGCACACCCCACACCCGCATGGGCGGGTAGCCGATCTTGGCGTCGGAGGCGGCGATCACCTGGTCGGCGTGCAGCGCGATGTCGGTGCCGCCGGCCACGCAGTAGCCGTGGATTTTCACGACGGTCGGTTTGTCGCAGTGCATCAGGCTGGAGAAGCCACGGACGAACCGGCTCATCATCTGGTAATCGATCATCGGATCCCAGGGCTGATTCGGCAGGTGGTTGACGGCCTGCGTCTTGCCGTCGAGCACCGTGCCCTGGTGCTCCGCGCCGCCGGCGGCTCCGGTGCCGTCGGCGTACGCGCTCAGATCGAAACCGGCACAGAACCCTTCACCGCGACCGGACACCAGGATCACGTGCACGCTCGGATCGAGGTCGGCCCGTTCGACGCAGGCCGCCAGCTCCAGCGGGGTGTCCGCGACGATCGAGTTGCCCTTCTCCGGACGGTTGAACGTGATCCGCGCGACGCGATCGGTGACCTCGTAGGTCATGGTCTTCAGGTTGTCGAAATCCACCAGCTCAGCCTTCCCGCGAGCAGTCGCAAAACTGTCCCAAACGGGGATATTGGGACAGTTTTGCGTTCCCCCACAAGTGGGAGGTACCCCCAGCTCGGTAGTTGAAAATCAGCCCTTGACGAGGGCGCGTTCGATGATGGGCGCGAGGTCGAGGCCCGTCGGCAGGGTGCCGAACGCGCCGCCCCACTGGCGGTCGAGGCGGCTGACGAGGAACGCCTCGGCCACCGCGGGGTGCCCGTGGCGCACCAGCAGCGCGCCCTGCAGCGCCAGCGAGATGTCCTCGGCCACTTTGCGTCCGCGGTATTCGAGGGTCGCCGGATCGGTGAGCTGCGCCTTGAGCGCGTTGACGTGGGCGTCCAGGCGCGGGTCCTGCGCCTGCGCCAACTCGTCGAACAGCACCTCGATGCACTCGGGCTTGGTCGCCATGGCGCGCAGCGTGTCGAGCGCGCTGACGTTGCCCGAGCCTTCCCAGATGCCCATCAGCGGGGCCTCGCGGTAGAGCCGCGGCATACCCGATTCCTCGGCGTAGCCGTTGCCGCCGAAGCACTCCATGGCCTCCGCGGCGTGCGGCGTCGCCCGCTTGCACACCCAGTACTTGGCCGCGGCCAGACCGATGCGGCGGAACAGGCTTTCGCGTTCGTCACCGCGGACGGCGCGGTCGGTGGCGCCGGCCATGCGCATCGCCAGCATGGTGGCGGCCTCGGCTTCGACGGCCATGTCGGCCAGCACGTTGCGCATCAGCGGCTGGTCGATCAGGTAGGCGCCGAACGCCTTGCGGTGCTGGGCGTGGTGCACGGCCTGGGTCAGGCCGGTGCGCATGCTGGTGGCGCTGCCGAGCGTGCAGTCCAGGCGGGTCAGGTTGACCATCTCGATGATGGTCGGCACGCCGCGGCCCTCCTCGCCGACGAGCCAGACGGTCGCGCCGTCGTACTCGATCTCGCTGGAGGCGTTGGCGTGGTTGCCGAGCTTGTCCTTGAGCCGCTGGATGAACATGCGGTTGCGGGTGCCGTCGGGCAGGACGCGGGGCAGGAAGAAGCACGACAGTCCGCCCGGTGCCTGCGCGAGGACGAGGAACATGTCGCCCATCGGCGCCGAGGTGAACCACTTGTGCCCGCGCAGCGAGTAGCTGCCGTCACCGTTGGGCGTGGCCTGCGTGGTGCCGGCGCGGACGTCGGAGCCGCCCTGCTTCTCGGTCATCGACATGCCGGCGGTAATACCGGCTTTGGTGGCAGGCACTTTCAGCTCGGGGTCGTAGACCCGGCTGGTCAGCAGCGGTTCGTAGACCTTGGCCAGTTCGGGGTTGAACCGCAGTGCCGGGACGACGGCGTACGTCATCGAGATCGGGCAGACGTGGCCTGGCTCGGGGGTCCAGGCCGACATCTTCGCCGCACGGACAACGTGGGCGCCGGGACGGTCGTCGGCCCACGGTGCGCCGTGCAGGCCGTGTGTCACCGCGGCGTTCATGAGGTGGTGGTAGGCGGGGTCGTATTCGACCTCGTCGACGCGGTGCCCGTACCTGTCGTGCGTGTGCAGGATCGGGACGTTGCGGTCCGCGAGCTCCCCCCAGCGCTGCGCGACCCGGCTGCCGCCGAGCGCACCGACCTCGTGGACCTCGTCGACACCCCACTCCCCGCCTTCGCGGATGAGGGCCTCGGCGAGCGCCGGGAAGGTGGCGGGGTTGTAGTTCTCCAGCGGCGGGACCTGATTGGTCACGACATGGGTATCGGCCATGTCCCCACTATTACACTTTTACGACAGTCGCACAAG
The DNA here is from genome assembly GCF_045310825.1 of Mycobacterium sp. SMC-21. Lineage (NCBI taxonomy): Bacteria > Bacillati > Actinomycetota > Actinomycetes > Mycobacteriales > Mycobacteriaceae > Mycobacterium > Mycobacterium sp. SMC-21. The sequence continues at coordinate 305,596 of NZ_JBJIAO010000003.1, read as the reverse complement.
AACTGTATATATGAATGGCAGACGCGGTCCGGCGATCAAGTGGAAAATCTCAATACACTCGCGGCGGAGCTGAACGATGAATGTCAGCAGACACGCAACTCCCAGGAGTCCCACCATGCCTCTGGCCCGACAGGATTGCGCTGCGCTGGTCGTCGGCGGCCCGACCACCGTGCTCGATCTCGGCGGCCTGCGCATCGTCAGCGACCCGACCTTCGACGCCCCCGGCCCGCAGGGGTACTTGACGAAAACCCGCGGCCCGGCCGTCACCGAGGAGCAGATCGGCGCCGTCGACGTCGTCCTCGTCAGCCACGACAACCACGTTGACAACTTCGACGAGCGCGGCCGCGCCTTCGCCGAGAACGCACCGGTCCTGCTCACCACGATCGGCGCAGCCAGGCGACTGGGCACGCCGGCTGTCGGGTTGCGACCGTGGAGCACCTACACCCTCACCCGGCCCGACACCGGCGAGCTCAACGTCACCGCCGTCCCTGCCGTCCACGGTCCCGAAGACGGCGACCGCGACCCCGACGGGTACGTCAACTGCGAAGTCATCGGGTTCGTGCTTTCCGGTAGCACACTGCCCACGGTCTACATCAGCGGCGACAACGCCTCTCTCCGTACTGTCGGCGAGATCGCCCGTCGCGTCGGCACCATCGACGCAGCCATCCTGCACGCCGGTGCCGCTCGAGTGCCCGGCAAATTCCGGCATCGGGCGGTCAGTCTCGACAGCATCCGAACGGCGGCCGCCGCCGCGGTCCTGGGCGCCCCGGTCAACATCCCGGTCCACTACGACGGTTGGGCACACTTCACCGAGGGCCGCGACGACATCGCCCGCGCCTTCGACGACGCCGGCATCACCTCGGCCCTGCGCGTCGCCGACCACGGCACCTGGCTGTCGTTGCGGCCATGAGCGGTGCCGACCCGCGTCGGGGAGCTGCGATTCGCTAGTGGCGCGTCACGACCTCGGTCGCGCGGTCGCCGCGGTGCACGAAGTAACCCAGCGTCACGATGACGAACCAGATGGCACCCACCAGGATCGCGGTCCGTCCGTCGTCGGTGAAGAACAGCAGCACGACGACGAGCGCCAGGAACCCGAGCGCCAGGAACGTCGTGTACGGCGCGCCCGGCAGGCGGTAGTCCGACGCCGGCAACACGCCGGCGGCCACCCGCTGGCGATAGATGAAGTGCGACACCAGGATCGAGCCCCACACGAAGATGATGCCGATGGTCGACACCGAGGTGATGTAGGCGAACGCCTTGTCCGGCGACAGGTAGTTCACCAGGACACCGACGCCCATGGTCAGGGCCGAGAAGCAGATGGCGAGCATCGGCACGTGCCGGCTGCTCAGCGCCTGCAGACCGGCGGGCGCGTCACCGCGCTGCGCGAGGCTGCGCACCATGCGGCCCGTCGAATAGATGCCCGAGTTGCACGACGACAGCGCCGCGGTGAGCAGGATGAAGTTCACGATGCCCGCGGCGGCCGGGATGTTGAGGTACTGGAAAACCGCGACGAACGGGCTGTGGCCGGCGTGGTAGTTCCGCCAGCCCTGCACCGACAGGATCACGATCAACGCGCCGACGTAGAACAGGCCGATGCGGAAGGGCAGCGTGTTGATGGCCTTGCGCAGCGTCACCTTCGGGTTCTCGGCCTCGCCCGCGGTGACACCCACGAGCTCGACACCGACGTAGGCGAACACCACGATCTGCAGGCTCAGCAACGCCGAGCTGAAGCCCGTCGGGAAGAAGCCGCCGTCGTTCCAGAGGTTGGTCACGCTCGGTCCGGTGGCCGGGCCGAAACCGGCGATCGGCAGCAGCACACCGATGCCGATGATGATCATGCCGATGATCGCGGTCACCTTGATCATCGAGAACCAGAACTCGGCCTCACCGAAAATCTTCACCGAGATCAGGTTGGCCGCGAACAGCACCAGCAGCACGACCAGCGCCGTCACCCACTGCGGGATGTCGTGCCCCCACGGCCAGTACTGCACATACTTGCCGGCCACCGTGATCTCGGCCATGCACGTCGTGGCCCACACCGCCCAGTACGTCCAGCCGTTCGCGAAACCGGCGAACCGGCCCATGAACTCCTCGGCGTATTCCGAGATGCTGCCCGACACCGGGCGGTACACCAGCAGCTCACCGAGCGCCCGCATGATGACGAACACGGCCAGGCCGGCCGCCAGGTACGCCAGGATCAGCGCGGGACCGGCCTTCTCGATGGCGCCGCCGGCGCCGTAGAAGAGGCCGGTGCCGATGGCCCCGCCGATCGCGATCATCTGCACGGTTCTGGCGGACAGACCGCGCTCGTAACCGGCGTCGGGTGTCTCTGTTACCTCAGTGTTGGCGTCTTGCACCCGACGGGTTTATCACAATTGTCGGTGCCGACTAAACGTTCTCGCGCAGGAACGCGATGTCGTCCTTCCGGCCGTCCTCGGACGTCTCGCAGATGACGGGAGCGTCGGCGGCGCGCACCACCGCTGCCAGCAACTGCGGGTCGATCTGGCCCGAACCGAAATTCGCGTGCCGGTCGGCGCCGGAACCGGCGGCGTCCCGGGAGTCGTTGCAGTGCACCAGATCGATCCGGCCGGTGATGGACTTGATGCGCTCGACCGCGTCGACCAGCGCCTCCCCCGCCGCCCAGGCATGGCAGGTGTCCAGGCAGAAACCGATGCCCTTGTCGCCGATGCGGTCCCACAGCCGGGCGATGGTGTCGAAGTGCCGCGCCATGGCGTGATCGCCGCCGGCGGTGTTCTCCAGGTACACGGGCATGTCGGTCTTGAGGGCGTCGAGCGCCTTCACCCACCGCTCGAAGCCGGCCTCCATGTCGTTGTCGTCGGCATGACCGCCGTGCACGATCACGGCCGTCGCGCCGATCTCGGACGCGGCATCGCACGTGTCCTGCAGGATCTTGCGCGACGGGATGCGCACCTTGTTGTTGGCCGACGCGACGTTGATCAGGTACGGCGCGTGGACGTACAGCGGCACCGTCGACGCCCGCAGGATCTCGGCGTCCTCGCGGGGCGCGGGCTTCTTCCAGCTCTGCGGGTTGCCCAGGAAGAACTGCACCACATCGGCGCCGTCGGCAGCGGCCGCGGCCAGAGGATCGGTGTTGTCGACGTGCGAACCAATCAGCATGTGGCCCAGCCTAGTTGCGCGGCGCGCATGAACCCATGCCGCGGGCCACGTCGACGCGTTGACCGGCGAGGGGCCTCGGGTCGGCGTTCAGAATCGCTCGGTCGGAGGTCAGGACACCCGGAAATGAAAAAGGCCCCCGCGCAGAGCGGGGGCCTTTTCCTCGACTGATTAGCGGTAGTCGCTGTAGCCGTAGTCATCCAGCGGCACGGCAGCACCAGTGGCCTGACCGAAGTCCGGGCTGTAGTACTGATCCTCGTAGGACGGGATCGTGTACGCCGCAGCGCGGGCTTCCTCGGTCGGCTGGACCTGGATGTTGCGGTACCGGTTGATGCCCGTACCAGCCGGGATCAACTTACCGATGATCACGTTCTCCTTCAGACCCTGCAGCTTGTCGCTACGGCAGTTGATCGCCGCATCGGTCAGCACGCGAGTGGTCTCCTGGAACGACGCCGCCGACAGCCACGAGTCCGTGGCCAGCGATGCCTTCGTGATACCCATCAGCACCGGACGTCCGGCCGCGGGCTCGCCACCCTCGGCCACGACGCGACGGTTCTCGGTCTCGAACTCGCTGCGCTCGGTCAGCGAACCGGGCAGGAACTCCGTCGAGCCCGAGTCGATGATCGTCACGCGACGCAGCATCTGGCGAACGATGACCTCGATGTGCTTGTCGTGGATCGACACACCCTGTGCGCGGTAGACCTCCTGGACCTCCTTGACGAGGTGAATCTGCACCTCGCGGGGGCCCTGGACGCGGAGCACCTCGTGGGGGTTCGCCGAACCCTCCATGAGCTGCTGGCCGACCTCGACGTGGTCACCATCGGCCAACAGGCGCTCGGTGCCGTCGTCGTGCTTGAAGACGCGCAGGCGACGGTTACGACGCGGCAGCTTGTCGTAGACGACTTCCTCGCCACCATCGTCGGGAACGATGGTGATCTTGTAGAACTTGTCGTCCTCTTCCAGCTGCACCCGGCCGGCCACGTCGGCGATCGGAGCGACGTTGCGGGGCACGCGGGCCTCGAACAGCTCCTGGACGCGCGGCAGACCACCGACGATGTCGGCGCCACCGGTGACGCCACCCTGGTGGAAGGTACGCATCGTCAGCTGGGTACCGGGCTCACCGATGGACTGGGCGGCGACGATACCGACGGCCTCGCCGATGTCGACCAGCTTGCCGGTGGCCATCGAGCGGCCGTAGCACTTGGCGCAGACGCCGGTGCCGGTGGCACAGGTCAGCACCGAACGCACCTTGACCGTCGAGATACCCGCGGCGAGCAGGGCCTCGATCGCCGGGTCACCGAGATCGTGGCCGCGCTCGACGACGACGTTGCCGTTCGCGTCGACCGCATCGGTGGCCAGGGTCCGCGCGTAGGCGGACGTCTCGACGTGGGCGTCGCGCACCAGCGAACCGTCGGCCTGAACCTCGGCCAGCGTGACGATGACGCCGCGCTCGGTCTCACAGTCGGTCTCGCGGACGATGACGTCCTGCGACACGTCGACCAGACGACGGGTCAGGTAACCCGAGTCGGCGGTACGCAGCGCGGTGTCGGCCAGACCCTTACGAGCACCGTGGGTGTTGATGAAGTACTCCAACACCGTCAGGCCCTCGCGGAAGGACGACTTGATGGGCCGCGGGATGAACTCACCCTTCGGGTTCGTCACCAGACCCTTCATGCCGGCCAGGGTGCGGGTCTGCGTGAGGTTACCCGTGGCGCCCGACTTCACGATCGTGATGATCGGGTTGTCCGCCGGGTAGTAGTCCTCCAGCGCCTTACCGACCTCTTCGGTGGCCTGCTGCCAGATCTTGACCAGCGACTCGTTGCGCTCGTCGTGGTTCAGACCACCGCGCTGGTACTTCTTCTCGATCGCGTCGGCCTGGCTCTCGTAGCGCTCCAGGATCTCCTGCTTCTGCGGCGGCACCAGAACGTCGGCCATCGAGACCGTCACGCCCGAGCGGGTCGCCCAGTGGAAACCGGCGTCCTTCAGCTTGTCGACGGTCTGCGCCACGACGATCATCGGGTAGCGCTCGGCGAGATCGTTGATGATCGCCGCCTGGACCTTCTTGTGCATCTGCTTGTCGACGAACGGGTAGCCCTTGGGCAGCAGCTCGTTGAAGAGCACGCGGCCCAGGGTGGTCTCCGCGGTCCACGCGTCGCCCGGCTTCCAGCCGTTCTCGAACAGCTGCGCCTCGATCTCGGCCGGCGGACGCAGGTGCGTCAGACGGACCTTGATCTTCGCGCGCACCGACAGCGCGCCACGGTCCATGGCCATGATGGCCTCGGCCGGGCTGCTGTAGACGCCCTGCTCCGCGCTGTCCTTGGTGGCCGCGACGAACTCGCCGAGGTCACCGTCGATCTGCGTGGTCAGGAAGAACAGACCGGTCACCATGTCCAGACGCGGCATGGCGAGCGGGCGGCCCGACGCCGGCGACAGGATGTTGTTCGACGACAGCATCAGGATGCGCGCCTCGGCCTGCGCCTCCGCCGACAGCGGGAGGTGCACGGCCATCTGGTCACCGTCGAAGTCGGCGTTGAACGCCTCACACACCAGCGGGTGCAGCTGGATGGCCTTGCCTTCCACCAGCTGCGGCTCGAAGGCCTGGATACCCAGGCGGTGCAGCGTAGGTGCACGGTTCAGCAACACCGGGTGCTCGGCGATGACCTCTTCGAGGACATCCCACACCTGGGGACGCTGACGCTCGACCATGCGCTTGGCGCTCTTGATGTTCTGCGCGTGGTTCAGGTCGACCAGACGCTTCATCACGAACGGCTTGAACAGCTCGAGGGCCATCAGCTTCGGCAGACCACACTGGTGCAGCTTGAGCTGCGGGCCGACGACGATGACCGAACGGCCCGAGTAGTCGACGCGCTTACCCAGCAGGTTCTGACGGAAGCGGCCCTGCTTGCCCTTGAGCAGATCGGACAGCGACTTGAGCGGACGGTTGCCCGGACCCGTGACGGGCCGGCCACGACGGCCGTTGTCGAACAGCGCGTCCACAGACTCCTGCAGCATGCGCTTCTCGTTGTTGACGATGATCTCGGGCGCACCGAGGTCGATCAGTCGCTTCAACCGGTTGTTGCGGTTGATGACGCGGCGGTACAGGTCGTTCAGGTCGGAGGTCGCGAAGCGGCCACCGTCCAGCTGAACCATCGGGCGCAGCTCCGGCGGGATCACCGGAACGGCGTCGAGCACCATGCCCATGGGCGAGTTGCCGGACTGCTGGAACGCGGCGACGACCTTCAGACGCTTGAGGGCGCGCAGCTTCTTCTGGCCCTTGCCGTTCTTGATGGTGTCGCGCAGCGACTCGGCCTCGGCGTCGATGTCGAAGGTCTCGATGAGCTTCTTGATCGACTCGGCACCCATGGCGCCGGTGAAGTACTCGCCGTAGCGGTCCTGCAGCTCGCGGTACAGCACCTCGTCGACGATGAGCTGCTTCGGGGCCAGCTTGGTGAAGGTGGTCCAGATTTCGTCGAGCCGGTCCAGCTCACGCTGGGCCCGGTCGCGGAGCTGACGCATCTCGCGCTCGCCACCGTCGCGCACCTTGCGGCGGACGTCGGACTTGGCGCCTTCCTTCTCCAGCTCGGCCAGGTCCTGCTCGAGCTTCTGCGCGCGCTCGGCCAGGTCCAGATCGCGCTGGTCCTCGACAGCCTTCTTCTCGACGACCATCTCGGCCTCGAGCGTCGACAGCTCGTTGTGCCGCATCTCGGTGTCGACCGAGGTGATGACGTAGGCCGCGAAGTAGATGATCTTTTCCAGATCCTTCGGGGCCAGGTCCAGCAGGTAGCCCAAGCGCGACGGAACGCCCTTGAAGTACCAGATGTGCGTGACCGGCGCGGCCAGCTCGATGTGGCCCATGCGCTCACGACGCACCTTGGCGCGAGTCACCTCGACGCCACAGCGCTCGCAGACGATGCCCTTGAAGCGGACGCGCTTGTACTTACCGCAGTAGCACTCCCAGTCGCGAGTCGGTCCGAAGATCTTCTCGCAGAACAGGCCGTCCTTTTCGGGCTTGAGCGTGCGGTAGTTGATGGTCTCCGGCTTCTTGACCTCGCCGTACGACCAATTACGGATGTCTTCCGCGGTGGCCAGGCCGATGCGGAGTTCATCGAAGAAGTTGACGTCTAGCACGTAACTCCCTTTCCCCTTGCGGGTGTATGAATCAGAAAAAGCTGACTACGGGCGGACGGTTTAGGCGAGGTCTTCAACAGACGCGGACTCGTTCCGCGACAGGTTGATACCGAGGTTCGCGGCGGTGCGCTCGAGGTCCTCGTCGTCGCTGTCGCGCATCTCGATCGCGGCACCGTCCGAAGACAGCACCTCGACGTTGAGGCACAGCGACTGGAGTTCCTTGAGCAGAACCTTGAACGACTCCGGGATACCCGGCTCGGGGATGTTCTCGCCCTTGACGATCGCCTCGTAGACCTTCACGCGACCGACGGTGTCGTCGGACTTGATGGTCAGCAGCTCCTGCAGCGTGTACGCCGCACCGTAGGCCTGCATGGCCCAGCACTCCATCTCACCGAACCGCTGGCCACCGAACTGCGCCTTACCACCGAGCGGCTGCTGGGTGATCATCGAGTACGGACCGGTCGAACGCGCGTGAATCTTGTCGTCCACCAGGTGGTGCAGCTTCAGGATGTACATGTAGCCGACCGTGACCGGGTACGGGAACGGCTCACCCGAACGACCGTCGAACAGCTGAGACTTGCCGTCGGCGTCGACCATGACGTCGCCGTCGCGGTTCGGCAGTGTCGCCCCGAGCAGGCCCTGCAGCTCGTTCTCACGGGCACCGTCGAACACCGGGGTGGCGACGATGCTGTCGCGCGGGGCACTCCGCATGCCTTCAGGCAGGTTCGCTGCCCACTCCGGCTCGCCCTCGATGTTCCAGCCGGCCTTGGCGACCCACCCGAGGTGGGTTTCCAGAATCTGGCCGATGTTCATACGACGCGGCACACCGTGGGTGTTCAGGATGATGTCCACCGGGGTGCCATCGGGCATGAACGGCATGTCCTCCTGCGGGAGGATCTTGCCGATGACGCCCTTGTTGCCGTGGCGGCCGGCGAGCTTGTCACCGTCGGAGATCTTGCGCTTCTGGGCCACGTAGACACGGACCAGCTCGTTGACACCGGCGGGCAGATCGTCGTCGTCCTCGCGCGAGAACACGCGGACGCCGATGACCTTGCCGGACTCACCGTGCGGCACCTTCAGCGAGGTGTCGCGGACCTCACGGGCCTTCTCACCGAAGATGGCACGCAGCAGGCGCTCTTCCGGGGTCAGCTCGGTCTCACCCTTCGGGGTGACCTTGCCGACCAGGATGTCGCCGTCGCGGACCTCGGCGCCGATGCGGACGATGCCGCGCTCGTCGAGGTCAGCCAGCACCTCGTCGGAGACGTTCGGGATGTCCCGGGTGATCTCCTCGGCGCCCAGCTTGGTGTCGCGGGCATCGATCTCGTGCTCCTCGATGTGGATCGAGGTGAGCACGTCCTGCTCCACGAGCCGCTGGCTCAGGATGATGGCGTCCTCGTAGTTGTGGCCTTCCCACGGCATGACTGCCACGAGCAGGTTCTTACCGAGGGCCATTTCACCGTTCTCGGTGCAGGGACCGTCGGCGATGACCTGGCCGGCCTCGACGCGCTGACCCGAGTCCACGATCGGGCGCTGGTTGGCGCACGTGCCGTGGTTCGAGCGGTTGAACTTGCGCATCCGGTAGGTGTGCCGCGAGCCGTCGTCGGCCATGACGGTGACGTAGTCGGCGGAGACCTCTTCGATGACACCCGACTTGTCGGCGACGACGACGTCACCGGCGTCGATGGCGGCACGCAGCTCCATGCCGGTACCGACCAGCGGCGCCTCGCTGCGCACCAGCGGAACCGCCTGACGCTGCATGTTCGCACCCATGAGGGCACGGTTGGCGTCGTCGTGCTCGAGGAACGGGATCATCGCGGTCGCGACCGACACCATCTGGCGCGGCGAGACGTCCATGTAGTCGACGTCGTTCGCCGAGACGAACTCGACCTCGCCGCCCTTACGACGGACGAGGATCTTCTCCTCGGTGAAGTGGCCGTTCGCGTCCAGCGGCGAGTTGGCCTGCGCCACGACGTGGCGGTCCTCCTCGTCGGCGGTCAGGTAGTCGATCTGATCGGTGACGATGCCGTCGACGACCTTGCGGTACGGGGTCTCGATGAAGCCGAACGGGTTGACCCGCGCGTACACCGACAGCGAGCCGATCAGACCGATGTTCGGGCCTTCAGGGGTCTCGATCGGGCACATGCGACCGTAGTGCGACGAGTGGACGTCGCGGACCTCGAGGCCGGCGCGCTCACGGGACAGACCACCGGGGCCCAGCGCCGACAGACGGCGCTTGTGGGTCAGACCCGACAGCGGGTTGTTCTGGTCCATGAACTGCGACAGCTGCGACGTACCGAAGAACTCCTTGATCGCCGCCACGACGGGACGGATGTTGATCAGGGTCTGCGGGGTGATCGCCTCGACGTCCTGCGTGGTCATGCGCTCGCGGACGACGCGCTCCATACGCGACAGGCCGACCCGGATCTGGTTCTGGATCAGCTCGCCCACGGTGCGCAGACGACGGTTGCCGAAGTGGTCGATGTCGTCGACCTCGACGGGGACCTCGACGCCGCCGGGAGCGGTCATCTTGGTGTCACCGTCGTGCAGGCGCACCAGGTACTCGATGGTGGCGACGATGTCCTCTTCGGTCAGCGTCGTCGCGGTCACCTGAGCCGGGTTGCCGTCGTGCAGGCCCAGCTTCTTGTTGACCTTGTACCGGCCCACCCGGGCCAGGTCGTAACGCTTCTCCTTGAAGAACAGGTTCTCCAGCAGGGTCTGCGCCGACTCCTTGGTCGGGGGCTCGCCCGGGCGCAGCTTCCGGTAGATGTCCAGCAGCGCCTCGTCGGGACCGGCGGTCGGGTCCTTCTCGAGGGTGCCCATCATGATCTCGGAGAAGCCGAAGCGCTCGCGGATCTGCTCGTTGGTCCAGCCGAGCGCCTTCAGCAGCACGGTGACCGGCTGACGACGCTTGCGGTCGATGCGGACACCGACGGTGTCGCGCTTGTCGACGTCGAACTCCAGCCAGGCGCCACGGCCCGGGATGACCTTGACGCTGTGCAGGGTCTTCTCGGTGGCCTTGTCGATGGACTCGTCGAAGTACACACCGGGCGAACGGACGAGCTGCGAGACGACGACGCGCTCGGTGCCGTTGATGATGAAGGTGCCCTTTTCGGTCATCATCGGGAAGTCACCCATGAAGACCGTCTGGCTCTTGATCTCGCCGGTGGTGTTGTTGATGAACTCAGCCGTGACGAACAGCGGGGCCGCGTACGTCTGGTCCTTTTCCTTGCACTCGTCGACCGGAGCCTTGACCTCGTCGAAGCGCGGGTCGGAGAAGCTCAGCGACAGGGTGCCGGCGAAGTCCTCGATCGGCGACAGCTCGGCGAGGACCTCTTCGAGGCCACCGACCGGGTTGATGTCGCCGCGATCGACTGCCTTCGAGCGCCAGCGGTCCGAGCCGATCAGCCACTCGAAGGAATCCGTCTGCACGTCGAGCAGCCCCGGAACCTCAAGTGGTTCGCGCAGCTTGGCGAACGAGACTCGGTTCGGCGCTCCTGGGACGGAGTTGTTGGAATCTACTGACTTGCTCTCGCGAGAGACTGCCAAGATGCGTCCTTCCAGCACCTGATGCGACCATTCCGGTGCCGGTCGAAACCGGTCCGAATTGCCGCTATATCTGTGTCGGTCCGGCTGGCGTTCTCACAGTCCGGGCCTTACAGGACACAGGGCACGCGTCTAGATCACTGAGCAAGACTCAGGCTAGAAGGTGTCAGGTGCGGGTGAGGTGGGCAGGATGCAGCCAGCGCAACGTCCAACATTAGCGTAGGACGGCGCATTCCTCAACCACGGCATGTTTGGAGAGAGTTCTAACGGATAACGCTGGCTGGCGTCTGAACCCATCAACACAACTCTCGAATACATGCTGCCCAACAGATTGGCCCGTTTGCGGGCGTCAGTCAAGACTTGCCACGGTGTTTGGTGTGGAGTTTTGCCGGCAGCTGGCGAACCGGGGCGCTCTCATCGTGACGCAGCGGGCGCCGAGGCGCCACCCGCACGCCGTTCCCGACGGACGCGCCGTGACCAAGATCACCGGCCGTCCGCCCTCTCGCAACGCCTCAGCCGTGCCCGCAGCGCCCGCCCGCCGACACAAATCGCGCCCGGGCTGGTTCAGCCCGGGCGCGATTTTCGGCGTTCTGCGGATCAGGCCCGCGGAATCTGAGCGGTCACCGGGTCGTCGTTGGCGCCACTCTTGTTGAGGTCCTCGAGGATGGCGGCCTGCGCGGCGGGCGGCAGGGTGTGCAGGATCGAGCGCACCCGGGCCTGACGACGGGCGACGGCCTGGCGGACCGGCATACCCGGGGTGACGGCGATCTGCGGCGGCACGCCCTCGATCTCCTCGACACCACCGTCGGAGTGACCGGCATCGATCGCGGCCTGCTCGGCAGCGGCGGTGGCGGCGTCCTTCTCCTCGGACATACCGATCGGGCCGATACGACGACCGTTGAGGAACTGCTTGACCGCGGGCTCCTCACTGGTCAGCAGCACCTCGCGGGGGCCGAACATGACCAGGTGCTTGCGGTAGAGCATGCCGATGTTGTCCGGCACCGTACGCACGATGTTGATGTTGTGGGTAACGATCAGGACCGTGGCGTCGATCTGGGCGTTGATGTCGATCAGCAGCTGCGACAGGTAGGCGGTACGGACCGGGTCCAGACCGGAGTCCGGCTCGTCGACCAGGATGATCTTGGGGTCGAGCACCAGGGCGCGGGCCAGGCCGGCACGCTTGCGCATACCACCGGAGATTTCGCCCGGGAACTTGTGACCGTCGTTGGGCATACCCACGACGTCCAGCTTCTCCATGACGATCTTGCGGATCTCGGACTCGGACTTCTTGGTGTGCTCGCGCAGCGGGAAGGCCGTGTTGTCGTAGATGTTCATCGAGCCGAACAGCGCGCCGTCCTGGAACAGCACACCGAACAGGGTGCGGATCTCGTAGAGCTCCTTGGCCGAGCACTCGATGATGTTGGTGCCGTCGATGACGATCGAGCCGCGCTCGGGGCGCAGCAGGCCGATCAGGGACTTCAGGAACACCGACTTACCGGTACCGGACGGGCCCAGCATGACGCTGACCTCACCGGCGGGAATGGTCAAGGTGACGTCTTCCCAAATCTTCGACGACCCAAAGGACTTGCTCAGTCCCGTTACGTCGATTTGAACGCCCACGTGAGATCCCTTCCGCCAGCGCTCGCGCGCCATTTGCTGCCCTGCCTGTGGCTTGAGTCACTGTAGCGCATCGATCGCGGCCTGTTGCACCTTGTTCCAACTATCGGACGGCCCGCCACAAAGTCACCCTGATGGGCGCGGAGCCAACTACTGCATCGTCCCCCGGATGGTCCGAAATGCCCCGATTTATATCCCCTGAAAAGCGAAATCCCCCGGAGTCCGCGAGGGACTCCGGGGGAAAACGTCAGTTCTGGCGAACTTACTTGACGGACACCGAAGCGCCGGCGGCCTCGAGCTTGGCCTTGGCGTCCTCGGCGGCCTCCTTCGAGACCTTCTCCAGCAGCGGCTTGGGGGCGCCGTCGACCAGGTCCTTGGCTTCCTTCAGGCCCAGGCCGGAAACGATCTCGCGGACGACCTTGATGACGCCGATCTTCTTGTCGCCGGCACCCTCGAGGATGACGTCGAACTCGGACTGCTCTTCGCCGGCCTCAGCGGCAGCGCCACCGGCGGCGGGGGCGGCGGCAACGGCGACCGGAGCGGCGGCGGTGACGTCGAAGGTCTCCTCGAACTGCTTCACGAACTCCGAGAGCTCCAGCAGGGTCATTTCCTTGAACGCGTCGAGCAGTTCTTCGGTGGACAGCTTGGCCATGTGAATGGTCCTTCCTTGTTTCTGTGTTTTGTTGGTCTAGTGCGCGGTTGGACAGCCGGCACTGAGGCTTCTAGGAAGCCTTCTTGTCCTGCAGAGCGGCCGCCAGGCGGGCGATCTGAGACGCGGGCGCGGCGAACAGCGCGGCGGTCTGAGACTGCTTTGCCTTCATGGCGCCGGCCAGCTTGGACAGCAGCACTTCGCGCGACTCGAGGTCGGCGATCTTCTCGACCTGGGCCACGGACAGCGCAGCGCCGTCCATGTAGCCGCCCTTGATGACGAGCTGCTTGTGATCCTTCGCGAACTTCTTGATTGCCTTCGCGGCATCGACCGGCTCGCCGGTGATGAACGCGATGGCGGTCGGACCTGCGAACAGGTCGTCGAGGCCCTCGACTCCGGCCTCCGAAGCGGCGCGCTTGACCAGGGTGTTCTTGGCGACCGTGTAGGTCGTCGCGGCACCGAGGGAACGACGCAGCTCGGCGAGATCGGCAACCGTCAGACCGCGGTACTCGGTCACGACAGTGGCCGTCGAGGCCTTGAACTGTTCGGCAATGTCAGCGACCGCAGTGGCTTTGTCAGCCTTGGCCATACATGCCTCCTTGTGGTGTATTCATCGGCCCACTGGAGACTGCCGGGGATTCGGCCCGGAAACGCAGAGCGCCCCGACACAGAAAGGTCGGGGCGCGCAGAATCAAAACTCTGAAAACCTCGTCCTCCTGCGTGGGCCGCCAGGCGTTGCCTGGACCTTCAACCAATTACTTGGTGACCGACGGTCTTCGGTGGAACTGCACAAGAGTAGCCGATCGCCTGCCGATCAGCCAAAACGGCGGTGCCGCGGGCTCAACGGTCTAGGGCTGCCCGCGGCGTACCGCATCCGGTGCCGGCAGCCGCCACTGCCGGCCCTGCTCGAGGTCGAAGCTCATGGGTTCGTAGCGCAGCATGCCCGAGCCCGGGTACGGGGTGTACTCGCCGAACCACACGTCGCCGTCCACGGCGTAGAGGTCGACGCGGATGAAATCCCAGTCGGCGCCGAGGACGCTCGCGATCTCCAGCATCTTGTCCAGTTCGACGGGTCGTTCCTCGGGGGCGACCGGGTGAATACGCCACCGCACGGGCAGCTGACGCCAGTCGGCGTCCAGAAAGGTGGTGGTCTGCTTCTCCGCGAACCGGCCCCGGTTCACCTGGATCAGCTCGACGCGGCCGTCGAAGACGAAGAACTTGTAGTCGACGGGCGCTTCGCCGTCCGGAGTCGGGATGCGTTCCTCGAGCAGCAACAGGGGGCGCGCTTTGCTGTAGCCCCACTCGCCGAGCTCCATGGGCGTTTCCTGGAACCAGCTCCTGGTCTGGTCCCGCAGGCGGGCCAGATCCAGCTGCGGGTCGGGGCCGAACAGCGCCTGGCCACTGCTGGCATTGGGCTTGAGCACCCAGGGCGGCAGCGACGCCAGGTCCGGTGCGTCGCGCAGATCGGTACCGGACCAGTACGTGGCGGGAATCCGGAGATCGGCGCCGGGATACGCCGCGCGCGCCATCTCCTTCATCCACATCTTGTCGCAGGCCCTGACGATCCGGTCCCGCCGATCGTGGAAGATGCGCCAGTTCACCTTCTCGTTGAAGGTCTCGGGCTCGTCGAAGTTGCCCCGCTTGCGGATCATCAAGAGATAGAGGACGTGCCGCAGGAACCGGACCGGGATCAGCGCGAGCATCCGGCGCCGGACGGACATGAGCCATGCCGGCGTCGCGATGTATGTGAGCAGCGGCGGCACGGGTTCAGGCCTCGCTGGTGAGGTAACCGCCGCGGCGGAAGAACTCCGGTCCCCCGCGCGGACGAGCCGCTCGAGATCCTCGGCCGGCCAGCTCCAGTCGATGAGGCTGTCGCGCTCGGAGCGCTTGTGGAAGTAGGTCCGCTCGGCCTTGTCCTGCGGCCGCCACTGTGCGGTGCCGGCTTCCAGCGCGGTCAGCGCCTCGTCCAGCGCGCCGGGGATCAGGTCGATGCCACGCATCACCAGTTCGGTGCCGGTGTCGTCGGGCCCGATGGACAGCGAGCGCTGGACCAGGATGTCGCCGGCGTCGAGCTCGGCGTTCATGCGGTGAATGGTCAGGCCGATGTGCGATTCACCGCTGATCAGCGACCAGATGACCGGGGAGAAACCGGTGCCCTTCGGCAGCAGGGAGTCGTGCAGGTTCAGGGTGCCGTACGGCGGCAGGTCGTAGAGCTCGTCCGTCATCCGCGTGTACCAGCTGTTGACGACGATGACGTCGGGTTCGGAGCGCTTGACCAGGTCGATGGTCTCGTGGTCGGCGCGCATGGTCAGGTGGACCGGGATGTCGTGTGCCTGGGCGAGTTCCTCGACGGAGTCCGAGAAGATCGCCTTGTACGACTCCGTGCTGGTCGGGTGCGTGACGACCATCGGCACGTCGTGTCCCAGATCGATCAGCGCCTGCAGCGTCTTGACCCCCCACGTCTGGAAACCGAAGAAGACGACGCGCATGCCAAGACCTCACTAAGTCAGATTCTGCTGGCGTGTGAAGAGTTGTTCACCCACCGTTAAACAAGATCAACTTAGCTAAGTCTTGCCTAAGTTTGTTGCCTACCCCTCCCAGGTAGTTCACAGTCTCGTCAGCGCGGAACCGTGACCAGGACAAACGCGGCCAGCAACAGCGCCACCCGCACCCAGTGCAGCCGGTCCCAGCGGTGAGCGAGTTCCCGGCTTGTCGGCGCCTCGCCAGGGCCGGTACCCGCCCACGCCGCGACACGGTTGTTGATCGGCACCAGCGTGGTGAGCGTCAGGGCCATCACCACGCCCATCACCGCGACGGCGGCGATGGGGAGTGGCGCCGGCACGAGCACGGCATCGCCGACCAGCAGCACCGCCGCGGCGATGTACCAGAACGGCATCACCGTCCCGAGGAGCCTGCTGCCCGTCGCGCGCGCCTGGCGGTACGCGTCGTCGGGCAGCCGTTCCAGGATCGGATTGGTGAACGCGGCGACGCCGAACTCCACGCCGACGAGCGTGCCGACGACGATCACGGTGAGAACTTGCGCGATGTGCTCCATGACATCGAGCCTGTTCACTACACTGACAAAAAACAAGGTACTGACAAATTAGTCAGTAGAGGCGACGACGGGAGTGCATCGTGGCGGTGTCGAAGAAGGAAGTCGGTGAGTGCCCGATCGACGCCGCCCTGTCGGTGGTCGACGGCCGCTGGAAGGGCACCATTCTGTGGCGGCTCACGGACGGGCCGATGCGCACCGCAGAGCTCCGCCGCAGCATTCCCGGCATCACCGAGCGCATGCTCATCCGGCACCTGCACGAGCTCGTAGCCGACGGCATCATCGACCGGCACGACGCCGGCACGGTGCCGCCGTGCGTGCACTACTCGATCTCGCAGTACGGCAAGACGCTGGGCCCGGTGTTGTGGGCGCTGTGCGACTGGGGCCGAAAGCACATGGAGCGCAACGCTTCTCAGGCCCGCCACAACGCCGCGGCGCCGACGAGCCCGGCATCGCCGCCGAGTTCGGCGGGCACCACCCGCAGGCCGCGCAGGAAGCTCAATCCGGCGTAGCGCGGCAGCGCCGCCCGCAACGGGCCGAACAGCACCTCCCCCGCATTCGCCACGCCGCCGCCGATCACCACCAGGTCCAGGTCGCAGACGGCGGCCGCCGACGCGATGGCGACGGCGATCGCCTCGGCACCACGCGAGAATGCCTGCACCGCAATCGGATTCCCGCGCCCGGCGGCCTCGGCGAGTGCCTTCGCATCAGCGTCCGGCGGGGCGTCCCAGCCGTGCTCGTGCGCCCACCGCGCCAGGTGCGGACCCGAGGCCACCGCCTCCACGCAGCCCTGACCGCCGCAGGCGCAGCGCGGTCCGTCGGGGTCGACGACGACGTGGCCGATGTGACCGGCATTTCCGGTGCGGCCGAGGTACGGCGCACCGCCCTGCACCAGTCCGCCGCCGATACCGGTGGACACCACCATGCCGAGCAGGAACTGCGCCCCCTGCCCGGCCCCGCGCCAGTGCTCGCCCATGGCCAGGCAGACGACGTCGCCGGCCAGCCGCACCGGCAGGCCGGTGCGCTCGGCGAGCCGCTGAATCAACGGAAACTGGCGCCAGGCAACGACATTGAGCGGGCTGACCGTGCCCGCGACCACATCGATGGGGCCGGCGCAGCCGACGCCCACGGCGCGCACCGGCCGCCCGGCAGCGGCGGCGAGAGCGTTCCCGATCAACACGTCGACCGTCGCCCACACCTGCTCGCTGTCGGCGTGCGGGGTGGGGAGCTGCTCGCGGTGCACGAGCGCGCCGTCGGGGTCGACGAGGGCCGCGGCGATCTTCGTGCCACCGATGTCGAGGGCGAGGGTCAGGTCGGACATCGTGCGCTTTCAGTGCCGGTGGACGTGGTCGGGCTGACGCGGGTCGCCGGGATGTTCGTAGCCGGGCGCCAGATGCACCGACTCGGCTCGGCGGGCGTCGAGCCAGTGCCGGAAGGCCCGCCGGCGCGCCGAACCCAGCAGGTGCGCGGTGATCTGTGACCGCACCTCGTCCAGCGCGGGGGCGACGGTCGGCGCGGTGGACCAGCCACCGGGACCGGGTACCGGCGGCGCGAACCGCAGCGGGTTGCGCGCGTGATAGCTCTCGACCTCCGCGTCGGGGATCCGCACCGCGGCGGTCACCCGAACGAACAGCGCCCGTGCCAGCGGCTGTTCGAGCGCGGCCGCGGCGATACTGCCGAGCTCCATGCGGGCTGCCGCGTCGGGCAGCAGGTCGGTTTCGGTGGGCGCGTCCCTGTCGCTGACCCCGAGTTCGCCGGCCGCCACGCGCACCACCTCGTCGGTGACGAGCAGCTGAGCCAGCCAGCGCCGCAGCTGCCGGCCCTCACTGGTCCCGGGCGCCGGCAGCGACGAGGCTAATATGCTTGCCCGCAAACGTGTTTCGCGTTCGTCGAGTGCGGTTACGGGTATCTCCCGTCCAGCGACGGTGGCGATGCGGTTCATCGGACCCGCACCGATACCGCCGGTGTGTAGAGCACCCGGCCGGCCGCGGCGATCCGGATCAGCGCCCACCACTGTCCGGGCTCGACCCACGACGGTGGCGCGACGTCGAAGTCGAATGCGACGGTGCCGCCGGCCGGCACATCGGCGCCGAGTACGGCCGGCCCCAACCATTCCCAGGTGCCCCACGGACTGATGAGGTGTGCCTCCAAGCTCAGCGGCGCACCCGCGGCCGAGCCGACGACGACGCTCAGATCGCCGTGTTGCCCGGCGACGACGTCGACCGGTTGGGGTTCCTCGACCAGCCGCAGCAGCGGGGCGTCGCCGGGTTCGCCGACGGTGACGACACAGACGTCCTCGACCATCTGACGCCAGGCGGCCGGAACCTGATGATGCTTGTCGCCGCCGGTCACCGCCAGCTCGACCCGCACCGGATACCGGCCGGCGGGGGCGTCGGCCGGAAGGTCCAGCTGCACTTCGGTTTCCAGATAGCCGCCGGGCGGCAGCACGAAGGGCAGTTCGTCCGGGGTGGCCGACCAGCCGTCGGGGCACAGCACGCGGACCCGGCCGTGGAGCGTGGCGTCGGTGCAGTCGCTGGCGGCGGTGACGCGCAACGACACGGGGACGCCCGGTGCGCCGGCGGCTTCGGTGGGGTGCACATGAGCGACCGCGGGCAGTCCGCCCAACGGTGCGGGGCCGCGGTTGTGCAGCCAGTACCGGGCGTAAACCGGTTGGGCGACTTCGGCATCCGGCGCCAGGGTGGCGTGGTCGCCGTTGAGCACGTGCGGCAGGTCGAGCCGGGCCCGCACGGTGGCGATCTCGAAACCGTGCAGCCGCAGGTCTTTTCTGCCGGCGATCGGCTGTTCGAGCAGGTCGAGTCGTTCGACGTCCTCGAGGTGCCGTAGGCCAGAGGTGACGTCGACCTCGGTCGGCCGTCCCGAGGTCTGGACCAGGCGCAGGGTGATGCCCGCGCTCGGGTCGACGGGCGCGCTGCTGCCCGCCGCGATCGGGTTGCCGGTGGCCTTCAGCGCGGCCAGCGTCACCTCGGATGCGGGTTCGACGCCCAACAGTGAACCGGTACAAGGCAATCCGCCGGCCACCGCGGGATGGTCGGTGCGCACCGCGAGCAGCGGCTGGGAGTATTCGGCGCTGCGGCCCGGGATGCCCGCGGCGCGCCAGTCGCCGTCGCCGGCCGCGATGGCGTAGTCGAAGGTGTGGGTCCAGTGCTGGAGCTGGAAGTTCGACCCGTCGGGTGCGGTGCGGCGCGGCGGGTCGATCCAGGTGCCCGAGGGCCAGCCGGTGCACGACCGCAGCAACGAGGTGTGCAGGACGCCGTCCGGTTCGACGGCGAAACCCGGTACGCCGCGGTTCAGCAGCGCCACACTGCGGGCCTCGAAGGGCCCGATGCCGGCCGCGGCTTCCTGCTCGACGGTGATCTCGGTGGTCGCGAGGGCGGCGATCAGCTCGTCGATGGCGCCGGGTCCGGCGACGATCAGCACCGGCAGCGCCCGTACCCCTGTCAGGTCGGCGCCGGGAATCCACCGCTGCACCAGGTCAGCGTCGGCGGGCACCCAGAGCCGCGCGTTCCCGGCCGTCAGGCGGTGCCGCAGTTCGGCGCCGTAGCGGGGCTCGGCTGCCGCCAATACCGCTGCGGTGAAAGCGTTCTCGTCGGGGCCGCCGAGCGCGATGCGGGCGTCGGGCAGGTTGGAGTCGACGGCGAGGTCGCCGTAGCGCGGCTTGCCGGCGCTGCTGCAGGTGGCCGTCACCCCCGCGCGCACCAGCGCCACCATCAGGTCGCGGGTGGGCGACTGTGGGTCGGCGGCGTCCGGCGCGACGACCTCGGCGACCGACACCGCCCGCACGCTCTCGCCGTGCGCGTCGCGGACCCGGACCCGCACCGCCGAGGACAGCCCGAACCACCCGTAGGCGGGGTTGTCCAAGGTGTAGGGGTGCTCGGCGGTGTCGACCGCGTCGTGCGAATCCCGTTGGTGCAGCAGCCCGAAGCCGCGGCCGATCACCGCGTCGCCGACCTCGCTGACCGGCATCGCACCCGGCACCGGACAGGGCCAGCGCAGGCGCAACAGCTTGTCGGCGCCGGTGAACTCATCGACCACGGTGCGGCAGTCCACGCGGTCCACGCCGTGCCACAGCGTGATGGTCTGGGTGTACCGCAGCACGTCACCGATGCGCCCGGTGACCACCAACCGCTCCCCCAGCGCGCTGCGGTAGGCCTGCACCGACTCGGCGGCGTGCTCGGCGGAGCCCACCACCGGCCCCTTGGGCAACAGGTGCCAGGGCCCTTCGTGTTCGGTCGGATGCGCGGAATGCTCGTCGTAGACGGCGATCTCGTTGCCGACCCGGCCCGCGCCGATCAGCTCGACGCCCGCGCGCACCAGCGACGACACCGCGCCGCCGCGGTCGGGGTCGACCGTGCAGCGGTAGCGATCGTTGCCGATGCTGGTGCCGGACATCGGTTCCCAGGACGCGGGCGCCCACGCGGACTGCGTCGCGGCGTCGCCGAGCGTGTATCCCCGCCACCCGAGCGACGGCACGTCGTGGGCCGGCCACGTGACGGTGTGGCCGTCATCTTCGATCAGGACCGGGAGCGGCGTGCCGTCCACGTCGAGTACCGGCCCGTCCAGCGGTTCGTCGAGGTGGACGGTGACGATGTCGGTTCGGCTGTGCGCCAAGGGGTTCCACACCACGATGTCGCCGTCGACGGCCCGCGACAGCAGCGCCAACGCGTTGTCGCGGGCGGTCCGGCCGAGTTCCCAGGCGTCGCGCCAGCCGGTGAGCAGGTCGAGGTACACCTGGTCGGATTCGGAGCCGGTGATGGCGTCGTGGTGTGCGCCGTAGGCCAGTTGTACCCAGGCCTTGGCCAGGGCGGCTTGCGGATACGTAGCGCCGGTCAGCAGTCCGGCGAACACCGCGAACCGTTCGGCTTCCAGCACGACGTTCTCGGCGGCCCGGTTGGCCTGCTTGGTGTCGATGTACGACACGTCCTTACCGGTGTAGATCGGGTTCATGTCCCTGGTCTGCGGCGACGGCTGGGTGCCACCGGCCTCGAGTTCGGCCCGCACGGCGGCGAAGAACTCCCGCGGCAGCGCACACACGAAGCGGGGCCACGTGTAGCGGGCCGCCCAGTCGCGGTGAATCTCGGTCACCCACTTGTTCGGCGGGGTGTAGTCGGTGCCCACCGGCAGGAGCACATTGCGGGTCAGCGCAACCTTTTTCAGCTTGGCGAACGTGGCGTAGGTGGCGTCTTCGGCTTCTTGCAGCGATGCCGACGAGTCCATCCACCAGCCGGCCGCGTAATGCGCGGGCATGTAGTGGGTCAGCAGCCCGCGGCCCGACGGTGCGATCCAGTCGAATTCGCTGGCGAACTGCATGCGCTCGGGGTCGCCGTCGCGGTGCATCGGGCCCCACTGGTGATGCGGGCCGCGCGCCCATGAACTGGAGGTCAGGCCGGCGTCGGCGGCCATGCCCGGGAACTGCGGGTCGTGGCCGAACACGTCGAGCTGCCAGGCCGTCGCCGGGGCGGCGCCCATCACGTCACGCTGGAAACCGATGCCGTGCACGAAGTTCCGGATCGCAGTCTCGGGACTGGTCAGGTTGGTGTTCGGCTCGTTGTAGGTGCCGCCCATGATCTCGACGCGGCCCTCGGCGAGCAGCGCCCGCAGCTGGGCACGCTGCTCCGGATGGGTGTCCCAGTAGGGCTTGAGGTAGTCGACCTCGGCGAGTACGAACTTGTATTCGGGTTCGCGCCTTGCCATTTCGAGGTGCGCCGTGACCAGCTCGAAGCCGTTGGTCTGCCGGCACCGGCCGGGCGGGTCCTCGGTCCAGACGCTGGTGTAGGCGGCCTGGGTGTTCCACCACACCGGGTCGTAGTGGAAGTGGCTGATCATGTGCATGGTCCAGCCGGGCTCGGCGACGACGAACTCGAACGGCGTCTGCTCGCCGCCGATCTCGAGGCGCGCGGCCCGCACCTGGCCCGGCCGGCCGTCCTGGACGACCACCGGAATCTCCACGGTGCCGGCGCCGGGCTGCGCCACCGCCTGGCCACTGAGCCCGTCGCCGCCGACCCGGACCTCGGCGGCGTCGGCGCAGTCGGTGTAGTCCAGCCGGACGATCTGCCGCGGTTCGTCGGCCGGGCCGACGAACAACTCGGTGGAAACTACCGCCGTCACCTGCAGGAGTCGTCCCGTCGACACCCCTGCACCATACGGCGCAGCGTCGCTACTCGGGAGGCATTGCGGCACGCAACCGGTCGGCGACCACCGCGGCCGCGGCGATCACCTCCGGCGGTTCGAGGACCTCGAACCGGTATCCCGGCATCGCCAGGTACAACACGATGCGCTCGGGGTCGTCGCCGCCGGCCGTCACGATGCAGCGGTCCGGGCCGTCCGCTTCGATCTGCGCCGACGCCGCGGAAAACATCTGCGCCAGTTGACTTTCCGATGCCTCATAGCGAACCCGTGCGACGTACCGGTACGGCGACGCCGTGATGGCCTGGCGCACGAACTCGGCGGGATCAGGCGCCGGGCGCGGCGCGAACGTCGTGCCCGCGTCTTTGACTTCGACCATCCGGTCCAGGCGCAGCGTCCGCCAGTCCTGCTTGTCGCGGTCGTAGGCCAGCAGGTACCAGCGGCGCCCGGTGGTGACGAGTTGATAGGGCTCCAACCGCCGCTCGGTGCTGTTGCCGCGGATGTCGGTGTAGCCGAGCCTGACGTGTTCGTGGTCGCGGCAGGCGCGGGCCAGCGTCATCAGGTCGTCGGGGGACACCGCTTCGACCGCACCGCCACCGGTCAGTGTCACCGTCGCGTCGTGCACGGCGGAGACCTGGGACCGGAGCCGCGCCGGCATCACCTGGTCGAGTTTGGACAGTGCCCGCAGCGCCGACTCACCGACGCCCGCGACGCTGCCCCCGGCCGCGAGCCGCAGACAGACCGCCATCGCGACGGCCTCCTCGGGGTCGAGCAGCAGTGGCGGTAACGCGGCACCGGCGCCCAATTGATAGCCGCCGCCGCGGCCCTTGCTGGCGTGCACCGGATAGCCGAGGTCACGCAGCCGTTCGATGTCGCGGCGCACACTGCGGCCGGTGACGCCGAGCCGGTCGGCCAGCTCCTGCCCCGTCCACACCCGGCGCGCCTGCAGCAGCCCCAGCAGCTGCAGCACGCGGCTCGTCGTTTCGGACATGACAACACTCTGCCGCATTCATAGGACAGGAACAGTCCTAATTGAATGTCAGGCTCTTCATGTGACCGAAGAACGGACCGAAGAACTGGCCGACCAACTCGGCTGGCACTGGCGACACCAGCTGCGTCCCCGGCTCGAGGGACTGACCGACGACGAATACTTCTGGGAGCCGGCGCCCGGCTGCTGGACCCTGCACCGCGACGGATCCATCGACTTCAGCTACCCGCCACCGCAACCCGAACCGTTCACGACCATCGCCTGGCGGCTGGCGCACGTCATCGTCGGCGTCCTGGCCATGCGGAACCATTCGCATTTCGGCGGGCCACCGGCCGACTACCAGTCGTGGCCGTACGCCCGCGACGCACGCACCGCACTCGAGCAGCTCGACACCGCCTACGCGACCTGGATCACCGGGGTCCGCGGACTCGACGCCGCTGCCCTGGCCCGGCCGTGCGGACCCGCCGAGGGTCCCTACGCTGACTTCTCAATGGCCACCCTCGTGCTGCACATCAATCGCGAAGTCATTCACCACGGAGCTGAAATTGCCTGCATCCGTGACCTTTACACCCACACCCAGAAGGAGAACTGAACATGGCCGGACTGCCCGCACCCGCAGGCGACGAGCGTCAGACCCTCGTCAACTTCATCGCGTTCCAGCAGGACGCGTTCGCGGCCGTCGCCCACGGCCTCACCGACGAGCAGGCCCGCTCCACGCCGTCAGTGAGTGCCCTGTCGGTCGGCGCCCTGATCAAACACGTCACCGCCGTACAAGCGGGCTGGGTCGCCCGCGCGGAGGCGGCCCCCAACTTCCCGCCGCGTGATACGCGACCGATGGCCGAACAGATGGCCGACCATCAGGACCAGCTCACGATGCGCGACGACGAGAAGCTGGGCGACCTGCTCGACGCGTTGCGTACGCAGAACGCCAAGACGCTGCAGGCCTTCGCCGAACTCGACCTGGACGCGCTGGTGCCGGTGCCGCACGAGGTGCCGTGGTTCCCGTCGGACATCGACCACTGGACGGTGCGCTGGGTCGGCATGCACATCATCGAGGAGCTGTCGCGGCACGCCGGGCACGCCGACATCATCCGCGAATCCATCGACCGCGCGACCATGTACGAGCTGCTGGCCGCCGAGGAGGAGTGGCCGGAGACGGATTTCATCAAGCGCTGGCGGCCGGCCGCCCGGTAACTCGAGATGGACGAAATGGCTGCTCCCACCCACGGCGGAGCAGCCATTTCGTCATTCTCGGCGCAGCACCAATGCCAGTGCCGCGTCGACCACCACATCCAGGTCCGACCCCAACGAACCGGACAGCCACTGTTGGGCCAGCTCCGCCATGGCCCCGGTGTACATGGCCGCACCGACGCGCGCGGCGACGGGATCCGAACCGGGGTGCAGCCGGCCGCCCTCGGCGAGGACGGCATCGAGCAGCAGGTCCTGCGTGACGGCGCGGCGCGCGGCCAGCACCGGGTTGGCGCGGGCCTCGGTGAACAGCACCCGGCCGCGCCGCGGATCGGCGGACCCGAAGCCCAGTACCGCGGCGATGCCGGCCCGGGTCCGGTCCCGCACCGAGTCGCCCGCGACGGTGATGGCGGCGTCGACCACCGTGGCCAGTTCACCGCTGACCTTGTCGTAGACGGCGCCCAGCAGATCGTCGATGCCGTCGAAGCTCTCGTAGAAGTAGCGGGTGTTGAGCCCGCACGCACGGCACACCGAACGGACCGACAACGCCGATTCGCCGCCGGAGCCGAACAACTCGAATGCCGCGTCGACCAGTAACCCGCGCCGCTCGGCGCGGCGGTCGTCGAGCGGAACCCCCGCCCACCTGGTCGGTGTCGACATCCCTACAGCCTAGGTCTGGTCACACCCGTCACCAAATACTATTCTGGTTACGACCGTGACCAGAAGGGGTTGACGTGTACCTGCCGCACCAGTTCATCGAGCATCAGCTTCAGCACCGGTTCGACCAGACCATCCGGCGGAACTACTTCCGCGGCATGGAGTTCGCCGGCCCCGCCGGAGACCCGGGCTGGTTCGGCCCCGGCAGCGCCGTCTGGCACGTGCACTCCCACACCGAGGCCCTGGTCTTCGGCCTGCAGTGCGCCGCGTTCATCGAGCGCCTCGACCCGTCCATCTACTGGATGGGCATGCACCACTCGCGACTCGTCAAGCGCGACGAGAACGGCGAGGCCATTCCGGTGGTCGACCCGAAGGGCGCGGCCGTCCGGCTGGGCCACTCCATCGCGTTCTTCATCGGCACCGCGTACGGCAGCACCGAGACCGCCGAGAACCTGGCCCGGACCGTGCGCGCCATGCACCACACCATCAAGGGCGTCCGCCCGGACGGCGCGGCCTATGACGCCGACGATCCGGACTGGCTGCGCTGGAACTACGCGACGGTGGTGTGGGGCCTCGCGACGGCGCACGAGCTCTACCACCCGAACCCGTTGCGCGGCAAGAAACTTAACCGCTACTACGGCGAGTTCATCCGCGTCGGACACGCCCTCGGTGGCACCGACCTGCCCACCACCAAGGCCGAGACCCTGGACTGCCTGAAGTCCTATCTCCCCAAACTGGCGCTGACGCACGGCGCCGCCATGGCCACCGGCCCCAACCTGCCGATGCCGCAGAGCGCCATCGACTGGGCCGTCCGGGACACCATGCCGAAGTGGGCCAAGCAGCTGCTCGGACATACCGACCCCAACCCGATCGAGCGTGCCGCCCGTCGAGCCGTGGTGTGGTCGATCATCAACGGCCTGCACGCCGCCGCCGGACCGTTCCCGGAATTCCGCCAGGCCACAGCGCGGGTCAAGGGCGGCGTCGATCCGGAGCTGGCACCACACACCGTCCCGGCGTACGTGCCCGGCAGCGACCCGGTCCGCAGCCGCGCCGACATCGAGAGCGTCTTCGTCTGATCCGCGGCGGCGAAACGGCATGACGCGAGACACACCTTTTTGGCGGTACCCGGGGTTTTGAGACACTTCACCAATGAGTTCTCCGCGGAAGACACCGCACCGTGAAGGTGCCAGGCTGGACCGGGTGCCGCTGCCCGTCGAAGCCGCCCGCATCGGGGCCACCGGCTGGCAGCTCGCCCGGACCGGCGTACGCGTCGTCGGCAGCGCCTTTTCCAAGGGCAGCCTGCAGCAGAAGGTGATCAAGCAGGTCCCGAAGACGTTCTCCGATCTGGGGCCGACGTACGTCAAGCTCGGCCAGATCATCGCGTCGAGCCCCGGCGCCTTCGGCGAGCCGCTGAGCCGCGAGTTCCGCAGCCTGCTCGACCGGGTCCCGCCGGCCGACAAGAACGAGGTGCACAAGCTGCTGCGCGAAGAACTCGGCGGCGACCCGGCCGACCTCTTCGCCAGTTTCGACGACGAGCCCTTCGCCTCCGCGTCCATCGCCCAGGTGCACTACGCGACGCTGCACTCCGGTGAAGAGGTCGTCGTCAAAATCCAGCGCCCGGGCATCCGCCGCCGCGTGGCCGCCGATCTGCAGATCCTCAAGCGCGGCGCGCAGCTCGCCGAACTGGCCAAGCTGGGCCAGCGCCTGTCCGCGCAGGACGTGGTCGCCGACTTCGCCGACAACCTCGCCGAGGAACTCGACTTCCGGCTCGAGGCGCAGTCCATGGACGCCTGGGTGGCGCACATGCACGCCTCGCCGCTGGGCCAGAACATCCGGGTGGCCCAGGTCTACTGGGACCTGACCAGCGAGCGCGTGCTGACCATGGAACGCGTCGAGGGCATCCGGATCGACGACGCCGCCGCCATCCGCAAAGCCGGGTTCGACGGTGAGGAGCTGGTGAAGGCGCTGCTGTTCAGCGTGTTCGAGGGCGGTCTCAAGCACGGGCTGTTCCACGGCGACCTGCACGCCGGCAACCTCCACGTCGACAAGGACGGCAAGATCGTCTTCTTCGACTTCGGCATCATGGGCCGCATCGACCCGCGGACCCGGTGGCTGCTGCGCGAACTGGTGTACGCGCTGCTGGTCTCGAAAGACCACGCCGCCGCCGGCCGGATCGTCGTCATGATGGGCGCCGTCGGCACCGTCAAACCGGAGGGCCAGGCCGCCAAGGACTTGGAGGCCTTCGCCACGCCGCTGACCATGAAGTCACTGGGCGACATGTCGTACGCCGAGATCGGCAAGCAACTGTCCGCGCTCGCCGACGCATACGACGTCAAGCTGCCGCGCGAGCTGGTCCTGATCGGCAAGCAGTTCCTGTACGTCGAGCGCTACATGAAGCTGCTGGCGCCGCGGTGGCAGATGATGAGCGACCCCCAGCTGAAGGGCTACTTCGCCAACTTCATGGTGGACATCAGCCGCGACCACAAGAACGCCGACGGCCAATCCGAGGGGTAGGCCCCGAAGGCCGAATCCGACCATCGAACAGCACCCGCTGAGATACGAGTAGATATGCAGCCCGAACGAGACACCACCCCCGAGGTCCGCACCGGATTCGCCCGCTCGGGCGACCTGGAGATCGCCTACGAGGACATGGGCAATCCGGACGATCCGGCGGTGCTGCTCATCATGGGCCTGGGAGCGCAGCTGCTGTTGTGGCGAAAAGGCTTCTGCGACAAGCTCATCGAGAAGGGTTACCGCGTCATCCGGTTCGACAACCGCGACGTGGGCCTGTCCACCAAGATCGAGGGCAGGCACGCCGGTTCGGCGCTGCTGCCCCGGATGTTGCGGTCGTACGCCGGCCTGCGCAGCGACGCGGTCTACACGCTGGAGGACATGGCCGACGACGCCGCGGCACTGCTGGATCACCTGGAGATCGAGCAGGCACACATCGTCGGCGGCTCGATGGGCGGCATGATCGCGCAGGTCTTCGCGGCCCGCTACCAGCACCGGACCAAGACGCTCGGCGTCATCTTCTCCAGTAACAACCAGCCGCTGTTGCCGCCGCCCGGCCCGAAGCAGCTCAAGGCCATCACGACGCGGCCGCAGGACACGTCGCGCGCCGGCGTCATCGCCAACGCGGTCAACGTCGGCCGCATCATCGGCAGCCCCGCCTACCCGACGCCGCTCGACCAGGCCGAGGCCGACGCCGCCGAAAGCTACGACCGCTCGTACTACCCCGTCGGCGTCGCGCGCCACTTCGGGGCCATCTTGGGCAGCGGCAGCCTGCGGCACTACGACGAGATGATCACCGTCCCGACGCTCGTCATCCATGGTCGGGCCGATAAACTGATGCGACCGAGCGGTGGTCGAGCAGTGGCCAAGGCAATCCGGCGCGCTCGGTTGGTGTTGTTCGACGGCATGGGTCATGACCTGCCCGAGCCCCTCTGGGACGACATCGCCGGTGAACTGGCCACCACATTTGCCGAAATCCCATAGACGTATCAGTCCGGTCACAGCCGCCGCCACGCTGGGGGAATGAACGCGGCTACCGGCCTCAAGGCGGTTACGTTTGCTGTCTCGACTGACCGTGACGGCGCGTTACACCAACGTCAAGGAATCGGCCGGAGGCCAGGTATTGTGCGGGCACGATTGTGATTTAGTGACCGGCATCACCACCCAGTGAGGAAGGTCAAGTTAGGTGTTACAGATGATTCAGGAGTCCGCAGAGGCCAAGGACATGCGGCCGCATTTCGAGGACATCCAGGCGCACTACGACCTGTCCGACGATTTCTTTGGGCTGTTCCAGGACAACTCCCGCAAGTACAGCTGCGCCTACTTCACCGGACCGTTCGTCTCGATGGAGGAGGCCCAGCTCGCCAACGTCGACCAGCACCTCGAACAGCTTGACCTCAAGCCCGGCATGACGCTGCTGGAGATCGGCTGCGGCTGGGGTCTGACGATGCAGCGCGCCATGGAGAAGTACGACGTCAATGTCATCGGCCTGACGTTGAGCAAGAACCAGCAGGCGTTCTGCACGGAGCTGCTCAGCAACACCGCGTCGGACCGCTCGCACCGCGTGCTGCTGAAGGGCTGGGAAGAGTTCCACGAGCCGGTGGACCGCATCGTGTCGATCGAGGCCTTCGAACACTTCGGCTTCGAGCGCTACGACGACTTCTTCAAGAACTGCTACGAGATCATGCCCGCCGACGGCCGCATGACCATCCAGAGCAGCGTGAGCTACCACCCGATGGACATGGCCGCGCGCGGCAAGAAGCTGACGTTCGAGATGGCCCGGTTCATCAAGTTCATGGCGACCGACATCTTCCCCGGCGGCCGGCTGCCCAGCACCCAGATGATGGTGGATCACGGCGAGAAGGCCGGCTTCAACGTCCCCGAGCCGCTGTCGCTGCGCAACCACTACATCAAGACGCTCGGCGTGTGGGCCGCCAACCTGGAGCACGCCAAGGACAAGGCCATCGAGATCGCGGGCCAGGAGAACTACGACCGGTACATGAAGTATCTGACCGGCTGCCAGTTCTACTTCCTTGACGAGTGCCTCGACGTCAGCCTGGTCACCTACACCAAGCAGAAGGAAGCCGCGTAGGCATTTTCGACGAGTAGCGCCCCCGACCCGAGGTCGGGGGCGCTACTCGTTTTCGGGATCAGCTGCCGGATGCCGACGATTTCGCGCTCGCGTCGCGGTGCCGGTGGGAACGCTTGTCGACGGGTGGCGGCGCGTCCGACGCCCCAGCGTCTGACCGGTCCGGCTTCGTGGCCTTGTCGGACGTGTTGGCCTTGTCCGACGTGGTGGCCTTGCCGCGCGTGTCCTTCGAGGGTGACGTCGATCCGTCATCCTTGCGGGGCTTGCCCGACGTCTTGCCGGCCGGGTCAGCCGCGGCGGCGTCCGATGCCTTGCCGTCCGCGGCGGTATCCGACGTCTTGCCGTCCGCAGCGGTACCCGACGGCGCGGTGGTGTCTGACACCGCCGACGCGGTTGACCCGGCGTCCACGCCGGTCCCCTTGGCGCGCTTCTTCAGCTTGGTTGCCGTCGATGTGGTTTCCGTGGATTCGGTCGTCCCGGATTCCGCGGCCGCCGCGGTGGCGGCGGTCGTCGTCGCAACGGATGCCGTGGCGGCGGTGGCGGTGGCGGTTGCCTTTGCGGCCAACGGCGTAGATGTCGGCAGGACTCCGCTGAGGTGCGAGCTGACCGCCGTGACCCAGGCGTTGATGGCCTTGCCCAACTGCTGGAACTCGCCCTGGATCGCCAGGCTGATCGAATTCAGCAGACTCGCCAGCGACTGGGCTATCGCCGTGACACCGGAGACGATGCCACCGACCGTCGAGCCGACACCTCCGGCCGCGCTGGTGGCGTACTCCTTGATGGCCGCCGCGATGACGGCGACGGCGAGCTTCGGGGTCCAGTCGGCGTTGTAGATGCCGTAGCCGTCGGCACCGGCGACGCCGTCCTGCGCGGTGTAGATGAACACCGGCCCGGCATAGGCGAGGGTCTGCCACGTATCGAGCAGGTTCTTGATCAGGTCGGCCTGGGTCTGCTCGCTGACGTCGTTGGTCGACGCACCGAACTCACTGATCCAGATCTTGAGGTTGCCGTCGCCGTACTGCTGCAGCAGCTGATAGATCGCATTCAGTTGCGTCAGTGGGGAATTCGCGACGCCGGCGCCCGACGAGAAGGGCAGCGACTCCTGATACGGATGGAACGACAACGCGTCGAAGTAGCCGGACGCGCCGGCGGCCAGCATCTCCTTGACGAACGTCACCGGATCGAGCGTGATGCTGCCGAAGCTGATGACGCTGCCGAGCGCGCCGGCGACCACGGTGGCGGTCGGGTCGACCGCCTTGATCGCCGGGTAGGCCGCCTTGAGCAGCGCCGCGTAGGCAGTGGCGTCGATGGGATCCGACGACAACACGTAATTCGGCTCGTTCCAGATCTCGTACGCCGAGATGGTCGAGCCGTAGCGCTTGGCCACCTCGGCCGCGAACGCCGCGTACGTGGCCGGGTCCGGCGTGCCGGCACCTGTGATGGACGTCGAGGAGCCCGCCCATGTCGGCGTGCTGGCGATCTCCACCATGACGCCCATGTTCCGGTCGGCCGCGGCCTGCATGACCATGTCCATGTAGGACCAGTTGTAGGTGCCCTGCGCAGGTTCGACGAAGATCCACGGCACGAAGACCCGGATGTCCTGGACCCCGATGGACTGCAGGGTGTCGAGTGTCTGGTCGATCTGCGCCTGGGTCTGTCCGTACAGCCCCGAGTCGGCGATCCCGATGGTCGACGGCGCAGACACGATTTCGGCGGTGTTCTCGATCTGGGCGATCAGATTCGCCGGCCCACTCGACGGCGCGTACGCGCAGATCAGTGCGATCGGGAGCATCGCGACAATGCCGCGAAACACACAGGCACGGACCAATCCACGCAGCGACCAATACATGCCGTCCTCCTCACCCCGAACGACCGGCCAGCGAATTGTTACGAGGCCGTCGATGAATGGCGGAGACATTACCCCAATGACGGCAACAAATCTGCAGAACCGTTGGAGAAATAAACATACCTATGGTCAACAACCAGGTAGAACGCCATTGTCTATTCACAGCCCACTGATAGACTCCTGACAGAATTCTCCAATGATTTCACGCATCCGCGTTACATAGCACACGTAATTACCGAGCTCAGCAAATACGAATTATCGTTGCCAAAGTCACCGGGACGAGGCAGAACATACGTCCGGTACATTTTTCGGAACAGCTCGACGCGAGCCGGCACGGCCAACACGAGAAGTGCGGAGGCAAATCATCGCGATGTGGCATTCAGTTCTGACATACGCCGGTGCCATCACGCTGTGCGCAGCCACGGCCGGCCTCGCGGTGCGGTGGGTTCCGATCGTCAACCGCACACTGCTGGCGCTGGCCGCCGGCGCCCCGTATGCGCTCATCGGCGCCCCCGTGGCCGCCATCCTGTTCGGCGTCGCAGGAAACTGGCCGCTGACAGCGGTCGCGGTCGGCACCACCGTCGTCGCGGCCGTCATACAACTACCCCTGTTCCGCCGCGCGAAGGCGCCGTCGGGGACGGCCCTGCGGTTCCTGTCGGCCAATCTGCGCTACGGGCGGGCCGACGCCGAAGCCGTCGTCCGGTACGCCGAGGAGGGCGCGGATATCGTTGCGCTGCAAGAACTCACGCCCGCGGCGCTGGCGCGGCTGGAGGCCGCCGGGCTCGACCGACTGTTCCCGCACCGGGCGCTGCGCGAGATGGACGAACCCGGGGGCGTCGGGCTCTGGAGCCGTCACCCGATCAGTGACATCCGCATCGACGACGGCTTCTGGCTGGGAATGCTGGCCGCCGACGTCCACCTGCCCGAGGCACCCGCCCCCACCCGCGTGCTGACGGTGCACCTGTCCGCGCCCTGGCCCGACCCGCTACAGGGCTGGCGCGACGATCTGGCGCGACTGGCGGGCACGTTGCTGACGGCTGCCCGGGCAAGCACGGGCCCCGTGCTGCTGGCCGGTGACCTGAACGCGACTCCGGACATGCGGGAATTCCGCCGGCTGCTGCGGCAGGGCTATCAGGACGCCGGCGCACAGGCCGGCGCCGGGGTGGTGCGCACGCATCCGTCCGACATCGTCGCGCCACCGGTCTTCGCGGTCGACCACATCCTCACGCGCGGCTACGTGGCCACGTCGCTGCGGACGCTGCAGGTACCCGGTTCCGACCACCGGGCCCTGCTGGCGCAGTTGGTCGCCGGTTGACTCAGTTCACCGGCACGTCGAGGATCGGGCGCGGCTCGGATGCGCCAGGCCCGTTGAAGTGCCACCACTCCCCCGGGTACACAGTCAGCCCACCGGCGACCATCGCGTCGCGCAGTCGCGCGCGGTTGGCCTGCTGTGCGGGGGTGACGCCCGTGGTCGCGTAGGCCGTCGCGCGCGGCGTGAAGTCGTCGAAATCGGTACCCATGTCGACGCCGGTGATGGTGACGTCCACCGACCGACCGGACTCGTGGCTGCGTGCGAACTGGCTGGGTTTGGCGACCCAGTTCGGGTCCGGCACGGCCTGGAACATCCGGACCTGCACGTCATGCGGGCGGTAGCAGTCCCAGAACGTCAGTACCTCGCCGTGCGCGCGCAGAATCCGGGCGGCGGTGGCCAGCCCCGGTGCCATGGACTCGTGGATCAGGCACCGGGCATCGGCGGGATACAGCGGGACACCGACGAAGTTGTTCGGGGTGGCGTAGCGCAGGTCGATCACCGCGTCGGGGACGACGGTCCGGACGTCGATCAGTCCGGCCGCAGCGGCCTGCGGTGACACCGGCGGCGGGGCGGGCTGTGGTGCTGCCGAGGCCGCGCCGAGGTCCGGCCCGAAGTTCCCGACCGACAGGAGCGCGCCCAAGGCGACGAGTGTTCGCACGAACATGTGTCGAGGTTGCCAGATCCCGGCACCGGACAACCACGGGATCACCGGATGTCGCGGTGTGCCAACGCGGTCGGCGCGCTCAGCGGCTGGGCGACGCCGGCTTCCTGGTGTTCTTGGTGCCGGCCCGCTTCCCCTTGGTCGGCCCGGGCTTGTCGCGCTGATCGTCCGCGGCCTGCGGTGTGGCCAACCGATCCATCCACATCCGCAGCGTGGTGACCAGCAGCGCCGCACTCTGGTCGGCGTCGGCCATCCCGATCGCCTGAGATATCGCCAATCCGCTTCCGGTCGCCACGATGGCGTCGATCGCCTCGTCCAACCGCGGGTCGGCGGCGTCGACGCCCTCGGGTATCAGGTCCTCGACCATCACCCGGACCGACTCCCGGAACCGGTCGATGGTTTCCCTCGTCCCCGCGGTCTGCTCCGGGTCTCCCAAGGTGCTCAACAGGTACTCCGAACCGAGCACCGTGAGCGGGATGTCCGAGGACAACCGGGACCACCAGGTCGCCAGCGCCCCGAACCTGTCGTCCATCGAATCAGATTCGCCGACAAGCATTTCCAGCAGTTTGGTGGTTTCCGCGAGGTACCTCGTGCGGAGGACTTCGAGGCACAGCGCCTCTTTGCCCGCGAAGTTGCTGTAGACAGCACCGATGGTGCGCCCGGCGTCAGCCGCGATGGCTGCGATGGAGGTGCCGTGATAGCCGTTCGCATAGAAGAGCCGCGCCGCCGAATCGAGCACATCCTGGCGCGTCTGCGCCTGACTCTCTGCGCGTGTCAACACTTTCCGAGCCGCCACAGTGTCCTCCGCAGGTCCGCCCACCGGTCGCCGACGAGAGGCCAGACTACCGCCTCGGCGCGCTCCAAATTTGATATTGCCCCCATATTCAAATAGGGCTACTATCCGAAATGTGACATCGGCTCCACGGCAAGCAGCCCGACGGCGGCGCCCTGGCGATGCCCGCGATGAGCACGACGTAGGCCCGGCGACGCATTCCCGCCTACCGAAATTGATTACCGCTCAACTCTTTTCATGAGGTCGACCCAAGGAGTCGAAATGACCGATACACACAGCTCACACAGCGCCACCGACGGATGTCGGCCATGACGGTGGCAGTGGTGACGGGTGGCGGCAGCGGCATCGGACGTGCGACGGCCGTGCGGTTCGCCCGCAACGGCTCCGAGGTCGTCGTGGCCGACATCAACGAGCAGACCGGCAAGGAAACGGTCGACCTCATCCAGGACGCGGGCGGCCGCGCGGTGTTCCGGCGACTCGACGTCGCCGACCTCACCGACTGGGAGGATTTCACCGACCGGGTGTGCGCCGAACACGGCGTGCCCGACGTCGTCGTCAACAACGCCGGCATCCTCATCGGTGGTGGGTTCCTGGAGCAGTCCAACGCGGACTGGCGGCGAATGATCCAGATCAACATGATGAGCCCCCTGGTGGGATCTCGGTTGTTCGTGCAACGCATGACGGACGCCGGGGTGCGCGGCCACATCGTCAACGTGTGTTCGGTCGGCGCGTTCATGCCGACGCCCATCGCCCCCTCGTATGTGGTCGCCAAGGCCGGCGCGTGGTTCGGCACCCAGGCGCTACGTGCGGAGTTCGGTGACAAGGGCATCGGCGTCAGCGCGATCTGCCCAGGGCTGATCCGAACCAGCCTGGCCGCCAACGGGACTCGCGGCGGCGTCGACGACAGCGACAGTTCGGACTGGGCGGCCAAGCTCGCCGCCGGCCACCGTTACATCGGCCGGTCCCCCGACCGGGTGGCCGCCGCGATCGAACGCGCGGTGCGCTGGAACCTCTCGACGGTCCCGGTCGGCGTCGAGGCCTGGGCCGGCTGGTACCTGTACCGGCTGTCACCGAGTGCGGCCCGCGGTCTCTACGGCCTGTTCACGATGTCGATCGCCGACAAGGCAGTCGCCCTGTCGGGCAGGCTGTTCGGAGGGAAGCGATGAAGAACGTCATCGTCACCGGCGCGGGGGCCGGTATCGGGCGTGAGACGGCAAAGCTGTTCGCCGCCAAAGGCGGTCGGGTCATCGTCGCAGACATCGACATGCCGGCCGCGAAGGAGACGGCCGAACAGATCGTCGGCGCAGGCGGCCAAGCCGTCGCCTACCGGCTGGACGTGGCCGCCGACGACGAGTGGGAGGCCTTCGGCGAGTGGATGTTTGCCCACTTCGGCGCACCCCACGTGCTGATCAACAACGCCGGCGTCATGGACCTCGGCGGGTTCGTGGAGATGAGCGCCGCGCAGTGGCAGCGCGAGATCGACATCAACCTGATGAGCGTCATCTACGGGTCACGGGTCTTCGCGCAACAGATGATCGACGATGGGATTCCCGGCCACATCGTCAATCTGTCGTCGGCGGCCGCGTACTTTCCATCGGGGCT
The DNA here is from genome assembly GCF_045310825.1 of Mycobacterium sp. SMC-21. NCBI lineage: Bacteria > Bacillati > Actinomycetota > Actinomycetes > Mycobacteriales > Mycobacteriaceae > Mycobacterium > Mycobacterium sp. SMC-21. The sequence continues at coordinate 269,681 of NZ_JBJIAO010000003.1, read as the reverse complement.
CGAGCCCGCGTACGGCGTCGCGAAGTCGGCCGTCCTGATGGCCTCGCAGGCGCTACGAGTGGAGTTGCGCAGCAAAGGGATCGGCGTGACCGCGATCTGCCCGGGCGCCATCCGGACCAACCTGCTCGCCAACGGCCAACGGGCCGGGCTCACCGCGGAGCAGCAGGCGGCGTGGCGCGAGACCGCGGGCGGTATGCAGCGATACGCCTACACCTCACCGCAGAAGGTTGCCCGGGCGATCGAACGGGCCGTGCGGTGGAATTCGGCCGTCGTACCGGTCGCACCGGAATCCTGGCTGCTGTACGGGCTGTTCCGGTTCTCCCCCAGCCTCACGCGCGCAGTTCTCGCGCGCGCGTCCTTCGACCGCATCGAATCCGTGATCCCGGTCGCCGGCAAGGCACTCGCCCGGCTGACCGGGAAATAGGAGATATGACAATGACATCCAGCCCCGAATTCGAGGTCGTCGTCATCGGTGCGGGCTTCGGCGGCATCAACGCCGGCGTCCGGCTCCGGCAGGCCGGCATCGAGAACTTCGTCATCCTCGACAAGTGGGACAAGGTCGGCGGGACGTGGCACGCCAACCATTACCCCGGCGTCGCGGTCGACATTCCGTCGTTCATCTATCAGTTCAGCTATCACCAAAAAGGCGACTGGTCGCGGCTTTTCGCACCGGGCCACGAAATTCAGGCGTACGCCGAGGAGGTCGTGGATGCCCACGGGCTGCGGCCGAAGCTGCGCCTGAACACCACGGTCACCGGATGCCGGTTCGACGAGGCGAACGACATCTGGCACGTCAGTACCGATTCCGGCGAGGTGACGGCCCGGTTCATCATCGCGGGCATCGGCGGCCTGGAGGTGCCGAACCTCCCGGATATCGCGGGCATCGACAGCTTCGGCGGGACGGTGCTGCACACCGCCGCCTGGGATCACAGCGTCGATCTGCGCGGTAAGCGGGTCGGCGTCATCGGCACGGGCGCCAGTGCGCTGCAACTGATTCCGGAGGTCGCCAAAGTCGCCGCCCACCTCACGGTGTTCCAGCGCACCCCGATCTGGGTCGCGCCCAAGCCGGATTGGCACACGGGCCGGGTCACCAGGGCGGTGCTGGGCACCCCGATACTGCGCGCGCCGTTGCGCGCGATCGGCATGGTGGGCGTCGAACTCGGTGTCGGCGCCGGCATGCTGCACGGGCGGCGGATGCAGCCGCTCATCCGCGGCGCGGAAGCCGCGCTGAAGCTCTGGATGCGCACGCAGGTCAAGGATCCGGTGACGCGCGAGAAGCTCACCCCGAAGTACCTGCTGGGCTGCAAGCGACCGTCGATGCACAACGAGTACTTCAAGACCTACAACCTGCCACACGTCGATCTGGTGACCGACCCCATCGAGAAGGTCACCCCCGACGCGGTGGTGACCGAGGGCGGCGCGGCGCACGACATCGACGTGTTGGTGTGTGCCACCGGATTCAAGGTCATGGCCAAGGGCAGCACGCCGCCGTTCCCGACCCTGGGCCGTGACGGCATCGATCTCAACGAGTTCTGGGAGGCCAACCGCTACCAGGCGTACCAGGGCGTCTCGGCACCGAAGTTCCCCAACGCCTTCCTCGTCATCGGGCCGTACGCCTATGCCCCGGGCTCGTATCTGGTGTTGATCGAGTCGACCGGCGACCACGCCGTGCGCGTGATCACCGAGGCCCGGCAGCGTGGCGCCACCCGTGTCGAGGTCAAGCAGGAGCCGCACGACCGCTTCTTCGCGGACATGCAGAAGCGCGTCGCCGGAACTCCCCTGATGACCTCGGCGTGTGGCGGCTCCAACACGTATTACCTCAATCATCACGGCGACGCCGCGGCGTTCCGCCCGACCACGGTTCTGGAGATGCGTTGGGCGAACCGGCATTTCCCGCTGTCGGACTACCGTTTCACCCGCAACACCGTGCACGTGCCCGAAGGGGTGAGCGCATGAGTACGGCGCCGCAATTCGAGGTCGCCGTCATCGGCGCCGGGCCCGGCGGTATCGCCGCGGGTGTGAAGCTCCGCAAGGCCGGCATCGACGACTTCGTCATCCTCGAGCGCGCCGACGATGTCGGGGGCAGCTGGCACGAGAACCACTACCCGGGTCTCGGCGTGGACATCCCGACCATCGCGTATCAGTACTCGTTCGCGCGCAACGCCAACTGGGATCGTTTCTTCGCCAAAGGCGCGGAGGTCAAGCAATACCACGTCGATGTGGCCCGAAAGTACGGGCTGTATCCGCGTATCCGGTTCAATACCAACGTCGAACGGGAGGAGTGGGACGACACCGGTAACTTCTGGAAGCTGCATGCCGCCGACGGTTCCGTCGTCACGGCACGGTTCGTCATCAGCGCGGTGGGCGCGTTCGTCCGGCCCAAGGAGGACGTCGGGATTGCCGGCGCGAAATCGTTCAAGGGCAAGGTGCAGCGGCCGACCGATTGGGACCACGACTACGACATGACCGGCAAGGCCGTCGGCATCATCGGCACGGGAGCCAGTGCGGTGCAGATCATTCCGGCGATCGCACCGGAGGTCGGCCATCTGACGGTGTTCCAGCGCACCCCGGTCTGGTCCATTCCCAAGCCCGACTTCCGGGTACCGGCGGTGATGAAGAAGGTGCTGGCGATCCCCGGTGTGCAGGCCACGATCCACGGCGGCGTGCTGGTCGTGGTCGACCTGATTCTCCGTGGGGCACTGCGGACCTCGCATTCGACGCTGGATCGAGCCGACGCGCTCTGCATCCGCGGCTACGGCAGATTCGTGGCCAGAACGGTGCACGACCCGGAAACCAGCGCGAAGCTGACACCGAACTTCGGTCTGCTCGCCAAACGGCCGACCATGTCCAACGGATATCTGCAGGCCTACAACCGCACCAACGTGTCGCTGGTGACCGATCCCATCGAGAAGATCACGCCGACCGGCGTCCGGACCCGCGACGGAATGCTCCACAAGCTGGACGTGCTGATCCTGGCCACCGGCTACGAGGTGTTCTCCGATCCGGAGACGTATCGCCCGGGAACCGTCGTGGGCCGGGCCGGTTTCGACCTCGCCAAGTTCTACAACGAGGAAGGCCTGCAGGCGTACGAGAGCGTCTCGGTGCCGGGGCTGCCCAACCGGTGGACGCTGTGCGGCCCGTACTCGTGGACCGGGTCGGGCTGGCACGCTTTCGTCGAGATGACCGCGGACCACGCCGTCCGCGCGATCACCGAGACCCGCCGCCGCGCGGCGCACGTCTGCGAGATTCGCCCGGAGGCCGCCGAGGCCTACCATCGCACGACCTACCGACGTGCGGAACCGCTGCGCTACTACCTCGGCGACCTCAACGGGCATGTGCCCACCTACTACCGGAACTCGCAGGGCGACACCACATACATCCGTCCCTCCGGTTTCTTCGAGGCCAGCCGCGGCAACCGCAGATTCCCGCTGGACGACTACCGCTACGAAATCCCGGCCACCACCGAGGGAGTGCGCGCATGAGCGCGATCGATTCGGTGACCATCGAGTTGCCCAGCCGCGCGAGCCGGTCACTGCGCGTCGCCGATGCGTTGGGCCGCAGGACGATTCGGCCCGCACTCGACGGTATCGCCCGGTTGGCCTGGCGCGGTCCGCTGCGCGGCACGCCCGCGTTCCGCATCGCCAACCTCGCCGAGTTGATCACCGTCCCGCTACGGGCGCCGCGCGGCACCCGCCGCCGCGCCCTGCGCTTCGCCACCTGCCGCGCGGAATGGCTGTGGCACAAGACGATCGCCGGCCCCGACGACGTCACCGGCGGTGCCATCCTCTACTTCCACGGCGGTGGTTTTGTGGCTGGTGGACTGCACAGCCATCGCCGGATCGCGGGCCGCATCGCCCGCGCCGCGGGTATCCCGCTGCTCAACGTCGACTACCGGCAGCTGCCGGCAGCCCACATCACCGACACCGTCGCCGACGCGCTCGATGCCTACCAGCATCTGCTCGGGTTGGGCTTCGCTCCCGAAAAGGTCGTGTTCGCCGGCGATTCCGCGGGCGGTGGCCTGGCCTTCGCCGCGGCGCTGGCCGCACGCGAGCGCCGGCTGCCGATGCCCGGCGGCATCGTCGCCATCGCGCCGTGGGCCGAGTTCGATCCGGCCCGCAGGCTCGCCCACGCCAACGATCGGACGGACGCCGTGTTGTCGGCCTTCACCCTCTCGATCCCCGCCCTGGTCGGTTTCGCGGCCGGCGGCGAGCTGGACCCGCGCTGGTCGCCGGTGAACCACGACTTCACCGGGCTCCCATCGGTTTTCATCCAGGTGGGTTCGACCGAGGTACTCCTGGCCGACGCCGAACAACTGGCTCAGTGCTGCCGCGCGGCCGCGGTGCCCTGCACCCTGCAGATCTGGGATCGCGCACTGCACGTCTTCCACGCCGGGGCCGACATCCTTCCGGATGCCCGGGCCGCCATATCCGACATGGGCCGCACCATCCGCGTATTCGTCGACACCGACGCCCCGTCTCTGCCGACCGGGCGCAGCGCGGCGGCATGACCCGACGACAACGTCGCCTCGCAACCGAACAGAACGGAATCTCCATGCCCCAGCCGCTGTTCCGCCAACGCATCACCGCCTGGATGCAGCTCCGTCCGGCCCCGATTCCCGCGCTCTGGCGCGGGGTGGACCGCATCCACTTCACCGCGGATGCGGTGATCCGGCTGATCGAGAAGGCGCACATGGGAATTCGGGATCAGATCGTGCTGCCGGCGGCCGCGAGAGTCGGTGTGGCGCCGGCGGCCATCGACACCTTCCGCCGACGGCACACGCAGTTCTTCGGCCGGGTGTACCGCGGACTGCGCACCATCCACTGGTACGTCTGACAACAAAGAACCCCCGCACGACCGAAGTCGTACGGGGGTCCTTTGTGAAATCGGATTCGGCTTAGGCCTCTTCGGTGAAGTTCCGGGTGACGGCCGGGTCGACCGGGATGCCCGGGCCGGTGGTCGTCGAGACGGTGACCTTCTTCAGGTAACGGCCCTTCGACGACGACGGCTTGGCGCGCAGCACCTCGTCCAGCGCAGCACCGTAGTTCTCGGCCAGCTTGACCTCGTCGAACGACGCCTTGCCGATGATCAGGTGCAGGTTGGCCTGCTTGTCGACGCGGAAGTTGATCTTGCCGCCCTTGATGTCGGACACGGCCTTGGCCACGTCCGGGGTGACGGTGCCGGTCTTCGGGTTCGGCATCAGACCACGCGGGCCGAGGACGCGGGCGATCTTACCGACCTTCGCCATCTGATCCGGCGTCGCGATCGCGGCGTCGAAGTCGGTCCACCCACCCTGGATACGCTCGATCAGGTCATCGCTACCGACGGCATCGGCGCCGGCGGCCACAGCGGCCTCGGCCTTCTCACCAACCGCGAACACCACTACGCGGGCGGTCTTACCGGTGCCGTGCGGCAGGTTGACGGTGCCACGCACCATCTGGTCTGCCTTACGAGGATCGACACCCAGCCGGATCGCAACCTCGACGGTCGCATCCTGCTTCTTCGAGGACGTCTCCTTGGCCAGCTTGACGGCCTGGAGCGGGGTGTACAGGTTGTCGCGGTCCACCTTCTCGGCAGCTTCGCGGTATGCCTTGCTGTTCTTGCTCATTTGAATCTCCAGTTCAGAGGTTGTGGTTAGCGAGCCGAAGCGGGCTCTTCCACGTATTGCTCAGTTCGAGTACCCGACGTGTACGGGACGAACTATTCGACGGTGATGCCCATCGAGCGCGCGGTGCCGGCGATGATCTTGGCAGCGGCGTCGATGTCGTTCGCGTTGAGATCTTCCTTCTTGGTCTCGGCGATCTCGCGGACCTGGTCCCAGCTGATCTTGGCGACCTTGGTCTTGTGCGGCTCGGACGAACCCTTCTGGATACCCGCAGCCTTGAGCAGCAGCCGGGCGGCCGGCGGGGTCTTCAGGACGAACGTGAACGTACGGTCCTCGTAGACGCTGATCTCGACGGGGATGACGTTTCCGCGCTGGCTTTCTGTCGCGGCGTTGTACGCCTTGCAGAACTCCATGATGTTGACGCCGTGCTGGCCGAGCGCCGGACCCACGGGCGGGGCGGGGTTGGCCGCGCCGGCCTGGATCTGAAGCTTGATCAGCCCGACGACCTTCTTCTTCTTCGGGGCCATTGGTGTGGTGTTCCTTTCTAGGTAGTCGCGGCGCGACTACGTTCCTGCTAACCGGGAGCCGAGGCTCGCGATTAAATCTTGCTGACCTGTGTGAAGGTCAATTCGACGGGTGTCTCGCGTCCGAAGATGGACACCAGCACCTTGAGCTTCTGCTGTTCGGCGTTGACCTCGCTGATCGACGCGGGCAGCGTGGCGAACGGGCCGTCCATGACGGTGACCGACTCGCCGACCTCGAAGTCGACCAGGATTTCCGGACGCGCCAGGGTGGCTTCGCTGTCGGCACCCGACGCAGCGGCGGCCGCGGTCGCCTTGGCGGGCTTCTTCGCGGCGCCCTGCGGCAGCAGGAACTTCACGACGTCGTCGAGCGAGAGCGCCGACGGCTTCGAGGTCGCGCCGACGAACCCGGTCACACCCGGGGTGTTGCGCACGGCGCCCCACGACTCGTCGTTCAGGTCCATGCGCACCAGGATGTAGCCCGGCAGCACCTTGCGGTTGACCTGCTTGCGCTGGCCGTTCTTGATCTCGGTGACCTCTTCGGTCGGCACCTCGACCTGGAAGATGTAGTCGCCGACATCCAGGTTCTGCACGCGGGTCTCGAGGTTGGCCTTCACCTTGTTCTCGTAGCCGGCGTACGAGTGGATGACGTACCACTCGCCTGCCTGACGACGCAGCTGCTTCTTCAGCGCGACCGCGGGATCCTCGTCCTCGGGCTCCTCGGCGACGGCTTCCGCCGTCTCGTCGACGACCACGTCGGTCGCCTCGGGCGCTTCCTCGGCGTCGGCCGAGTCGGTGTCCAGGGTGTCGTCAGCGTCCACGGTGTCGTCCGAGGTCTCCACCGACTCGACTGCCTCGGCGGTCACGTCGGACTCGTCCGAAGGTGTCTCGCCATCGAAAGTCACGGTAGTCAGTCCTCTCTTACGTTCTTGAGCTCGTCCAGGCGGGCGCTCGGCGTCAGCCGAACACCCACATGACGAGCTTGGCGAGACCGAAATCGACCCCACCGATCAGCGCCACCATGAAGACCAGGAACACCAGCACGACGGTCGTGTAACCGATCATCTGCTTGCGGTTCGGCCAGATGACCTTGCGCAGCTCGGCGACGACCTGCTTGAGGTAGTTCCAGACGAACACGAACGGGTTCCGAGTGGGGCCCGTCTTCTTGGACTTGTCAGCCTTCTTCGGCTTGGACTTCTTGCCGGCCTCGGCCGCGTTGTCCTCGGCGCCGGAGTCCGTGTCGCCGGTCTCGGCGTCCGATTCGGACTCGTCGACCTCGACGGCCCGCCGGGCCCGCTTTCCGGTCGGACGCGCCGGACGCGTCACAACTGCGGTCTGGCCCTGCGACTCGCTTTCGCTCGCGTCGGTGCCCGCATCAGTACCGGCGCCTGCGGAGCCGGCACTATCGCGCTCGTCGCTCACCGCATGCCTTTCGTCTGTTCCAGGTGGTCACATTTCCAGTGTCCACATCGGTATTCAGTTGAGCAGGGGCGACAGGACTTGAACCTGCAACCTGCGGTTTTGGAGACCGCTGCTCTGCCAATTGAGCTACGCCCCTTCAGCACCGGCCAGGCCGGCGCTTCCGGTTGGGTCCTCACACAATTCGCGCGCTCCCCGATCGGTCGATGTGTAACCGACGGACAGCGCGCTGAAAAGGGTGGATCCCCGAGGACCGAGTGTACATCGGCCCCAGTCTGAGTTACTAATCCGCTCCGACGGCCGAACGCAAAACCTGGCCCGTTTCGCGGTCGTAGCGCACCGACACCGAGTTGTCGCCCTCGTGGCCCATCAACGTCGTGAAGGCCTCCATGATGACGCTGCCGTCGTCATCGGTGAGGGTGTTGCGGGTCATCACGATGTCGGCGCCGAACCGGTGCTCGACGGAGATGATCTCGACGGTCGCGTGCAGGCGGTCACCGACCAGGATCGGGCGGTGGTACACGAACTTCTGGTCGACCTGGATGATCTGCATGGTCTCCATGCCGACATCGACGACGCGGAAGAAGTCCTGCTGGACCAGCAGGGCGACGATCGCCACGAACGTCGGGCCGGCGACGATGGCCTTGTGACCCAACTCGGCCGCGGCGTCTTCGTCCATCGAGACCGGGTGGTCGGACTTGACGGCCTTGGCGTACTGCCGGACCTGCTCCCGGCCCACGACGAAGACCTGCGGGTACTTGTGGACCATCCCCAGGATGTTGGGATTCAGCGGCATGACTACGCCAACTTCGCGGTGGCGACGGCGCGGCCGAAGATCTTCTTGCCGCCGGTGGTGGCAGAGAGCGCGATGGTGACCGACTTGGATTCCTCGTCGACCGACTTCACGCGGCCGCTGAAGATCAGCTCAGCGCCGACGCCGTCGTTCGGGACCGGGACCACAGAGGTGAAGCGGACGTTGTACTCGGTCACGGCACCCGGGTCACCGACCCAGTTGGTGATGTAGCCGCCGCCGAGGCCCATGGTCAGCATGCCGTGGGCGATCGCGGTGTCCAGACCGACCTGCTTGGCGATCTCGTCGTCCCAGTGGATCGGGTTCAGGTCACCGGAGACGCCGGCGTAGTTGACCAGATCCTGCCGGGTCAGCTGGTAGGTCTTCTCAGGCAGCGCGTCGCCGACCTTGACCGAATTGAACTCACGAAGTGCCATCTGAGAATCCTCCCTGTCCGTCCTCGTCACCCGAGCGACCCGCCAAGGTCGTGTAGGCCTCCTGCACGACCTCATCACGGTCATTCGTGATGATGTTCTTGGTCACGATGATGTCGGTGCCGTGTGCCTGACGGAACGAGTCGACGTACACATCGCAGTACAGCTTGTCCCCGGCCTTGATCGGCTGCAGGAACTTCAGCGACTGGTCGACCTGGACGATCTGGGCATCAGAAATGGCGATGCCGGCATCGCCGAACATCGCGAATTGGGCTTGGTAGCCGAAGATGCAGATGAAGGTCAGCGGCGCGAGCAGTGCATCGTGGCCGAGCTCGGCGGCCGCCGACTCCTGGTGGAAACACGCGTCGTCGTTCTGAACGGCAGTCGCGTGCTCACGGATCTTCTCGCGACCGACCTCGTAGCACTCGGGATGCCGGTAGTGATAGCCGACAATGTCCGCCAGACCCACGACGAGTGACTAACGCGACTCTTTGTGCGGCTGGTGCGTACCGCAGTTCGGGCAGAACTTCTTCAGCTCGAGCCGATCCGGGTCGTTGCGGCGGTTCTTCTTGGTGATGTAGTTACGGTGCTTGCACACCTCGCAGGCCAAGGTGATCTTCGGCCGTACGTCGGTACTCGACGCCACGTCTCTGCCTCTTTCGCTTCGAATCTCTGTTGTGCTGGTAGCGGTGGGGAGGCTCGATCTCCCGACCTCACGATTATGAGTCGTGCGCTCTAACCAGCTGAGCTACACCGCCCCGACAGACACAGGCGGCGCAGCGGCGGATTTTTACTTCCGTCGCTCCGCTCGCCATATGTCCACCGAGCCCCCTAACGGAATCGAACCGTTGACCTTTTCCTTACCATGGAAACGCTCTGCCGACTGAGCTAAGGGGGCCTGACCCTCGGTTTCGAACTGTCGGTTACGACCGTCTGCCCCGTGGGCCTTAAAGAGGTTACCGTCTCGCGGTTTCACCTGCCAAAACGGCAGCTCAACCACGCTATTTCGGCCTGTTCGGGCGGTCCCGCCGCGGGTTTGCTCCGGGTTTGTCCCTGGCCTCGTCCAATGCCGCCTTGGTTGTTCATCGGTTGAAGTCAGGTACTTCTGCGGCGCCGAAACGATCCCTGAGCTCAATCGCCCGTCTCACTGAACTCAGATACGTCTACGCCGCCCGCCACCCCCGGCGGTACAACGCTGCCGCGACCCGGGCCAGGACGTCATCGTCGGTGTCCTCCTTGATCACCCTGATGACGATCCAGTTCCGCGCCTCGAGCCTCGGCAGCGCCTTCAGGTCGCGGACATACTGCTCGCGATCGGTCTGGTGGTGGCCTCCGTCGTATTGCACTCCGACCAGCAGGTGCTTCCAGCCCATGTCGAACTTGGTGATCAACCGATTGCCGTCATAAACCGGGATCTGGGTGTCGGTAGGGCGCATACCCGCGTCGGTGAGCAGCAACCGCACCCGCGTCTCCTGCGGCGACTCGGCCCCGTCGTCGCTCAGCTCGAGCGCCACGCCGAGCTGAGCGAGACGGCGCGCCCGCGGATACCGTGCGATGAGCGGCTGAACTTCGTCGGCGCCGATCCGGCCCACCCACAGCAGTGCGTCGATCCGGGCGACCGCCGCATCCCGGTCGAGGTGGCGGCCCAGGTCGAAGATCGTCCGCCCCGGCGTGGTGACCGGAATCCCGTCATACGTGGTGACCTCGTCCGCGGCGTACGCCTCATTCCGCACGATCAGCCCGCTCGGCGGGTTGCCGTTGCGCCAGAGCATCTCGATCGGCACGTCGTCGTCGACGTATTTCGCCCAATGCAGCGCCGATGCCGCCACGCCTGTGATGACACCCCGCCGGCCGGACCACAACCACGCACCGCGAGCGCGATCTCGGACGGTGGGCTCGAACGGTCCGTAGACGTCCGGGAACATGCGCCCGTAGTGCCGACGCAGGTCATTACGCGTGACCTTTCCCGCGGCCAATGCCTCGCTGCCGATGAATACCCCCATGACGCGATGTTGTCGGCGGCCTCCGACGCTGCGGCGCCCACACGCCGTCGTTGGGTTCGAGCTGTGGATGAACGTCGCACTGTGGATTGCTCGACCCCCGCGAAGTCCCGGGCTTCAATGAGCGAGCGCGCCAACCCCTCGTGATTGACGTCAGGGACGCCGCGCACCCGAAATCCGTACCCGGCTTCAATTGGCACGAGATATGCGCTCGGAGATTGCAGCCACGCACGTCAACGCCGAGACGACCCTCCTAGGCTGTCGGCATGCCTGATGACCGCCTGTATTTCCGCCAGTTGCTCGCCGGTCGCGACTTCGCCGCGACCGACCCGATCGCCCAGCAGATGCGCAACTTCGCCTACCTCATCGGCGACCGGGAGACCGGCGACTGCGTGGTGGTCGACCCGGCCTACGCGGCGGGCGATCTGGTCGACGTCCTCGAAGGCGACGGCATGCACCTGTCGGGCGTGCTCGTCACCCACCACCACCCCGACCACGTCGGCGGTTCGATGATGGGCTTCGAGCTCAAGGGCCTGGCCGAGCTGCTGGAGCGGGTCAGCGTGCCGGTGCACGTCAACGCCCACGAGGCGGACTGGGTGTCCCGGGTCACCGGCATCGCACCGTCGGAGCTGACGCCGCACCAGCACGGCGACGTCGTGCAGGTCGGAGCGGTGCCGATCGAGCTGCTGCACACCCCCGGACACACCCCCGGTAGCCAGTGCTTCCTGCTCGACGGCCGGTTGGTGGCCGGCGACACGCTGTTCCTGGAGGGCTGTGGCCGCACCGATTTCCCGGGCGGGAACGTCGACGACATGTTCCGCAGCCTGCAGGCGCTGGCCGCCCTGCCCGGCGATCCGACGGTCTTCCCCGGGCACTGGTATTCGGCCGAACCCAGTGCGCCACTCGACGACGTCCGTCGCACCAATTACGTCTACCGGGCACGCGACCTGGACCAGTGGCGCATGCTCATGGGCGGCTAGCAGCGCAGCTACCTTTCGCTCTCCGTTGTACAAGTCAACCAGCGAATATTAGTCTCAGTGTCGGATAAAACCGATCGGGACTTGACGACTGGATGGCGCGGTGGACTGGATATCTCAACGCTGGGACGACCTGACAGGCCTGGGATCAGGCAGCTGGCTGGCCATCGCGGCGTGGGCCGCACTGGCGTTCGGCATCGTCGTACTGATCGTGGTGAACCGCCAGCTGTCCAAGAATCGCCAGCTCAAGCAGGATCAGGTGCGCCCGCAGGTGACCATGTTCATGGAGCCGCACGCGTCGGACTGGCATCTGATCGAGCTCGTGGTCCGCAACTTCGGGCAGACCGCGGCGCACAACATCTCGTTCGATTTCACGCACCACCCGACGGTCGCCATCTACGAGGATTCCGACCATGACGGCGAACTCGATGTCACCGAGCTGCGACTGCCCAGCGAACTCTCGGTCCTGGCTCCGGGGCAGGAGTGGCGAACCATCTGGGACTCGGCGATCAGCCGCGAGGAGCTGGGTGGGTCCATCCGGTCGCGATTCGAGGGGACGCTGACCTACTACGACGCGCCGGCGCCCGTGCAGGGCAAGAAGTCCCGCTTCGGGCGCAAGCCCCGCGAGTTCGAGTCGAAGGCGGTGCTCGACTGGGCGGCGCTGCAGCCGGTGCAGCGGCTGGAGCTGATGACGACGCACGACCTCGCCAAGCGCGAGAAGCAGAAGCTCGAACTGCTGCGCAGCGTGCTGACGTACTTCCACTACGCCTCCAAGGAGACGCAGCCCGACGTCTTCCGCGCCGAGATCGACCGGATGAACCGGGCGGTCCGCGAGACGCAGGACCGGTGGCGCAGCCGCGCTTCCGACGAGACCACGGAACTGGAAATCCAGTGGTTCGACGACGGCCCCAAGGGCCGGCACCGCAACGCCGTCCACTGACAGGACGCCTCCGAAGGCACGTCTAGCATCGGCTCACACCTGTTCCCGGCCCGGGAACCGACCGAGGGAGAGCCGATGAGCACCGTCACCTACTCCGTGACCGATGCGGTTGCCACGATCACGCTGGACGACGGCAAGGTCAACGTCCTGAGCCCGACGATGCAGGAGAACATCAACGCCGCGCTGGATCAGGCCGAGCAGTCGGACGATGTCAAGGCCGTCGTCATCGCCGGCAACAACCGGGTCCTGAGTGCCGGGTTCGACCTCGCGATCTTCGGCTCGGGTGACGCGGCGGCCGGGTTCGCCATGCTGCGCGGCGGCATCGAACTCGACGCCCGGCTGCTGCGCTTCCCCGTCCCCGTGGTGATCGCCGCGACCGGACACGCGATCGCCGGCGGCTCGTTCCTGCTGTGCTCGGGTGACCATCGGGTCGGCTCGGCCACGATGCGGTGCCAGGCCAACGAGGTGGCCATCGGCATGACGGTGCCGCAGTCCTGCATCGAAATCCTCCGGCTGCGACTGACCAATTCGGCCTTCCAGCGGGCGGTCGGCCTGGCCGCCACGTTCACCGGCGAGGAAGCCCGGGCGGCCGGCTGGGTGGACGAGATCGTCGACCAGGAGCACGTGCTGAGCCGCGCCCAGGAGGTGGCCGCGGGATTCGCCGCGACGCTGCACCCCAAGCATCACCTGGCCAGCAAGCTCAAGGCCCGCGCCGGCGGACTGGCCGCGATCCAGGCCGGCATCGACGGTCTGGCCGCCGAGTTCGCCGGGTAACGCCACACATCGACAAAGCTGTCGGTACGCCGACCTAGGGTGGTCCGATGGCGCTACACCTGCACCGAGCCGAAGACACCGGCGCGCTGGCCGCCGGGCTGGGTGCACTGCTCGCCGAACCGCCGGCGGATCCGTTCGCCTCCGAGCTGGTGCTGGTGTCCGCCCGCGGTATGGAGCGCTGGCTCAGCCAGCAGCTGTCCCATGCGCTCGGCCGCGGCACGGCGAACGACGGTGTGTGTGCGGGTATCGAATTCCGCTCCCCCGCATCGCTTCTCGCGGAGATCACGGGGACGGCCGACGACAACCCGTGGGAGCCCGACGCCCTGGTGTGGCCGCTGCTGGAGGTGCTCGACGAGCTGGGCGCAAACCACCCCTGGGCGGGCACCCTGGCCGCGCACCTCGGCTACACCGCGCTGGGCAATCCCGAGGAGACCCAGTTGCGGCAGGGCCGTCGGTACGCGGTGGCCCGGCGGCTGGCGGGCCTGTTCGACACCTACGCCAAAGCCCGGCCGGCGATGCTCGCCGACTGGCTGACGGGCGGCGAGTCCGACGGCGCGGGCGGCCGGCTGGACGACGACCTGCGGTGGCAACCGCACCTGTGGCGCGCGACCGCCGAACGTGTCGCTGCCGACCCGCCCCCGGTGCGGCAGGCGAAAACCATTGCCCGGCTGGTCGATTCGCCGTCCGAGCTACCCCCGCGGCTGTCTTTGTTCGGGCACACCCGGTTGCCCGCGGCAGATCTCGAACTGCTCGGGGCCTTGGCGACCCACCACGATCTGCACCTGTGGCTGCCGCACCCCAGCGACCCGTTGTGGCAGGCGCTGTCCGATCTGCGCGGGCAGGAGCTCCGGCGCCAGGACAGCAGCCGGTTGCGGGTAGGCCACCCCCTGCTGCAGACCCTGGGCCGCGATCTGCGGGAGCTGCAACGCGGCCTGCCAGCCGCGCAGTCCGATCGGTTCCACCCCCGCAGCGGATTCCCGGACACGCTGCTGGGCCGGCTGCAGTCCGACATCTCGGCCGACGAGGTGCGGCCCGGCGGGCGCCGGCTGGCCAAGGGCGACCGGTCCGTGCAGATCCATCGCTGCCACGGCGCGGCCCGGCAGATCGATGTCCTGCGTGATGTGCTGCTGGGCCTGCTCGACGACGACGAGACCCTGCAGCCGCGCGACATCCTGGTCATGTGCCCCGACATCGAAACCTATGCGCCGCTGATCACCGCGGCGTTCGGGGCGGGCGAGCATGCCGACCTCGGCCACCCGGCCCAGAGCCTGCGGGTCCGGTTGGCCGACCGCGCGCTGACCCAGACCAATCCCCTGCTCGGGGTGCTGGCCGAGCTGCTCGACATCGCCGACGGCCGGGCCACCGCCAGTGCGGTGCTGAGCCTGGCGCACAGCGAGCCGGTGCGCCGGCGCTTCGCGTGGGGCGACGACGACCTCGTGGACCTCACCGAATGGGTTGGCGCGGCGGGCATTCGGTGGGGTTTCGACGCGGCGCACCGCACCCCGTACGCGCTGCAGCGATACCCGCAGAACACCTGGCAGTTCGGGGTCGACCGACTGCTCGTCGGCGCCGCGATGTCCGACGATTCGCAGGGCTGGCTCGGTACCGCGTTGCCGCTCGACGACGTCGACTCGAACCGCGTGGAACTGGCCGGCCGGTTGGCCGAATACGTCCAGCGGTTGTGCGGTGTCGTCGACCGGCTCACCGGCGCGCAGCCCCTGGACAGCTGGGTGGAGATCCTGCGCGACGGCGTCGCGCAGCTCACCCGCGTCGGCCCCGACGAGCAGTGGCAGCAGGCGCAACTCGACCGTGAACTCGCGAAAGTGTTGACCCACGCGGGTTCTCGGTCCGGCACGACGCTGCGGCTGCCCGATATCCGGTCCCTGCTGCGCCGGCAGCTGGCCGGCCGCCCGACCCGCGCCAACTTCCGCACCGGCACACTGACGGTGTGCACCATGGTCCCGATGCGCTCGGTGCCGCATCGCGTGGTGTGCCTCGTCGGGCTCGACGACGGCGTCTTTCCGCGCACCAACATCGCCGACGGTGACGACGTCCTGGCCCGTCGCCCGCTCACCGGTGAACGCGACATCCGTTCGGAAGACCGGCAGTTGCTGCTCGATGCGATCTGCGCGGCCACCGACACCCTGGTCGTCACCTACACCGGCACCGACGAACACTCCGGCGAGCACCGGCCGCCCGCGGTCCCGGTACAGGAGCTGCTCGACGCGCTGGACCGGACCACGACCGAACCCGTCCGGGACCGCATCGTGGCCGACCACCCGTTGCAGCCCTTCGACATCCGCACCGTCGCCTGTGACGAGCTGGTACCCGACCGGCCGTTCACCTACGACCCGGCGGCGTTGCGCGGGGCCAGGGCCGTCCTGGGCGAGCGCCGGCCGAAGCCGCGGCTCATCGACGGCCCGCTGGACGAATCGCCCTGCGGTGACGTCGAACTCGCCGAACTGTTGCGGTTCTTCGCGAACCCGGTGAAGGGGTTCTTCCGGGCACTGGACTACACGCTGCCGTGGGACGCCGACGAATTGTCCGATGCCATCCCGGTCGCCATCGACGGCCTCGGCAAGTGGGCGGTCGGGGAACGCATGCTCGACGACCTGAAGATCGGCCGCGACCCGGACTTCGTCATCGGCGCCGAGTGGCGGCGCGGCACGCTGCCCCCGGGCCGGCTCGGCTGGCGGCAGGCCAACGAAATCCGCGGTGAGGCCCTCGAACTGGCAACCGCCGCCCGGACGCTGCAACGCGGCGAGGCGAGTGCGCTGGACATCGACGTCGACCTGGGCCAGGGCCGCAGGCTCACCGGCACCGTCGCGCCGGTGTGGCAGGACCGCACCGTGACGGTCACCTATTCGAAGCTGGGCGCCAAGCACCGGCTGCAGGCCTGGGTCACCCTGGTGGCGCTGGCGGCAGGTGCGCCGGAACGCGAATGGGAGGCGTACTGCATCGGCCGCGGCCCACGGGGCGGCGTGCACGCCATGGGGTATCGGCCTCCGGAGCAACCGCTTTCGGTGCTGCGGGACCTGGTCGCGATCTACGACGCGGGCCGCCGCGAACCGCTACCCCTGCCGTTGAAGACGTCGCTGGAGTGGGCGCGGGCGCGGCTGTTCGACGACCCGGTACCGGAGCGGGGCGCCGAGTCGGAATGGCGGTTCGAGAAGGACGGTGCCGAATACGTGGAGGTCTGGGGGCCGGCCGCGCCGTTGCACGTGTTGCTCGACCCGCCGCGACCCGACGAGCTCGCCGTCCGCGGCGAGACCACGCGCCTGGGCGCCTACGCGGCCCGGCTGTGGCAGCCGCTGCTCGACGCGGAACGGCGGGTCTGATGGACGCGTTCGATCTGCTCGGCCCGCTGCCGGAACCGGCGACGACGACGGTGCTGGAGGCCAGCGCCGGCACCGGAAAGACCTATGCCCTCGCCGGTCTGGTGACGCGGTATGTCGCCGAGGGTGCCGCGACGCTGGACCAGATGCTGCTGATCACCTTCAGCCGGGCGGCCACCCGCGAACTGCGCGAACGGGTGCGGGCGCAGTTGGTGAGGACCGTTGCCGCCCTGGGTGATCCGTCCGGGGACGACGACGACCTGATCCGTCACCTGGCGGACGTCGCGCCCGACGAACTGGTGCTGCGCCGGGCCCGGCTGCGCGACGCGCTGTCGGATTTCGACGCCGCGACCATCGCCACCACGCACGAGTTCTGTGGGCTGGTGCTGCGTTCCCTCGGCATCGCCGGCGACACCGATTCGGGCGCGCAGTTGGTGGAGAGCCTCGACGATCTGGTCGGCGAGATCGTCTCCGACCTGTACCTCACGACCTACGGAGACCAGCGCGACGAGCCCGCGCTGAGCTTCGCCGATGCGCTCGATCTGGCCAAGCGCGTCGTCGGCGATCCCGGCGCGCAGCTGCGACCCGAGACCGCCGACCCGGACAGCGTTGCCGCGCAACGCCTCTCGTTCGCGCGGGCGGTGCTCGAGGAGCTCGAACGCCGCAAGCGCCGGCTGGGGGTACTGAGCTTCGACGACCTGCTGAGCCGGCTCGCCACCGCGCTGGAGGAGCCCGACGCACCGGCGCGCGAGCGGATGCGCCGGCGCTGGCCGATCGTCATGGTCGACGAGTTCCAGGACACCGACCCGGTGCAGTGGCAGGTGATCTCGCGGGCCTTCGTCGGGCACAGCGCCGTGGTGCTGATCGGCGACCCGAAGCAGGCCATCTACGCGTTCCGCGGCGGTGACATCGTCACCTACCTGGATGCCGCGCGCAGTGCCGACCAGCGGCTGACGCTGGCCGAGAACTGGCGCAGTGACAAGGTTCTGGTGGACCGGCTGCAGACCGTGCTCAAGGGTGCGGCGCTCGGCGACAACGACATCGTGGTGCACCCCGTCGAGGCCCGCACCGAATGTCATCGGCTCACGGGAGCACCGCACAACGACCCGTTCCGGCTGCGGGTCGTCGCGCGCACGGAGTTCGGGACGCCGCAGCGCCGCATGGTGCCGATCGGCCAGTTGCGGCCGTACATCGCCAAGGATCTCGCCGCCGACATCTCGGTGCTGCTGGCCAGTGGCGCGCAGTTCGACGGCCGGCCGCTGACGGCCGGCGACATCGCGGTGATCGTCGACAGTGGCCTGGACGCCGTCCCCTGCCGGGATGCGCTGCTGGACTTGGGTATTCCGGTGGTGTACTCGGGCGACACCGACGTGTTCGCCTCGACCGCGGCGGCCGAGTGGCTGCGGCTGCTCGATGCCTTCGACACCCCCAACCGCAGCGGTGTGGTGCGGGCCGCCGCGACCACCATGTTCTTCGGCCACCGCGCGGCCGATCTCGCCGCCGGCGGCGACGAGCTGACCGACCAGATCACCACCACCATCCGGCAGTGGGCCGGCCTCGCCCGGGACCGGGGCATCGCGGCGGTGTTCGAGGCGGTGGTGTCGCTGGGTCTGCCCGAGCGGGTACTCGGGCATCGGGGCGGCGAGCGGCACATGACCGACCTGGCGCATGTCAGCCAGCTCCTGCACGAGACCGCCCATCGCGAGCGTTATCACCTGCCGGCCCTGCGGGATTGGTTGCGCCGCCAGATCAAGGACCGCGGCGGCCCGGCCGAACGCAACCGCCGGTTGGACAGCGACGCCGCCGCGGTGCAGATCATGACGGTGTGGCGCAGCAAGGGGCTGCAGTTCCCCGTCGTGTATCTGCCGTTCGGGTTCAACCGGTTCGTCAAGGCCGACACGGTGTTGCGGTTCCACGACACCGACGGCACACGGTGCCTGCACGTCGGCGGTGCCGGGGCCACCGACCGGGCCGCGGCCGAGCAGGCGGGCCTGGCCGAGACCGCCGGTGACAACGTCCGGCTGACCTATGTCGCGCTCACCCGCGCACAGTCACAGGTGGTGGCATGGTGGGCACCGTCGCGGGACGAACAGAACGGTGGCCTCTCGCGGCTGCTGCGGGGCCGCCGGCCCGGCGCCACCGCGGTGCCGGACTGCGTTGTCCCGCAGACACTTTCCGACGACGACGCGCTGGCATGTTTCACCGCGTGGGAGCACGCGGGCGGTCCGGTGGTCGAGGCGGCCGAGCCCGTCACCCCGATGACGCCGCCGGCACCGGAGGCACCGGTGGACCTGGACGTGCGGCATTTCCACCGCAGCATCGACACCTCTTGGCGACGGACGTCGTACTCGGCGCTGGTGCGCGTCGTCCACGACGACGGGCAGGCAGTGACCAGCGAACCGGACAGCGCGCTGCGGGACGACGAATCCGCCGACGTCGTGCCCGAGGCCCCACCGCCACTGTCCGGCAACGTGCCGTCGCCCATGGCGCAGCTGCCCGCGGGCGCCGCCTTCGGCTCGTTGGTGCACGCCGTGCTGGAACGTGCCGACCCGCTGTCCGGAGATCTGACGGCCGAACTCGCGGCCCGGATCGACGAGCAGGCCGGGTTGTGGAACGTCGAAGTGCCCACCGCTGAACTGGCTTCGGCGCTGGTGCCGATGCACGACACCCCGCTCGGCCCGCTGGCGCCGGGCCTGACGCTGCGGCAGATCGGGCTGCGGGACCGGTTGCGGGAACTGGATTTCGAGATGCCGCTGGGCGGCGGCCAGGACCGGCCCGACGCCGCGCGGGACATCCGGCTCGGCGACGTCGGCTTGCTGGTGAGCGAGCTGCTGCCGGCCTCGGATCCGCTGTCGGCCTACGGCGCGCGACTGCAGGCCGAACCGTTGGGACACCAGCGGCTGCACGGCTACCTGTCGGGTTCGATCGACGCGGTGCTGCGGGTTCCGGGCGAGAGCGGCCACAAGTACCTGGTGGTGGACTACAAGACCAACCGGCTGGGCGACTTCGGCACCGAGAACACCGCGGCGGACTACACGGCGCCGCGGCTCGCCGAGGCCATGATGCATTCCGACTACCCGTTGCAGGCATTGCTGTATTCGGTTGTGCTGCATCGGTTCCTGCGGTGGCGGCTGCCCGGCTACGAGCCCGCCCGGCATCTGGGCGGCGTGGCCTATCTGTTCGTCCGGGGCATGTGCGGCCCGGCGACCCCCGTGGTCGACGGTCACCCGTGCGGCGTGTTCAGCTGGCAGCCGCCGGTCGAGCTGGTGAGCCGGCTTTCCGACCTGTTGGACCGAGGGACGGCAGCATGACGGCACCACTGGAGGCAACACCGGACCGGCTGCCCGACCCCATGGACTGGCGGCAGGTGCCCGCGGCCACCGGGCTGCTGGCGACCTTCAACGCCGCCGGCGTGCTGAACGCCGCCGATGTGCATGTGGCCCAGCGGTGTTGCGCGCTGGCCGAGGAGACGCGCGATGTCGTCGCCCTCGCGGTCGGGCTGGCGATCCGGGCGCTGCGGGAAGGCTCGGTGTGCGTCGACCTCACCACCGTCGCCGACGACATCGGCGGTGACCTGCCCTGGCCGGCACCCGGCGAGCTGATCGCCGCCGTCGCGGATAGTCCGTTGACGGGCAAGGCCATCCGGCTGGACCACGCGCGGTTGCTGTACCTGGACCGTTACTGGCGCGAAGAACAGCAGGTGTGCACCGACCTGCTGGCACTGTCGGCGCAACCGTCGCGGTCGGTCGACGACACCGAACTCGAACGGCTCTTCCCGCCACCGGGTTACGCCGAACAGCGGGCCGCCGCACAACTGGCGCTGACGCAGCCGGTGACGGTGCTGACCGGTGGCCCCGGGACCGGCAAGACGACGACCGTGGCCCGGTTGCTCGCACTGCTGGCGCAGGCCGCGCACCCGGGGCGGCTGCGGATCGCGCTCGCGGCGCCCACCGGAAAGGCTGCCGCCCGGCTGCAGGAGGCCGTCTCGGCCGAGGTGGCCAAACTCGACTCGGCGGACCGGGAACGGCTCAGCGGGCTGCGGGCCGTCACCCTGCACCGGTTGCTCGGCGGGCGGCCCGACAGCGCATCGCGGTTCAAGCACCATCGCGGCAACCGGTTGCCGCACGACGTCGTCGTCGTCGACGAGACGTCGATGGTGTCCCTGACGCTCATGGCCCGGTTGCTCGAGGCTGTTCGCCCCGACACCCGGCTGCTGCTGGTCGGCGACCCCGACCAGTTGACCTCGGTGCAGGCGGGTGCCGTGCTGGCCGATCTGGTCGACGGCCTCACCGACCACCCGTCCATCCGCATCGCGGCGCTGCACACCACACACCGGTTCGGGGCGTCGATCGGCGGGCTGGCCGAAGCGATCCGGTCCGGTGACGCCGACGAGGTACTCACACTCCTGCGGGCCGGTGATGCGGCCATCGAGTTCATCGAGGATCCCGAGCCGGCCGCGGCGCTGCGACCCGTTCTGGTGGGCCACGCGCTGAAGGTACGTGCCTGCGCGCTGCTGGGCGCCGGGGCCGACGGCCTCACGGCCATGGACGAACACCGCCTGCTGTGCGCGCACCGCGACGGGCCCTACGGCGTGCGGCACTGGAATCGTCAGGTGGAGCGCTGGATCACCGACGAGACCGGACAGGCCACCTGGTCGCCGTGGTACCCCGGCCGCCCGCTGCTCGTCACCGCCAACGACTACGCGCTGGGCATCTACAACGGCGACACCGGCCTGGTCGCCGCGGGCCCGGACGGTGTCCAGGTGTACGTCGCGGGTGCGACTGCGACGCAACGGTTCTCGCCGAGCCGGATCGCCGATGTCGAGACCATGTACGCGTTGACCATCCACAAGAGCCAGGGCTCGCAGGCCGACGAGGTGACGGTGATCCTGCCGCCGGCCGACTCCCGGTTGCTGACCCGCGAGCTGTTCTACACCGCGGTCACGCGCGCGAAGAAGAAGGTGCGCATCGTCGGGTCGGCCGACGAGGTGCGGGCCGCGGTGCAGCGGCAGGCGCTGCGCGCGTCGGGCCTGCGGGACCGGCTGCGGGCCGGTACCTAGGGCCGCACCGGGTGCCGGCTCAGGATCGACACCCGGTTGAAGGCGTTGATCGCGGTGGCCACCCAGATCACCGCGGAAATCTCGTCGTCGTTCAGTACCGCTCGCGCCCTTGCGTATTCGCGCTCGGCGGTGTCGTGGTCGGGCAGCGTCGTGGTGATCTCGGCGAGCCGTAGCGCGGCGCGTTCGTGCTCGGAGAACAGCTCGGTGTCCCGCCAGGCGCGCAGCGTCGCCAGCTGTTTGTCGGTGACACCGGCCTTGACCGCGCGGCGGTGATGGATCTCCAGGCACGACGGGCAGCCGTTGATCAGGGAGACGCGGGTGTTGATCAGCTCCACCAGCGCCGGCGACAACCCGGCCTCGGCAGCGGTCTTCGTGACCGCGGTCGCGACCGCCACCAACGTCCGGTAGGCGTGGGGCGACTGCTTGTCGATGTGCACGTGCGCAGGGCCCGGTTCGGTGGTGTCCATTGCCTACTTTCAGGTTGTGGCCAGGACGGCGCGGGTATGGTCTGAGCGAACGCGACGATGGTACGCAGCCGGGAAGGCGAATCGTGAGCAATCTTGAGGCAGACCCCGTCGAATACGACTGTGCCGCCGGGCCTCCCAACCGCATCGAGATTCTGGAGCCGCGTGAGGTGCCGCTGGGCGGGCCGCGGGCCATGATGGTCCGTCGCACCTTGCCGCAGCGCGACCGCTCGCTGGTCGGCGCGTGGTGTTTCGCCGACCACTACGGCCCGGAAGACGTGCGCGTCAAGGCCGGGATGGATGTTCCGCCGCACCCGCACACGGGTCTGCAGACGGTCAGCTGGTTGTTCAGCGGCGAGATCGAGCACCGCGATTCGCATGGCATCCACGAGATGGTGCGGCCCGGTGAGCTGAACCTGATGACGGCCGGCGCCGGCATCTGTCACTCCGAGGTCTCCACGCCGGCGACGACGATCCTGCACGGCGTCCAGCTGTGGGTCGCACTGCCCGACGCCGCCCGCCACGGTCCCCGAAACTTCGACCACTATGCGCCACAGCCGGTTTCCTTCGGCGGCGCCACGGTGTCGGTGTTCCTGGGGACGCTGGCCGGACAGCGGTCACCGGTGCACACGCATACGCCGCTGCTCGGTGCGCAGGTCGATCTGCCCGCCGGCACCACCGTCGAGTTCGACGTCGACCCCACCTTCGAGCACGCCGTGCTGCTCGACCAGGGCGCGCTGACCGTCGCCGATACGCCGGTCCAGCCGTACGAAATGGCCTATCAGGGCGTCGGATCCACGCGTCTGACCCTCGCCAACACCGGAACCGAACCGGCTCGGGCCGTCATTCTCGGCGGCACGCCGTTCACCGAAGAACTGCTGATGTGGTGGAACTTCGTCGGACGCACGCACGACGAGATCGTCGAATACCGCAATCAATGGCAGGCCGAGTCGGAACAGTTCGGTGAAGTCCTCGGTTATCAGGGTGAGCCGGCGCGGCTGCCCGCTCCCCCGCTACCGACCACCCGTCTGGTCCCGCGGAAACCACCCACCGGAGGAAAGGCCCGAGTGATGCTCACCGACAAGAACGGCGAACCTGTCGAGGTGACCCAGGAAGCCGACCGATTCAGCATCGCGGTCGACGGAAAGCCCGTGGGGCTGACGGCTTTCATCGAGCACGGCGAGCAGCGGGTTTTCTACCACACCGAGATCGATCCGGCGTTCGGCGGGCGCGGGCTGGCCAGCGTCCTGATCGCTCAGGCGCTGGCGACCACGCGGCAGCAGGGCAAGCGCATCGTGGCGATCTGCCCGATGGTCAAGGCGTACGTCGAGAAGCACCACGACTTCGACGACATCCTCGATCCGCGGACGCCGGAGATTCTGCGGCTGCTGCCGCGCTAGGCCTCAGCCGATCAGCCCGCGTGCAGACGCCGTTCGGGATGTTCGGCCAGCCACCGTTCCTCGACTCGCTTGACCCGCAGGTGCTCGAACGTGATGACGAGCGCTCCCGCGGTGACCAGCGCGCCGGCGATGAGGCCGAGCGGTAGCTCGAGCCCCGTGTGACCGAACGCGGTTGCGAAGACGAAGCCGGCGATGGTGACGATGCCCAGTGCGATCAGGCCCAGGCCAGGCAGCCACAACGTGTCGATGAAGGATTCACCGGCATGCGGCTGGGTGGTTCGGGAATGATCCACCGGATCATGGTGTGCGCCCTTCATTCGCATCTCCCTCCTTGCCGAAGATGCCCTCAGGCTACGCCCGAATCCGGGTCATTGTGAGATAGTTCACACTTGGCCGCGACTGTCTTCGCGCGGTAGCTAGCGCGGCGGCAGCGGGGCCGCGACGGGCGCCGCGGTCACAGGCGGCGGCGGCAGGGCGGAGCCGCGGACCCATTGATCCCACGGCATGCTCCAGTCGCCGTTCTGGCTCAGCATCTGCGGCGGGCCACCGGTGTACTTGATCTCGACGACGTCGCCGGGCACGGAGAAGTCGTAGAACCACTTGGCATTCTCGCTGTTCAGGTTGAGGCAGCCGTGCGAGGTGTTCTGTTTGCCCTGCGCCCAGATGGTGGAGTTCAGCTGGTGCAGGTAGATGCCGTCATGGCTGATCCGGGTGGCCCACGGGATGGTCTCCTTGTAGCCGAGGCGGCTACTGGTCGGCAATCCGAACGTCGACGAGTCCATGATCACCGGGTTGGCCTTGTCCATCACGGTGTAGACACCGGGCGGGGTCCAGAACGAGATGACGGTGTTGCCGATCGTCTCGGTGCCGCCCATGCCCATCGAGGTCGGCATGGTGCGCACCAGTTGGCCGTTGTCGAAGACGCTGACCTGGTGGGTGTGGTCGTCGGCGACGGAGACGTGGGCGTTGCCGATCCGGAACGAGACATGCTCGTCCTGCTGGCCGTAGGTGTCCTCGCCCAGCCGGACGCCGTAAATCTTGGCCGCGACGCTGACCGTGGTGTTCGGCGCGTAGTACTTCTCCGGCCGCCAATGGGCGTTGGCGTCGTCGACCCAGTGCCACGAGCCGGTAACCGGCGGGTTGGTGGTGACGACGAGGTTGCGCTCCGCGGCGGCCTTGTCCTCGATCTTCTCGTCGAAGTGCGCGGTGACCACGACGCCGACGCCGTAGGTCCCGCCCTCCTGCAGCTGCGCACCGGAAACGGTGTTGAGGTACACCGCCGTCTGGTAGGTGGGGTCCAGCGTGGTGAAGCTCGACGTCTGCCGCGACGGCATGCCGGAGGGGCCGCGCGCCTCGATGGTCATCGTGTACTTGCGGCCGTAGCCCAGTTGCTCGGCGGGCGTCCAGGTCTTGGCGTCGGGCGAGAGCGTCCCGGGAATCTCTTTTCCGGCGCCGTTGACCATCGACACGGCGGTGATCGTGCCGCTCGCCGCGGTGACGTTGACGGGCGCCGCGGGGCTGACGTTCTTCGCCCCGCCGGCCGGCGAGACGCGCACGACGGCGGGCTCGGGAGCGGCGGGCTGCGACACGGACAGGTCGCGCGACGCGGCGACCACCTTGCAACCTTCCTGGCAGCGCGACGTCGACGACACCACGGTCCCACCGAGCACGGCAAGGACGGCCAACGCAGCGGCCAGCCAGGCGCCACGAACACGGCGGGATGAGGTCAACACAGCTCCAAAGTTCGGCTTCGGCCAGGGATTGTCGGATGGATGTACTCGAGGTACTGCATCAGAGTAAGCGGTCGGCCGGGCTCTTTGCACGTCGGATGGAGCTCGTCTCGATTTCACCAGAGCGACACTTCGGCGTGTCGGCTGGCAAACGCCCGCCGATGTGTGATAGGCCCAGATTCCCGGTGATTTCAGCACCGCCGGGCGGCGCCGTGCTGACCAGGCAATTCAGCCAAAGATGGTGCCCGCCAAGATGTTTGGGCAACACCACCGCGCCCGCGGCCGAATACCCTCCGCGACAAAGCAATTCACGACGCAGAGCGGGCTCTGCGCCGTGAACGGTGGACGGGCCGCGGGGCTACTGCGCCGCGAATCGATTGAGGGTGCCGCCGTGCATCGCGCGACCTGCGCGGGCCTGCCGGAAGCCGATCAGCCCACCGGCGCCGGTCAGCACCAACAGGCCGGTGAAACCCGGAACTGCGACAGCGGCGACCTCACTCAGGCCGGCCGCGCGGAGGTCGTCGGAATAGCCGGCCCGGTACGGCGCCGCCGCGACGATCGCGTTGTCGGCCGCGAACACCCGGTCAGCCGGTGCCGGGGCGCGCCCCGGCAGTTCCCCGGTGCCGCCGGAGTGGCCGGCGAAACGCGAATCCGTCTGCGCCCCACCGGATGCCACGGGCTCGACGCGGGTCCCGAAGTCGCGGCCGGTGGACACGGCGCGCGGCACTCCGGTCACCGGCGTGCCGACCGGCGACGACAGCTCGGCCACGGCGGAGGCCCACCCGTCGACCACGGGCAGCGCTTGCGCGACAGCAAACCCCGGCAACGCGGCCACGGTTCGGATCGGTTCACCCAATGCTGCCGGCAGCGGCCCCGTCAGCGCCGTCACCGGCGCCAGTGGCGCATCCGCCACGACGAGTGCGGTCTGACCGGCCGCGGCACTCGCCGCGGCCAACGGTACGGAGACCGACTGGACCGACGGCGCGGTGGTGGGAGTTTCGGCAATGCTCGCGGGTTCGCTGGCCGGTGCGCTCTGCGTCGTGTTCACGACGCCCGAAGGCAGGGCGGCCGACGTGCTCGAGGACGACGTCGCCGACGAGATGTTGGAGCCGTTGCGGCCGTCGCCGAATTTGGGCGTCAGTTGCTGGCCCGGAGAGGGCGTGACTCCGAAGCCGGTGAGCGCACCGGTTCCGACAGTGGTGGCGGTGGTGGTCAGCCCGCCGAACGCCTTGCGGAGGTCCCCAAGGGAAGACAGGCCCGGGCGCGACGTTCCCGAGCTGTCCCCACCTGCATCACCAGAAACACTGGGAGAGAGCGGCATATCGATCGGTGCAGCGCTCGCCACGCCGACACTGATAACCGGTGCGGCGACCAGCCAGGTCACCGCTGCCATGCGCAGGTGCGTCGCCACGCTGCATCCATCCTCTCGAAGCCGACTGCCAGCGGCCTCTGTCTAGTTTGCCACGAGAATTTGCTGTTGCGAAAATTTTCGTGACATCAACAACCATATTAGGGCAGTCGGCGCGAGAAATCAGAACGGCACAGTGGGCAGGTACTTGCCATCCAGGGTGATGACGGCTCGTTCGCCACCGTTGGGATCAGCAACCTTCTGCACATCGAGCCGGAAGTTGATGGCGGAGATGATGCCGTCACCGAACTGCTCGTGGACCAGCGCCTTGAGTGTGGTGCCGTAGACCTGCAGCATTTCGTAGAACCGGTAGATGGTCGGGTCGGTGGGCACGCCACCGGGGATGGACCCGCGCGTCGGGATGGTCTGTAGCAACCGCACTGCGGCATCGTCCAGGCCCAGCAGTTCACCGACGGCCTTGGCCGACTCTTCCGGAAGCGCGTGCTGGCCGAGGACGGCGGCCGTCGTGAAGGCCACCGACAGGCCGGCCGCGTCGGCGATCTGCTGCCAGGACAGGTCCTTGCGGGTCTTGGCTTCGACGGCCGTGGCGGCGAGGAGCTGACGGGCGGTCGGGTCGAATTGTGCGTGGATCATGACGGGACTTCCTTCCGGAGGGCGGGTGGTGTTTCGAGCGGGTGTCAGTGCTGCGCCCAGGTGCCGTACGGCACCATCGGGTTGGTGCCGAACGGCACGTAGGGGTTGGCACCGCCGATGAAGGTGTCCTGTGCGTACACGGGAACCGGGCCGGGAAGTGCCACCGTCCCGCCGTTGTCGGCCGATGCCGGGGCGGCCAGGCCGATCGTGAGCGCGGCGAATGCGCCGACGGCCAACCCGGTTGTCATGGCGCCGAGGCTGTTCTTCTTCATGATGGTGTTTCCTTTCTTGCTGCATTCACCATGTACGAACAGCACCTATAACGTCCAATAGCCACTTTTCACGCTTGCCATAGACAGCATCTATAGTTGGCGCCATGGCTGGACTCGAGCTCCGTCACCTGCGGTATCTCCTCGCCGTTGCCGAACACGGCAATTTTTCCCGCGCCGCCGAGGAGCTATATGTGTCGCAACCCACGCTCTCGCAGCAGATCAAACAGCTGGAAACGACGCTCGGCGTGCAACTCGTCGACCGCGGCGGCCGCACGGTCCGGCTGACGGATGCCGGCGCCGCTTTCGCCGAGCGCGCCCGGAGCGCACTCCGCGAACTGGCCGCCGCCGAGCGGGCCATCGAGGACGTCCAAGACCTCTCCCGCGGGCACCTGCGCCTGGGCATCACCCCGACGTTCATCACTTATCTGATCGGCCCGCTGACGGCCGAGCTGTACGCCCGCCATCCCGGGATCACCCTGACCGTGGTCGAGATGTCCCAGGACAGCATCGAAGCGGGCCTGCTCGCCGACGATCTCGACGTGGGCATCGCGTTCGTCGGCGCTCCCGTTCCCGGCATCGAGTTCGCCGCGCTGTTCACCGAGCACCTCGGCCTCGTGGCCGGTGGGCCGCGGGCCACCGGTCTGGCGGTCCCCCTGCCGGTCCGCGCGCTGGACGATGTCCAGCTGGCGCTGCTCAGCAGTGACTTCCTCACCCGGACCCACATCGACACCTATTTCGCGGCACACCATGTGGCCCCGCGGATCATCATCGAGGCCAACTCCGTCCAGGCCCTCACCGAGATCGTGCAGCGCACGCCGCTGGCGACGGTGCTGCCGGACGCCGTCACCCACGACCATCCGCACCTCACGCCGGTGCCACTGGACCCGCCCATTCCGACCCGGACCGTCGCGATCCTGCGCCGCGACGGCGGCTACCACAGCGCGGCCGCATCCGCGTTCGTGCGGCTCACGCACGAACTCGTCGCAGATCGCGGCTATGCACCGCCCGGGTGATCGTCAGAAGAAAGCCGTGTCGCGCAAAGCAATTCACGTGCCGGCCGCACGGGGGAACTCAGACGTGAACGTTCCTCCCACTCTCAATTTATGGCACACCCCGGGGCTTGCGGCAAGGCCCCGGTGGTGCCGCACAATCGTCCGGCCAGTCGGTACGACGAATGGGGGATGTCATGACGAACACGCCGAAGCCTTTTGAAGTGCATGAGTCGGGCGCGCTGCTGCACGGCACCAAGGCCGACCTCGCGGTGGGTGATCTGCTGCAGCCCGGGTGGGAATCGAACTACGAGACCGGCCGCGTCTCGAACCACGTCTACGTCACGCGGACACTGGACGCCGCGGCCTGGGGAGCCGAACTCGCGGCCGGCGACGGTCGCTGCCGCATCTACATCGTCGAGCCGCTGGGCGAGCTGGAGGACGACCCCAACGTGACGGACAAGAAACTGCCGGGCAACCCGACGCACTCCTACCGCACCCGCGAGCCGGTTCGCATCGTCGGTGAACTCACCGATTGGGTCGGGCATTCACCGGAGCAGATTCAGGCGATGCGCGACGGCCTGGCCGACCTCCAACGCCGGGGCCTTGCCGTCATCTACGACTGACGGTCAACACCAGCCAAAGCCATCGCAACCCTTTTCAATCGATATCCGTAAGCCTAGACTTACCGTTAGTGACTACTTACGAAACGGCCGACCCCTGGGGTGCTCTCGCCGACCGCACCCGGCGGACGATCTTCAAACGATTGGCCGCCGGGCCGCTCGCGGTCGGCGAGCTCGCCGAGGGACTGCCGGTCAGCCGGCCGGCGGTGTCCCAGCACCTCAAGGTGCTGCGTTGCGCCGGCCTGGTGACCGATCGGCAGGTCGGCACCCGGCGCATCTACCAAGTCGACCCCCGTGGCGTCGCGGCCCTGCGGGCCGAACTCGACGTGTTCTGGGACAAGACCTTGACGGCGTTCAAACAGCTGGCCGACGACGAAGGGAAACATTCATGACCGAGGTGGCACCGATCCGCAAGAGCGTCGTCGTCGAGGCGCCGGTCGACAGGGCGTTCGCGTTGTTCGTCGGCCGCTTCGACGCCATCAAACCCCGCGACCACAACCTGCTGGCAGTCCCGATCGCGGAGACGGTCTTCGAAACCCATGTGGGCGGCCACATCTACGACGTGGGCACCGACGGCAGCACGTGCCGGTGGGCACGCGTGCTGGCCTACGAGCCGCCCAAGCTCGTGGTCTTCTCGTGGGACATCGGGCCGACATGGCAGGTCGAATCCGACCCCGACAAAACCAGCGAGGTCGAAGTGCGGTTCACCGCCGAAGCCGACGGGCGGACGCGCGTCGATCTGGAGCACCGGCATCTGGAACGCCACGGCGCCGGCTGGCGATCGGTGGCCGACGGTGTCGACGGCGAGGCCGGCTGGCCGCTGTACCTGAACCGGTACCACGACATCGTCGCCGCGGAGGCGTGACCATGTCGTCGCAGCGTTCCATGCTGGACCTCGCGTACGAGGAGCGTCGCGACCTCGCCGCCTATCTGCGGACGCTGTCCGACGCTGACTGGCAGGCCCCCACGTTGTGCACCGAGTGGTCGGTGAAAGACGTTGTCGCACATGTCGTGAGCTACGAAGAGCTCAGCATCTTCGGCCTGCTGCAGCGCTTCGTCCGGGGACGGATCGTGCGCGCCAACGAGGTAGGCGTGCGGGACTTCGCGAGCTACACCCCCGCGCAGTTGATGGACTTCCTCGAGGCCCATCTGCGTGCGCAGGGGCTCACGTCGGGGTTCGACGGGATGATCGGACTAGTCGACGGGACTGTCCACCACCAGGACATCCGCCGGGCGCTCGGCCATCCGCGCACCATCCCGGCCGAACGCCTCGAACGCATCCTCCCGGCAGTCCCGGGCAACCCGCGACTGGGCGCAGGAAAGCGAATCCGGGGGCTGCGGCTGCGGGCCACCGACGTCGACTGGCAGCACGGCGCGGGGCCCGAGGTGCTTGGCACGGGCGAGGCATTGCTGATGGCGATGACCGGACGCCCGGCAGCCGTCGACGAACTGGGCGGCCCGGGTCAGCCGATTCTCGCGGCGAGATTGCGGTAATCGCACAACGCGAGAAATCAGCCGTTTGTACTGCAGACAGACGGCTGCTCATGCGGTATTCCCATTAGAGGGACATATGTCCCTCTTTCGGGCCGCGCGAGAGGACCGACCATGAGCAACGCCACGTACGTCGGACGGGTCGGGGGACTGGCGGTGGCACTCGGGGTCGGTTTCGCGATCGCGAGTACACCGGGTACGGCGTGGGCCGACGATGCGGCGAATCCCGGAGCCACCTCGGCGCCGGCACAGAACGCCGCGCCCGAGGCGGCCGGCGCCACGAAGCCCGGCGCGAATGCCGGCAAGAACAAGCGCCCGCCGGGCAAGGCGAGCAGCGACAAGCAGCGCGCCACGAAACCCACACCGACGGCGGCAGACAGTCCCGCGAAGACGCAGGCGACCGCGAAGACCGTCACCGGGTCCACGAAGAAGCCCACGCCGCGCGCCCTCCAGGCCGACGTGGAAACCGTGTCGGCCCCGGCACCGCGGGCGGTGGCCGCAACGGTCGTCGCGACATCGGCGGTGACGCCGTCGGTCACGTCCACCCCGACGCAGGCGAACGGCGCGGTCAGTGTCATGTCGGCGTCGAGCCTCGAGTCGTCGGCGAACGGTGGTCCCATCGCCCCGGACTTCTCGCCGGTGGCCGCCGTGCTGGCGGCCTGGGGCACCCGCACCCGGATCGAGGCCCAGACGAAACCCGCCGCGGTCACCTCGACGAGTCAGCCCGTGGTCGCCACCGCGGCGCAACCTGTGGTCGCGACCGCCACGCAGCCGGTCCCCACGGCCGCGACGACGAACGTCCCGTCACCCTGGCTGAACTACTCAAAGTCGATTTCGGTGGGCACCAATCCCGGCGCGGAGGTGATGGGTGCCGACGGCCGGCTGTACGTCGCCAACACCGGCAGCAACACGGTCTCGGTCATCAACACCACCACCGGAAAGCGCATCGACGCCAACCCGAGCTGGTTCTCGCAGGACATCTCGGTCGGTACCGCGCCGAGCGCACTGGCGCTGAGCCCCGACGGCACCCGGTTGTACGTCGCCAACAGCGGCAGCGGCACGGTGTCGGTCATCAACACCGTCGGCTACAAGCGCATCGACGCCAACCCGAGCACGTCGTCGAAGGACATCACGGTGGGCACCACGCCGAGCGCCTTGACGGTCGGCGCGGACGGCCGAATCTATGTGGCCAACAAGGGCAGCGGCACCGTGTCGGTCGTCGACCCCACCACCTACACCGTCACCGACACCATCGGCGTCGGTAGCCAACCGACCGCTCTCGCGCTCGGCACCGGGAAGGTGTACGTCGCCGATCAGGGCAGTAATACCGTCTCGGTGATCGACACCAGCACCCTCGGCGTCACCGGCATCGCGGTCGGCACCTCACCCACCGCGCTCGCCTTGGGCACCGGCGGCACGCTCTATGTGGCGGGCCAGAACAGCACGCTGTCCACCATCGACACCGCCACCGGCACCGTGCT
Organism: Mycobacterium sp. SMC-21; assembly: GCF_045310825.1. Lineage (NCBI taxonomy): Bacteria > Bacillati > Actinomycetota > Actinomycetes > Mycobacteriales > Mycobacteriaceae > Mycobacterium > Mycobacterium sp. SMC-21. Next base: position 237,378 of record NZ_JBJIAO010000003.1, on the reverse strand, counting down.
GCCCGGCGCGGTCGCGGTGGGTCCCGCCCCCAGCTCGGTGGCCGTCAGCGCCGACGGCAGCATCGCCTACGTCGCCAACGGCAACGACACCGTCTCGGTGATCAACACCGCCACCTCGGCCGTCGTCAGCACCGTCCGGTTCGACACCGATGCCGCCGGTGGCCACGCCGTCGCCGTCGCCCCGGGCGGCGCCGTCTACGTCACCGACGCGACCGACCGCACCGTGCGTGTGCTCGTGCCGCCCTCGCTCATCGCGACGTCGGTGACGAAGATCGGGAGCGTCGGCGTCTCGGGCGTCGGCTCGACCCTGTTGAGCACCGACGGCACTCGCGCGCTGGTCATCACCGGCCCCTCGCCCATCTCGACGACCAGCACCACCCGCGTCGCGGTGATCGACACCGCGACCGGCAAGCAGGTCGGCAGCACGGTGTCCATCGCCGGCAAGCCCGTCGTCCCGGCATTCAGCGCCGACGGCACGCGGGCCGTGATCACCGCCGCGGGCACCGCGACGACACAGCTGGCGGTGATCGACCTCGCGACCGGCAAGCAGACCGGAACGACCCTCACCCTGCCGGGCGCGGTCGGCGTGCAGCTGCTGTCGGCCGACGGCAGCCGCGCTCTGACCACCACCTACGGCTCGGGCACCACGCAGGTCGCGGTGATCAACACGCTCACCGGCGCCCAGACCGGCACCACTGTCTCCGTCACCGGCAACAGTCTGGAGCCGCCCGTCCTGACTGCCGATCGCACCCGCGCCCTGATCACCACCAGCCGCCCGATCTGGGAGGCCCCGGACACCACACGGGTGGCGGTGCTCGACACCACCACGGGCACCCAACTCGGCACCACCGTCGAGATCGCCGGCAACGAGCTGGCCCCGCCGGTCCTCAACGCCGACGGCAGCCGGGCCGCGATCACCAATCAGATCAGGGATTTCGCCTCGGGCTACACCACGCAGGCGACGGTGATCAACGTCGCGACCGGCGCGCAGGTCGGCGCCACCGCGGACCTCGACGGTGAGGGCATCTCGTACGGCGCAGCGGTATTCAACGCCGCGGGCAACCGCGTCGTCTTCATGGCCCGCACGGAGGGCCCGGTCAACACGTTCACCACCCGGCTGGCGGTCCTGGACGCCGCCACCGGCGCCCCGGTCGGCACCGGTCTGGTCGTCGCCGGCGACGGGGCCCGCGAGCTCAGCGCCGACCGGACCCGCATGGTGATCACCGCGACGTCGACCGACCCGGTCACTCAGGTGACGACCACCAAGCTCGCGACCGTCGACCTCGCCACCGGCAACCAGATCGGCGACGTCACCCTGCCCGGCACCTGGCGCTCGCTGCTGATGACGCCCGACGGCAGCCGCGCCGTCACCATCGCCGGCGACAACGCCGGGACGCACGTGGCCGTGATCAACACCCTCACCGGCGCCCAGACCGGCACCACTCTCAACCTCGCAGGCGAGGAATTCGGCTCCCGTCTCATCAGCGTCGACGGCAGCCGGGCGCTGATCACCACGTCTGTCTACAACGGGGCCACGAGCGTCAACAGCGAGCGATTGACGGTGCTCGACACAACGACCGGCGCGCAGATCGGCAACACCGTGACGCTCATCGGTTTCCTCAACGGCGGGGTGCAGTACAGCGCCGACACCGGGCGTGCGGTGGCGATGACCATCAGCAGCAATTTCAACACCACCGGCGTCCCCACGTCGCAGGTGGCGGTGCTCGATACGACCACCGGCTTCCAGCTGGGCAGCACCCTCACCCTCAAGCCCGACAACGGCTACCTCGTCCTCAGTGGCAGCGGCACCCGCGCCGTCGTCAGCACCGGGAGCCAGCTCGTGGTCATCAACACCGCCAACGGCGCACAGGTGGGCAGCGCCCTCACCGGGGTGGGCAGCAATCCGCTGTTGACGGCCGACGGCAGCCGCGCGCTGACCACCGGAATCTCCTACAACGCCTGGACCCGCACGTACACGACGACGGCACGGGTGCTGAAGATCGTCTAGTGGTGGTCGTGGCCGGCGTGGTGCTCGTGGCTGCCCTCATGTCCCGCGTCGGGCGAGCCGCCCATCATGCGCAGCATCGGGATGCCGCCGGTGCGGACGAAGCGCAGCACCAGACCCGCGGCCAGCAGCAGGAAGACGATGTTGAGCCACGTGGTGTAGTTCCAGGAGATGCCGCTCTCCATCACCATGGCGTGGCGCTGCGTGGGGATGAGACCCGTTGCGCCGAACAGCAATTCGACAAGGTAACCCGCCGCGACCATCGAGACGTAGAAGGTGGCCAGCAGCGTCAGCATCATCCGGGTGCCGTAGTACTTCCGGTAGATGTTGAGGATCGGCAGGATCAGCAGGTCCGCGAAGATGAACGCGACCACGCCGCCGAAGCTGATGCCGCCGTTCCACAGCACCGCCGCCAGGGGCACGTTCCCGATGGAGCAGACGAACGACACGATCGCCACGACCGGCCCGACGATCGGTCCCCAGATCGCCGACCACGTCGGATCGTCGGCGAGAAAGAAGTTCTCCCAGAACGTATTCGGCACCCACGCGGCGATGGCACCGGCGATGAGCAGGCCGATGATGAGGTCCCGCAGGATCGCCGCCCACTCCATGACGAAGACGTGCGAGACGGACGTGAAGCCGGGTCCCGAGAACAGGCGCTTGGCGAACGAGCCCTCGCCCTGCACCGACATGTCCATGGCGGCATGCCCTTCCATCGAACCGGCGATGCCCTGGTCCGCCTGCACGCGGGCCGCGTCGATGAGGCGGCTGCGCACGAACAAGCGGAACAGCACCGCCAGAACGACGATCATGATCGGGCCACCGATGAACTCCGCGGCGGTGAACTGCCAGCCCATCAGCAGGGCCAGGATGATGCCGAGTTCGACGACGAGGTTGGTCGAGCCGATCTCGAAGGCCATCGCCGCGGTGAAGTTGGCGCCTTTGCGAAACAGCGAGCGCGCCAACGCCACTGCCGCGTACGAGCACGACGACGATGCGGCGCCGAGTCCGGCGGCCACGGCGAGGGTCTTGGGCTTGTCGTCGCCGAGGAGGCGGACGATCGTCGATTTCCGGACGACGGCCTGCACGACAGCCGACAGCGCGAACCCGAGGATCAGCGCCCAGAGAATCTCCCACGTCATCGAACCGGCCAGGGCCAGTGCGTGACCGATCGCAGCGATCGCGGCGTCCATCAGGTGACGTTAACCCGTCAGCGGCATTCCGAATCGTCGAGCGTGGGGGTTCACGCGGAAAATCGGCCGGATCTCCACGTCATCCCCCACGCTCGACGGTGATCAGACCGGGCTGCCGATGAACTCGATGCCGGCGTTGATCGCCGGGCGGTGCCGCAGCATGCGATAGTGCGCGAGCTTGCCGAGACCCTTCGTGGTGAGCAACTCGGAGCCGGGCCACGAAGCGGCGAGCTTCACGCTCGACGAGTAGGGGCTGTCGGGGTCGTCGGGGTCGTGAATGAGCAGCAGCGGCGGGTGGCCCGCGCGGGCCGCGAGGTTGACCATGTTGGTCTCTTCCAGCGACATGCCGATCCTGCGGACCAGGCGCTTCTGCAGGCCCGCACGGATCCGGGGGCCGAAGTTGTGGCGCGCGGCGAACAGGTCCAGGTACATCGGGTAGTCGCCCATCGGTGCGAGCAGCACCAACCGGCCGACCTTGGCGCCGTTCACCGCGGCGGCCATGGTGGTCGCGTTGGCCCCGAGCGAGTGCGCGACGACGGCGTGCGCCGGCCCGTGTTCGCGGATGACGGCCGCGACGGCGTCGGCGCATTCGATGGCGGTGGTGCGTCCGGGCGCGAGCGCGCCCGGGTCGGACTCGTTGTGGCTGGGCAGGTCGAACGCGATGACGCGATAGCCGGCGGTCACCAGCGGTTTGATGAACATGCCCAGGTGCGGCCGGCGGCCGCCCCAGCCGTGCACGAGGTACACCGGCGGCCCGTCGCCCCAGGATTCCCCGGCGATGCGGTGGCCGTCCCAATGCGCTTCCAGCGGTGCGCCCGGCTGGACACCGGGCGGCATGCGCAGGCTCTGCTCGATGATCGGCGGGGTGCACCACAACTCGGTGGCCCAGCGGGATCCGATGGGCGGGGCGAATCGCTCGAGTAAGGCGAACTGTTTGCGGATCTTGGGATCGACCGGCGGTTGCACACCGGAGCCCTCGACGTCGAGCACGACGTCACGGTCCGAAGACGACTCGACCATGTGTCGAATCCTAACGACGTGGAGGCAGCGAAACTCAAGCTGGCCGCCGACGCGTCGCGCTTCTGCTCAGTGTTTCGACTCGCCTTCGACTCCTGCTTCTGCTGCGCGCGGCGGCCAAATATCCGGTCGGATGTTTGGCGGCTTGCCGCCCTCATTAAATATCGGGTTGCCAACGATGTCGACTTCCGAGAAGTCAACCTGCTGGCATTGCCACGCCGCGCCATCAAAGCCTATATATGCATTTTTAAATTCCGCCCCTTTGAAGTCTACCGAGTAACCAGAAAAAACTGCGTTGTCAAAGGAGGCGAATCCACCCAGAAATTGAGTCGACTCAAACCATACGTATCGGCACGAAAAGTTCACCCTTTCAAAAAGCGCGGAATGATGAAAGACTGTGCGAGTAAAGTTGGCCGAATCGCCCGCGAACGTGGCTCCACTAAAGTCGACTTGCTTGCTAAACACGCAGTCCCCGAAACGCGCCGCACGTAGGTATGCGCCCTTGAAATCAAACTCCAGATCACTCCATGAGATAGCCGCATCTCGACGTAGATGATTATTGATTAGCAACACAATGTTATCGCGGACATCGACGTCGTCAGAGCGATAATCGTAGTGCTTTTCAACGTACTCTTTGTCATCGACTTGAGTACGAACCGTAAAACCAGACATCGAGTCTGCCTCATCCCGGACCAAGTACGGTTGACGCAAATAACTACACAAGAGATTGATGCACGATTGCGCTTCCTTACTGTCGTTCCTTGCGAGCCAATCGTCCGCCAGAGCACCGAGGGCATAGACACCTGCACTTCGAACCGTTCCTGACGAACTATCAAGCTGAGCGCTGATCGCTGTGTATCTGTCTCGCAGGCCGCGGAGTTGTTCAAGCCCATGGGATGCCACGAACTGTTTCTCGAGTTGCTGACGATTCTTGAATGCCACATACATGGCGACACAAGCAGCCAAAATTGCTGCAAGCGCTGCCGCCCCAGTCGCGAGTGGCTGCGCCCAAATTTCCCAGACACCCTTTGGAAGCGGGGCCGGCAGGTTGATGATTGCAGGAGGTGACGCGGGCACGACGCTGACAGGCGGCGCCGGCATCGGAGGTGGCTGAGGTGGCGGAGGCAGCGGTTCGAGCGGCAACGGTGCCCAACCCGACCAAAAATGATGGTGTCCTTCCAACCCCCAACCCCCAGTTCGATCTGATTCGCCCTGAGGACTAATCATGGTCGACAAGCTGACCGGCCGAGCCTAAACGAAAACCTGAGAGCAAATGCGACACCGTCAGCCCAACGTCCGGGCTTCCATTAGTTGTGGACCGGATGCAGCTCCGATCAGCCCGGGGAGAGGCCCCATTAGGTTTGCCGACCCGTGCTATTGGCGTGTAAGACCCGACGATGAATCACCCCAAGCAGTCCATCGCGTAGCGACGGGATAACTCAAGTCCATTACGTTCCTGAGATGGTGAGCTGGACGGTATGGGAACGGCTCTGTCACAAGCGAAGCTGGACTGCGCCGAGCGCCTCCGAGGCCGGAGCCGGGCCGGGGCGCCTCACCATGGTGCGCAATCTCCTTGCGGAGCGGCTACCGGGCCTCAGGGGCGAGGACATGTACCGCGAGGAGTTGGGCGCACGGCCTCGTTGACGGAGTGCGCCGGTCCGGGCCCGCTGTCCCTGGTGTGAACCAGCTCCGGATCCGATCCCGTACAGCAACTCACCTGCCACACTCACAATGTGCAAATCACCGCGATCGCGGGGTACCGCGTGATCCGTCCGCTCGGTGCGGGCGGTATGGGGCAGGTGTTCCTCGTGCAGCACCCGCGTCTACCGCGGCAGGATGCTCTGAAGCTGCTCGACGCCGGGGTCAGCCGGAATGACGACTTCAAGGTCCGGTTCCAGCGCGAGGCAGACCTGCTCGCCCAGCTGAGCCACCCGAATATCGTCACGCTGCACGACCGCGGCGAGTTCGAGGGCCGGCTGTGGATCACGATGGAGTACGTCGACGGCACGGACGCCTCGGAGCTGCTCAAGGCCGATGGCCCCCTCGACCCTGGCCTGGCGGTCCAGCTGATCAGCGCGGCTGCCGCGGCGCTGGATTACGCCTGGCGGAAGCAGAAGGTCACGCACCGCGACGTGAAGCCGGCCAACCTCCTGGTGAGCATCGACGAGTCCGACGGTGCCTGGCAGATCGAGTCGGTGAAACTAGCGGACTTCGGTATCGCAAAGGCGGCTGGCGAGTCCACCTCGCTCACATCCACCGGGATGACCGTCGGGACGATGCAGTACATCTCGCCGGAGGCGATCGAGGGCGAGGTGGTCGATAACCGCTCGGACCTGTATTCGTTGGGCTGCACAGCATTTCACCTACTGACAGGCCGGACGCCCTTCGCGGGCACCACCATCGCTTCCATCATGAAGGCGCACCTGGTCCAAGACCCGCCGCGGATCAGCGAGGTCGCACCACACCTGCCCGCAGCGATGGACCCAGTGTTCGAGCGGGTGCTGGCGAAGGAGCCGGGCGACCGGTACGAGTCGTGCGCGGAGTTCGTCTCGGCGCTGCAGGAGGCGGCTGGTGGTGAGGTGCGCTATCCGGCATCCGCTCCGACGTTGGCGGCGGCGACACTGCCGTCGAACGGGCCCACACAGGTTCGGAAGGTCGCGACGAAGGCCTCGCCTATGCCGCAGCCGAAGTCCCGGACGGCTCCGATCGCTGCGGCGGTGGTGGCGACGGTCGCGGTCGCTGCGACGGCGGTCGGTATCTACGTCACGCGTGGTGGGAGTGATGAAGCCGCGGCGCCGGCGGCCAGCACGGCGGGGATTTCGACAACGGCAACCGTGACTCCTTCGCCATCGGCGCAGGCCGCGCCGCTGCCCGACAGCCCATCACCAAACGCAGGCTGCCCAGGCACTGCCAGCGCTCACCACGACCTTGAGCATCCCTATTTGGGCCGGATGCGGGTTTTCGTCATCCCCCGGGCAGCGTCGTACGGCATCTCAGGCGTCGACGGTGCCTGCGTGTCTGCTGTGACCGGCGCCGGTTCGGTTCTCATGCCGCTTTCCGTCAAGTTCGGCTACGGGTTCGAGTTTGCCGAGCCGGCCTCCGATGCGACCGGCAATCTCTTCGTTCGCTACAAGGGCGGCGGAGCTCACAACCCTGCAATGGTTCTGGTGTTGGTCCCGACCGCACAGGGGTTCAGGACCATCGGTGAAGACAAGCTCGACACCGAACTGATCGGTCCCGGTGTCGACGGACAATATGTGCTTCGCGAACACCAGAACGACTGCACACCCTCATGCGCTGAGGGGACATGGACCAACAAGGACTTGCATTGGGACGGAAGCGGTTACGTTGGGGAGGGCAAGCCGGCGACGTCCGCGGTCACTTCGACCCGCACCGCGGTGACGACGACCACGAGTGCTCCCCTCCTGTACGAGGGCAAGCCGTGCACCCCGGCTGAGTCCGGCGATGTGTCACCCGACGGCACGTTGTACTGCAGCATGGAGACGGGTTCGTGGAGAGACAAGACCCACCAGAGTCGGCCCGCCGTCCAGCTCGGGTCGGCGTGCAGCGAGCCCGGGGCGCGCGCCCGTGTCGTGCAGATCGATGGGATCGCCACTTGCAAGGCAGACCTGAACGGCGACTTAGCGTGGGGCTGGTGAGCGGAACTCTGCCCGGAACGTCGCCCCCGCCGAGTAGCCTCCGACTCGTGAATAGGACTTCGGCCGGCAGCCTCTGGATCATGCCGTAGCTCCGTCGCCGTAGACGTTCTGCGTACTCGGCGGGGCTACCGGATCCCGAGGGTTCTGCCATGTCCCACACCGATGCCCATAAGCCTTACCGCGCCCGCGTCACCCGCCGTGGAGTCGCTGTGCGCGCTGTCCACCGCTGCGGCGGCCGCGAGTGCGACCTTCCGGGCCCCGACTCCTCTTGGAAAATCGGCCGGGATCGGCCGCGGCTACTGGGAATTCGTCTACACAGCCCCCGCGCCTGCTCCTGTCGGATGTGCCACTGGCACCGCAATCTCGAGTTGCGCCGCGCGGCGGTGTGTGCCGAGCTTCGGGCGATGGCCCGCGAGTGGAAAGCAGCTGGCGAGAGGCCTGGTTGGGAGGCGGGAGGACGCCGCGTGGCATGCCAGAACCTCAACCCGCCACGTCGATAGTGAATGACGGCTGCGGGCCCGCCCAGCGAGGTACGGATGCCCTGCCCTTCGTCCAGCCGGCAGGACGACTTCACGGTCGCGTTCGGCCGGGGGCTCGCAGCCGAGCCTTAGCCGGAGGGAAGGCCCAGTTTGTCAAAGAAGGCACGGTTCCGCTCAGTTGCTGCATTAACCAGCCCATCGAAGCTCATCACCTCGACGAACGCCCTCGCGGCATTGTTGTAGCCAAAGTAGCCGAGACCATCGTGGGTGGGACGCAGGTCTGAAGTCTCGCACCGCTCGATCATCTTCTCCGTGAGGTCGGCGATGATGTAGCAGAACGCTGGGGGATCCTGGGTGGGCGGGATCGGCCTCCCCGTCGCGGTCAGTACTCCTCCTGCGCGGATCCTCTTCACGTAGTCGAGACACTGCTGGATCGGGTTCTTGTCCTCGGTGGTGTCCTTGCGCATCGGGCGCTTGATCTCGACCACGACGATCGACGGCAGCGGCAGCTTCTGCCCTTCCGCGGCGAGCACCGGAGCGTCGATGAGCCGGGTCGCGAGGATATCGGGCTCCTTCGTCGATTCGGACCCCGTTATCGGCATGCTTTTCAGCGTCTTGTCGGAGGCGAGGTAGTCGTGGAACGCGAGCCTCTCGTCGATGATCCACAGGTTCGAACCGTCGGAGGCGACGTCGTTGGACTCCGTTCGCATCGGGACGATCAGCGAGTGGATCGCGTCTTCTCGGCTGTACTTCCCCTCCTTATCAGCGCGGATCAGCCGCCCAAGCAGGTCCAGCACCGTGCGGCGACGCGAGACATATGCGGCGAGGTCTGACTGGTTGATCTCGCTGACGGTGGCGAGATAGGCCGCGAGACGCTCGGCGTAGTCCTCCGCTGGCTCCGAGTCGGCTTCCGCGAAGATCTCCTGCCCCTGAACGAACGCCTCGGACTCGATCTTCTGCAGGTGCCGGTGGAGCTGGAATTCGAGCTCCTGGTCCTTGACCGACGGATCAACCGTGATGCCACGCTGCTCGATCGTGGCCAACACAGGCCGATACCGGGGAGCGCGCTTGGTTACGAAGTCGTGTACCCGCTGCTTTCCCTGCTCACGAGCCAACTCGAGCGGGCCCTTCAAGATCTCACTGATCGTCCCGGCGACGGCATCACGGATGTCGTCCAACGAGAGGTCGTCGAGGAGCGGTTCCCCCGCGATGCGGTCGGCGATGTCGAAGGCCGTCCGATCAGACCTGACGCGTTCATCCAGGAAGTCCGAGGTCAGATAGCAGGCGTAGACGAACTCACCGGAGGCCTCGTCCTTGAGCTTGCCGTGGAGCCCGGGCACCTTCCCGTTCAGGTTCTCCTCGATGACGACGCGACTTGCCGCGCACCAGTGGAGGCGGGGGACAGAGTTCCGCGCGGTCGCCTTCAGCCGGAGGTTCAGCATGTGGAACTTCTGACCCTTGACCTCGATCGTCGACGACGACATCGCCGAGTCGACGAACTCGTCCATCAGGCTGGCCAGGGACACTGACTCATCGTCGTCCGCGATCGTCACCACGGGCGCACCGCCGGGGCGGAGAAAGTACCAGATGCAGTGTTCGAACACCTCGCGTGCAATGGCGTCGACACCCTTCGGCGCGTGCTGCTGGAACGACTTCTTGAAGCCGTCGAGACTGACGACTGCGCCGGGACGTACGAACCCGTCGGCGTCTCCGTTGTGCTCGACTTCGTGCTCGACCGAGAACTTGAACTGCCGTCCCCGGAGTTCCCCCTCCTCGTCCTCGTACGCGCTCCGGACCGACACCCTGTCGAATGCCTTCAGCCAAAGAAGCCGGCCTACGCCGCGGCAGCCGAGGTCCGACTTGTAGTCGCTGTCGAGAGTCTCGAAGGAGCACATATTCTGCGGCGTGAATCCCACGCCGTCATCGGCGATGGTGAAGCCGACGATTGGCTTCATGGGCGCCCGCCCAGGACCTGCGGAGCCGAAGTCCAGCTCCGCCTGGGCATCGCGGTGCACCCTCACTTCGATCCGGCCGAGTGATTCCGAGTCCCCGGGCCGGGCATCTATCGCCTGAATGCTGTTCACGATCGCCTCGAGGAGCGGCAAGAGTGCGTGGCTCTTCGGCAGGCTTGTGTTCCGGACACGGCCTGCCAGTGATGTGGTCAGAGCCACAGCGCCCCCTACTTCGATCCGACCCTGGGAGACTATCGCCCCCCCACCGTCACCGACGGTCCCATCTCGGCCTGCCTCCGGTTCGAAACTCTGCCGAACCAGCCGCCCCATACCCATCCGCCATCTGTTCCCAGATGATCTAGACTCCGCGGCCGACGCCTTCGAAGCCGCTGCGGACAACTTCCGGACGATCGACTCTCCAAACGAAATCAGGCCCCCTCGAAAGGGGGCCTGATCAGTGTGGCAGGTACAGGATTCGAACCTGTGTAGGCTTCCGCCGACGGATTTACAGTCCGCTCCCATTGGCCGCTCGGGCAACCTGCCGGGTTCGTCGCCTCCCGGTGACCCCGGGTTTGGCGCGAGTAGCAGAGTACAACGAAGATGTACCGAACACGAAAACGGGACCCCGACCAGGGGCGCAGATACGGAGGGCAATCCAATGGCGGATTCATCGTTCGACATCGTCAGCAAGGTCGACCGGCAGGAAGTCGACAATGCGCTGAACCAAGCCGCCAAGGAGCTGTCCACCCGCTTCGACTTCCGCGGCACGGACACCACCATTGCCTGGAAGGGTGACGAGGTCATCGAACTGGTCTCCTCGACCGAGGAGCGCGTGAAGGCCGCCGTCGACGTGTTCAAGGAGAAGCTGGTCCGCCGCGACATCTCGATGAAGGCGTTCGACGCCGGCGATCCGCAGCCCAGCGGCAAGACCTACCGGGTGTCGGGGACGCTGCAGCAGGGCATCAGCAGCGAACAGGCCAAGAAGATCACCAAGATCATCCGCGACGAGGGCCCCAAGGGCGTCAAGGCGCAGATTCAGGGCGACGAGATCCGGGTGTCCAGCAAGAAGCGCGACGACCTGCAGGCCGTCATCGCCCTGCTCAAGGGGGCCGACCTGGACGTGGCGCTGCAGTTCGTCAACTACCGCTGACGCTCAGCCGTCGCTGTTCAGCTCCTTGTCCAGGTGGGTGCCGACGTTCTTGCTGTCCCCGTGATGGTTGGTCATGTTGCGGCACTCGCCGTAGAGCTTGAACGCGAGCCGGCTTTCGCCCTGGTAGTACTCGATGTTGATCGCGACGCCGTTCCGGTTGATGGTGCCGCCGTAGTTGTGCTGGGTGGGTAGCTTGTCCGACCAGCCCGCGGCCAGCATGGCCTTCTTGACCTGTTCGGCGTAGTCGTGGCCGCTGACGCCGGGAGGCAGTTGCGCACTCATCTCGATGTATCCGCGGTTCGGCGGAGCGCCGTCGTCATTGCAGGAGGCGAGGTAGCCGCCGCCGGTAACGTCTTGCAGCCCAGCCACTTTCCGCAATTGCCGACCGGCGTCGAGGACTTGCGCCATGGACTCTTCATCGGTCATCGGGTGCGCTGGACGATCACTGTGCGGAAACAAGCCACATCCTCCTAACAACAGGGCACAGGCGACAGCCGCTGTACCGACGCGATATCGACTACTTGTACTCATGGTCGTTCTTCACCGTCTCACCTGGGCGATTGGATTCGGGATCCGAATATGCCGGGGTCCCGGGGATGGGGATGTCGACGTGCGGTACTGGGACGTCGATGCCGAACGGCAGGTCGATGTGGTCGGGTGTCGAGATGGTCGGCCGGTGCCGGTCCTCGGCCAGGAGTCCGTCGGTCGCGAGGCGTTCGCTGTGCCCGCTGGCGATGTCGGTCATCGCCCGCAACGACTCACTGCCCATGTCGTAGTACTTCGAGTGATCGTGAATGCTCCAGCCGGTTTCCCCGGCCACCTCGGCCCGGAACCGCGTGGCGCCGAACCCGTCTGCCGATGGATCGGTCCCCAGACCGGCGACCGGCCCCAGCGGATTACCGAGTTGCGCGTTCAGCCATTGCGCCGCGCCCGGACCGCCCATCCCAAGTCGGGCGACGGGATCGGTCGATGCCGCCCCGACATACACCTGGCCACCGTTGACGTGGAAGTCCGCGGCACTATGCGCCAAATCTGTTCCAGGACAACCGATCAACACGACATCATTGACTTTCATACCGCTGCCCGCGCACGCATCGGCAACCGTGGTGGACCCGTACGAGTGACCCATCACCGTGACGTGGGACGCACCCTGATGCGTCGCAGCCAGCCCGTTGACGTCGGCGGCCAGTAAGTCGCCACCCTGCCTGGCCAGGGTCGGGTTCGCGATGCGCGGATCGGTGAAGCTGTCGGGCGCGTCGTAGCCCATCCACATCATCACCGCGGTGGAGCGGTTCGGGTCGGCCAGCCTCGCCTGGTCGTACACGTGAATCGCATCGTCGTGGCCGTCGGCCAGCCAGCCGTCGTGGACGCTGCTGCCGGTGCCGGGCACGATCACCGTCGTATTGTCCGCGGTGTCGGGGTTCCCGAGGCAGATGGCCGCCCGCCCCTGGCCGCCATCCGCCTCCGGTTGATAAGCCCACAGCATGACGGGACGTTCCCGCTTCGAGTCGGTGCCGGACCCGCGCTGGTGCGCGAGACCTTCGCTGGTGCGCCGGGCGTTGTAGAACCGCGTGGCGTCGGTTTGCGTCAGCCCGTACCGGGCGGGGTCCTTGAGGACGTCGTCCTCTGACACGTGATTGCGGCCCGCGACGTCGCGGACCCGGTTCAGGTCGTCGTTCATCACCTGCTGATTGACGGCGTCCCGGGCACTGGCCGGGACACCGTTGAGGTTGCCCAATTCCGGCGGATGCCGGGCGATCAGCTGCTGTTGCTGCTCCGGCGTCAGTGCGTTCCACCACTTGTTGACGTCCTCGGGGTTGGTCCCCGGCGGCGGAATCTGGATGTCCTGCCCGCCGATGTTGACCGGCGCCGAGGGCTTCTGGCCCTGTACTGCCTGGTCGATCGCCGTGGCGGTGAGCGTGTCGGTGGTCTCGAAGGCCTTCAGTTGCTCCTGAATGGATTCGGTGAAGAACTCGGCCGCTTTCTTGAGGGGTCCCAAGTCGCCGACCAGCCACTGCTGTGGGGTGACCACGCCGTCGTCGCGGACCGAGAACCCCAGCATGAGGGCCGTGTCGACGAATTCGAGCAGGGTGCTGCGCAGCGAGGTGAGCTGATTACCGCCGTCGGTGAGCGCCTTGGCCAGCTTGTCCAGCCGGGCCCGGTAAGCCTCCTGCTCATCGATCAGCTGCTGTGCCTTGGCGATTGCGGCGTCGCTCGCCTGCCCCTGCCAGTTCGCTTTCAAATTGGCCAGCTGGCCGCGCTCGACGCCGATCACGATCTCCAGCGCGGCCGACGTGGTCCGTACGTCATCGGCGGCGTCGAGCATCGTCCCAGGCTTCGCCGCGCGCACGCGCGACACCGTCACCGTCACCCCTGCCGCACCCCCTCGGCGATCGCTCCTTCGATCGTCGCACAGCGTGGCGGTACCAACCGACACAAACCTAGACACTCCGCGAATCCCGCCGCTCCGCTCGTCCCGGCGACATAACCTGTCGCCATGGCATCAGCGCAGCGCGTACCGACCGTCGTCGTTCTCGGTGGCGGGTCCTGGGGCACCACGGTGGCCTCGATCTGTGCGCGCCGGGGCCCGACGCTGCAGTGGGTACGGTCCGCGGAAACCGCGGCCGACATCAATGAAAAGCATTGCAACAGCCGCTATCTGGGTGACGGCGTGGCACTGCCCGAATCGCTGCGGGCGACCACCGACTTCTCCGAAGCAGCCAACAGCGCCGACGTCATCGTGATGGGTGTGCCGTCGCACGGCTTCCGCAACGTGCTGGGCGAGCTGGCCAAGGAACTGCGGCCGTGGGTCCCGGTGGTGTCGTTGGTCAAGGGCCTCGAGCAGGGCACCAACATGCGCATGAGCCAGATCGTCGACGAGGTGCTGCCGGGGCACCCGGCAGGAATCCTGGCCGGGCCCAACATCGCCCGCGAGGTCGCCGAGGGATACGCCGCCGCCGCGGTGCTCGCGATGCCGGACCAGCATCTCGCCGCCAATCTCGCAGGCCTGTTCCGCACCAGGCGGTTTCGCACCTACACCACCGACGACGTGATCGGTGTCGAGATGGCCGGGGCGCTCAAGAACGTGTACGCGATCTCCGTCGGCATGGGCTACTCATTGGGCATCGGCGAGAACACCCGCGCGATGGTGATGGCGCGCGCAGTGGCCGAGATGTCCAAGCTCGGCGTGGCGATGGGCGGCAACCGTGACACCTTCGCGGGCCTGGCCGGCATGGGCGACCTGATCGTCACCTGTACCAGCCAGCGCAGCCGCAACCGGCACGTCGGCGAGCAGCTGGGCCAGGGCAAGCCCATCGACGAGATCATCGCCTCGATGAACCAGGTCGCCGAAGGCGTCAAGGCCGCCAGCGTGATCATGGAATTCGCCGAGACGCACGGGCTGAGCATGCCGATCGCGCGTGAGGTGGACCGGGTGATCAACCACGGCTGCACGGTCGAGGACGCCTACGCCGGCCTCATGCTCGAGAAACCCGGGCACGAGGTCCACGGCGCAGGGTTCTGACCTCGGGATCAGTTGAAGTAGGGGTTGCGGTCTTTCGGCCTGTCCAGCAACGGATTCGACTCGTTGACGATGAAGCTGCCGGCCGGGCTGACCACGAAACCGGACTGGTCGAAGCTGTTGACGCACGCCGTCATGGTGCCGTCGGTGCCGCACGTGATGTTGCGGTAGGTGATCCGCGAGCCGGCCGGCAGGGTCTGGACCGCCCCGGGCATCTCGCCGACGTACTTCGGCCCGTTCAGGGTGTTGAACGCCGGCGCGCCCACCTGCTGACCGACGACGACGTTGGTGCCTTCGGGAGCGCCCGGCATCGGGCCGCTACAGCCGTACTCGCCTTCGTTGCGGCGCATGATGCACGTCAGACCGCCGGGGGCCTGGAACATGTAGAACGTCCCGTCCTTGCTGGCGTAGGTCGACGGGGTGACGGGCTTGAATCCGTTGAGGTTCGGCGCGGCGGGTCCCGGCGGCGGGGGCACCGGCTCCGGTGGCGGAGCCGCCGCGGCAACACCCGGCACCAACGAGATCGCCCCAGCGGCCACCGCCGCACCGATCAGGATTCTGCTGAACACCTGCTCAGAGTAGAACCCAATGACCACGCCTCGCAGCGTCAGCCGCAAATCACTTGCAGCCGAGGTCGACGTAGACCGTGGTGCTCTGCCCGCGCAGCTTGCCCTCCTGGCTCGACAGCTCACGCCCGTGCCGGACGGCGGTGACGGTGCAATCCTCGATGGATCCGCTGCCGACCCGCGACTCGATCACCCGGAAGCCCTCGGTCTGCAGCCGATGGATCGTCTGCGTCGCGGATTCCCCGGGCGCCGGCGGCACCACGGGCCGCGCCGTGGCCGGTGCGGCCGCCGCGACCAGCAGGGCCAGGACGATTCCGGTCCCGGCCGAGATCTTGGTGGAACTCTTCATGGTTTTCCCTTTCCGCATCCAGCGCCGACAGCGCTGGATCAATAACTTCGACGGTAGTCGCGGAAATGGGCGAGAAACGCATTCTCAGGCCGAACCCATACGGATATCCGCATGAATCATGCCGAATTCAGGCGAAATTCAAACAGTCGACTCGGATACGTGCGGATTGTGCGACTCGCTCACCGTCACGTACTCCCCGACTTCCCGGTCCATCGGCAGCCGCACCCGGAAAATCGTTCCCGCAGTGTTCGATTCGACCTTCACGCGGCCGCCGTGCGCTCTGACGATCGTCGACACGATCGCCAGGCCGAGCCCCGTGCTGCCGAGCACGCGAGAACGCGATTTGTCGGCGACCACAAATCTGTCGAACAAATTCGGCAACAATTCTTCCGGAATTCCCGGGCCGTCATCGGCGACGGTCAATTCCACATATCCGGGACCCGGTGTCAGGCTGGTCGTGACCGATACTCCGGCGGGCGTGTGGACGCGTGCGTTGGCCAGCAGATTGCCGATCACCTGATGCAACCGGGCCGGGTCGCCGCGGACCCACACCGGCACGTCGGGCAGGCGCGAGCGCCAGCGGTGCGCGGGCGACGACACCGCGGCGTCGTTGACGGCATTGATCACCAGGTCGCACAGCTCGACGTCGTCGGTCTCGAGATCCTGATGCTCCTCGAGCCGCGAGATCAGCAGCAGGTCCTCCACCAGACCGGACATCCGCTGCGCCTCTGCCTCGATGCGGGCCAGCGCGTATTCGGTGGTCTCGGGCAGTGCGGCGCTGTCCTGACGGGTCAGTTCGGCGTACCCGCGGATGGCGGCCAGCGGTGTCCGCAACTCGTGGCTGGCGTCGGTGAGGAATTGCCGCGTCCGGCGGTGCGACGCGGCGAGTTCGGCGAGCGCACTGTCGACGTTGTCCAGCAGTTTGTTGAGCGTGTCCCCCACGATGCCGACCTCGGTGCGCGGGTCGGTGTCCTCCGGCCGGACCCGTTCGGTGATGCGGTGGTCCTCGCTGCCGAACTGCCGGGTCGCCACCTTCGCCGCCGTCGAGGCCACGCGGCTCAGCGGCCGCAGCGCATAGTTCACCACCGCGATGGTGCCGACCGCGGTCAGCGCGATGGCCAGCAGTGTCATGACCGCGACCGCGACGGTCTTGCGCGCCACCACACTGTTGGCGTCCTCCATGGACACGCCCGAGACCAGCACGTCACCGCCGCCGGCGTCCTGTCCGGCCATGCGGTACCAGCCGAGTCGCGGCAGCTTCACCGTCCGCGGCCCGAGGTTGGTCCACTGCTGCCCGCTGACGGCCTTGACGACGTCGGGCTGGACGGGCTTCGGTTCGCCGTCGGGGAACACCGCCGACTGCACGACGACGCCCTTGTGCAGCACCGCGATGAGGTTTCCGGGCGCCTGGCCACCGAAGGCCGTCAGGCCGTCTTCGCCGGCGTCGATCGGGTGGGCCGGGTCGCCGCGTTTGATCTCCAAGCGGTCGTAGGAATGACCGAGGGCGTCGAGCGAGCGCTCGAGTTCGGCGTCGCTCATCGCCGAGACGTAGCTGTGCAGGCTGTACACCGACAGCACCCCGACCGCCAGCAGCACCACGGTGACCAGCGACGTGACGCCGAAGACGAGGCGTCGGCGCAGGGTGCGCGGACGCCACCAGGGCGCCCGAACCGGCGTACGGGCGAGTACTCGAGTCGGCACCCGGGTCACACGCGTCACCTCGGGCAGGTTAGTCCTCCGTGCCGGCAGGGCGCAGCATGTAGCCCACGCCGCGCACTGTGTGGATCATCGGTTCACGATCGGTGTCGATCTTCTTGCGCAGATACGAGATGTAGAGGTCGACGATGCTCGACTTGCCACCGAATCCGTAGTTCCACACCCGGTCGAGGATCTCCGCACGGGCGATGGCCCGGCGCGGGTTCCGCATCAGGTACCGGAGCAGTTCGAACTCGGTGACGGTCAACGCGATCGGCTCGCCGGCCCGGGTCACCTCCCGGCTGGCGCCGTTGAGGACCATGTCGCCGACCTTGAGCACCTCGTCGGACTCCGGCGCGAGCTGACTGGACCGGCGCAGCAGTCCACGCAGCCGGGCCACCAGCTCTTCGAGGCTGAACGGCTTGGTCATGTAGTCGTCGGCGCCGGCGGTCAGCCCCGTGACGCGGTCCATCACGGAGTCGCGCGCGGTGAGGAAGAGCGTCGGGGTGTAGCCCTCGGCCGCACGGACCCGCTGCAGCAACTGCAGGCCGTCGGTGTCGGGCAGCATGATGTCCAGCACGACGAGATCCGGTTCCATCTCGCCGAACTTGGTCACCGCGTCGCGGCCGTTGTGCGCAACCTCGACGACCCAGCCCTCGTAGTGCAGCGCCATCTTGACCAGGTTGGTCAGCGCCGGCTCGTCGTCGACCAGCAACACCCGGATGGGGGATCCGTCGGCACGTTCCATGCGCGGCAGCTGGCCGAGCACGGCGGCCCGGGGGTGACCCTCTCGTGGTGGTACCGACATCGTTGTCATTCTTCCATTGTGTTGAGAACACAGAAAATTGTCACTGCGTTCATACCGAGTTCAAATATTAGTCCCTGGATATGACTCACGTCACTTACCTGAGCCGATGTGATGCGCGAGAATCGTTGCAATACAGTGATCTTGACTGGTCGGACCCCCAATCACGAGCATACCGACCGGATCGATTCAAGCCGGTATCCCAGGTCGCCCAATCGATCAACCCTCTGGCCCACGGAGAAGATTTGCGTTCTCTATGGGAACTCTTCCTCGCCTTGCGACCCTGTCTGGCGATAAATACTCTCACACTTAGCAATTGACGTCGCTTATCGTCGGCGACCGTCGAACAGTTCTGAAACATGTTGTCTCGCAACATGTTTAATCGACAATGGTGTCGGCGGGTGTGCGGACCGAAACTCGCGCAGCGCATCTGCACATGTGTCCGTCGGACAACAATCGGAGAACGGAAACCTAGGCATGCTAGAAACCGCCCCGCCGGCAAAGGGTCTACGCGCCATACTGCGCTACGACCTGCCTGCGTCACTTGTCGTATTCCTGGTGGCACTCCCACTGTCGCTCGGCATCGCCGTCGCGTCCAACGCGCCCATCCTGGCCGGCATCATCGCCGCCATCGTCGGCGGCATCGTCGCCGGCGCGCTCGGCGGCTCGCCGCTGCAGGTGAGCGGACCGGCCGCCGGCCTGACCGTCGTCGTCGCCGGATTGATCGCCCAATTCGGCTGGGGCGTGACGTGCGCCATCACCGTCGGCGCCGGCATCCTCCAGATTCTGTTCGGCCTCAGCCGCGTGGCCCGGGCCGCGCTGGCCATCTCGCCGGTCGTCGTCCACGCCATGCTCGCGGGCATCGGCATCACCATCGCGCTGCAGCAGCTGCACGTGCTGCTGGGCGGCAAGTCCAACAGCAGCGCGTGGGAGAACATCCACGAGCTGCCGGCGCAGCTGATGAACGTCCACGGCCCCGGCTTCGTGCTCGGCATGCTGGTCATCGTCACGCTCGTGGCGTGGCGCTGGGTGCCGGCACCCGTCAACCGGATCCCCGGTCCGCTGGTCGCCATCGTCGGTGTGACGGCGCTGTCCGTTCTGCTGCCGTTCGACGTCAAGCGCATTCAGATCAACGGCTCGCTGCTGGACTCGCTGTCTTTGCCGACCCTGCCCGACGGACAGTGGGCCGCCGTCTTCGCGGGCGTCCTGACCGTCGCCCTCATCGCCAGCGTCGAGAGCCTGCTGTCGGCCGTCTCGGTCGACCGCATGCACAACGGCCCGCGCACCAACTTCGACCGTGAGCTGATCGGCCAGGGCGCGGCCAACACCATCTCCGGCGCCATCGGCGGCCTGCCCGTCACCGGCGTCATCGTGCGCAGCTCGACCAACGTCGCCGCGGGCGCCAAGACCCGGGCTTCGGCCATCCTGCACGGGTTCTGGATCCTGCTGTTCGCGGTGCCGTTCGCCGGCCTGGCCCAGCTGATCCCGACGTCGGCGCTCGCCGGCCTGCTGATCGTCATCGGCTGCCAGTTGGTCAAGAAGGTGCACATCGAAACCGCCCGGCGCACAGGCGATATCGCGGTTTACGCCATCACGGTGCTCGGCGTCGTCTTCCTCAACCTGCTCGAGGGTGTGCTGATCGGCCTCGCCCTGGCGGTCGCCCTGACGGTGTGGCGCGTCATCCGGGCCAAGATCGTCACAGAGCACGTCGCCGGCAACGACTGGCGCATCGTGATCGAGGGCTCGGTCAGCTTCCTGTCGCTGCCGCGCCTGACCTCGGCTCTGGCTTCGGTGCCGACCGGTTCCGACGTCACCGTCGAGCTGTCGGTGGACTTCATCGACCACGCCGCCCACGAGACCATCGACGAGTGGAAGCGCCAGCACATCGCCGGCGGTGGCTCCGTCGAGATTCACGAGCACGGCACCGCCGAGCTGCACAGCGCGGCGGCCGGTCCGCCGACCCGCACGTTCACGCCGTTCGACAAGCGCTCGGGTGTCGTCCCGTGGAAGTCGCAGCCGCAGACCTCTTCTGTGATGGAGGGCCTGGAGACCTACCACCGCCGCACCGCACCCGTGCTGCGCCCGCACATGGAAGACCTGGCCCACACCGAGAAGCCGGAGACGCTGTTCATCACCTGCGTCGACTCGCGGGTCGTGCCCAACGTCATCACCAGCAGTGGCCCCGGTGACCTGCTGACGGTCCGCAACGTCGGCAACCTGATCCCGGAGGGACGCGCCGACGCCTCGGTCGAGGCGGCCATCGCCTTCGCCGTCGAGGTCCTGGAGGTCTCGTCGATCGTGGTGTGCGGCCACTCCAGCTGCGGCGCCATGACCGCGCTGCTGGGCGGCGATCAGGGTCACGACGAGCACCTGCACACCTGGCTGGAGCACGGCGATGCGACGTTGCGCGCCTTCGACGAGGGCCGGCACCCCGTGGCCGTCGCCGCGGCCGAGGAAGGGTTCGGCGTCGTCGACCAGCTGTCGATGGTCAACGTCGCACTTCAGGCGCAGACCCTCGCCGCCCACCCGCTGGTCCGGGCCCGGCACCGCGCCGGCGACCTCGAGGTGATCGGGTTGTTCTATGACATCGGCACCGCGGCCGCCCTCCGGGTGACGCCGGTCAGCGTGGACCGTCTGGTCGAGGTTGCCGAGTAGTACCTGATTGATCCTGTGCCCAGGGCCGTACCCCGCGAGAGCGGCAGGCCCTGGGCGCAGTGTCATTTCCGGGTCCTCGTCAGCTCAGCCGCAGCAGCATCCGCCGGCCGCCTCCGCGGCGGACGGCAACTCGACGTTCGGCAGTTCGCCGTCGGGCCGCCAGTCGAACGGGAAGTGCTTGCTGGAGACGCCGAGGTACTCGTGGGAGAAGTCGAAGCCGACGGCGTCGGCCTTCTTGACCACGCCCCACGTCGCCACCTGGCCCGGGCCGACTTCCGCGCCCGGAGCGTTGACGGTCGTCACGCGACGGTTCGGATCGGCCGTCGGCCCCGTCAGCGCGTCGACGCGGACGTCGACCTTGCCCGGAATCTCCGCCCGCCAGTAGGCGAGGTCGTCGGCCGCGGCGAAGTTGATCGGCGCGTACTCGATGCCCCGCAGCTCGCTGATCAGACTGCCAAACTCCCCCGGCCAGCCGCCCTCGTCGCCGCGGAAGATCCGCTCCAGAGCCGCGCGCTGATCGGCGTCGGCCTTCTCGTCGATGTAGAACATCAGCTTCATGGTGGCGTCCGGGTCGCCGATCCACATGTTGCCGGCGAACTCACCCAGGGCCACCACCCCGAGACCGCTGAGATCGGTTGTGCCGTAATGCCCTTCGTGCACCTGCCAGACGAGAGTGAACAGGCAGTCGCCGTGCGTGGGCTCCTGCGCGAAGCTGCACGGGCAGGGCAGTTTGCAGCTGCACACATCGAACCACTCGCCGCGTAGATGCCAATCGGTCTTCGGAGTTGCCGCCACCGTCATCGCTGAATCCCTTCTCGTTTGCATACCCCCTGGGGGTACCTGACGTGGACGACGTTACGCAGCGCGGCGAGCGTGCGTCAAGTACCCCCAGGGGGTATGTTTCTATGAGTTTGGCGAGCCTGACCGGGCAGTGCTGCATCCACCCTGAAGCCAGGGCGAAAAAGTGCGAGAGACGACGACCCTCAACGCAGGGTCAATAGGGAATCAGCCGCGGGTGCCGTTGACCCTGCAACCAGGGCCCAAAAGTCCGAGTAACCAAGACCCTCAACGCAGGGTCAACGCAGAAGCGCGGGCAACTCCGCGGAACTACCGCCCCGCCATACGCTCCAGGCGCGCGATGCGGTCCTCGATGGGTGGGTGCGTCGAGAACAGCTTGCCGATCTTCTCGCCGGCCCGGAACGGGTTGGCGATCATCAGGTGGGCCTGGTCGGCCAGCTGCGGCTCGGGCGGCAGCGGGGCCTGTTGCACGCCGGCGCTGATCTTGCGCAGCGCGCTCGCCAGCGCCAGCGGGTCACCCGTCAGCTCGGCGCCCGACTGGTCGGCCTGGTACTCGCGTGAGCGCGACACCGCCAGCCGGATGATGGTCGCGGCCAGCGGGCCGACGATCGAAAGCACGAGCAGGACAAAGGGATTGGGCCGGTCGTCGCGGTCGCCGCCGCCGAACATGCCGATGAAGTAAGCGACGTTGACCAGTGCGGTCACCACCGACGCCATGGCGCCCGCGACGCACGAGATCAGGATGTCGCGGTTGTAGACGTGCGACAGCTCATGCCCCAGCACGGCGCGTAGCTCGCGCTCGGTGAGGATGTTCAGGATGCCCGTCGTGCAGCAGACCGCGGCATTGCGGGGATTGCGCCCCGTGGCGAACGCGTTGGGGGCGTCGGTGTCGCTGATGTACAGCTGCGGCATCGGCTGGCGCGCGGTGGTGGCGAGCTCGCGGACGATGCGGTACATCGCGGGCGCCTGCATCTCGCTGACCGGCTGTGCGTGCATGGCCCGCAGCGCCATCTTGGCGCTGTTGAAGTAGACGTAGGCGTTCATGCCGATGGCGAACAGCACCGCCAGGTACATGATGTTCTTGCCGAACAGCGACCCGATCAGCACGATGAGCGTCGAGAAGCCCGCCAGCAGCGCGAACGTCTTCGCGGTGTTCGCGTGCGGATTCCACGTCATCGGCTACCTCCTCCAGCGCAGTCAAACTCACTGAATTGAACGCTCGGCAACTGGTGCCTGGTTCCAGGGTGTCCCGGTGGGAGGTCAGCCGTGGCGGTCAGCGGTGTACTCGACCAGGTTGAGCAGCGCCAACCGGCCGGGCAGATCCGGCAGGTTGTCCAACTCGGCGCGAGCGTCCGCGGCGAAGCGCTGAACGGTGCGCTTGGCCTCGACCATGCCCTGCGACGCGCGCAGCAGCGCCAGCGCCTCGGCGAGGTCGGCGTCGTTGTCGATGGGCTTGGCCAGCAACACCCGCAGCCGGTCGGCGTCGGGTCCGGTCTCCTGCAGCGCGTACAGCACCGGCAGGGTGTGTACGCCTTCGCGCAGATCGGTTCCCGGCACCTTGCCCGATTCGTCGGGATCGCTGTCGATGTCGATGATGTCGTCGGAGATCTGGAAGATGGTGCCGACGATGCCGCCGAGCCGGCTCAGCCGCTCGATCTGCTCCTCATCGGAGCCGGAGAACGTCGCACCGAACCGGCCGGACGCCTCGATCAGGCATGACGTCTTCTCGTACACGACCTTCAGGTAGTGCTCGACGGGGTCGGCGCCTTCGAGGGCGCCACGGGTCTCGCGCATCTGGCCGGTCACCAGCTGGGCGAAGGTGTCGGCGATGACGCGCACCGCGTCGGGCCCCAGCCGGGACACCAGCCGCGAGGCGGTGGCGAACAGGTAGTCGCCGGCCAGGATCGCGATGTTGTTGCCCCAGCGGGCGTTGGCGCTGTCCGCGCCGCGCCGCACCTGCGCCTCGTCCATGACGTCGTCGTGGTAGAGCGTCGCCAGGTGCACCAGCTCGATGACGGCGCCGGCGATCGCGACGTCGTTGTTGTCGGGGTCCGGCCCCAGCGACGCCGACAACACGGTGAACAGCGGACGGAACCGCTTGCCACCGGCCTGGAACAGGTGCTGGACCGCTTCGGCCATCAGCTCGTCGGCTTTGCCCAGCTCGGTCGACATCAGGTCTTCGATGCGCGCGACCGCGTCACGAACCTGCGCGGCGAAGGCGGCGTCACCAAAGTCCACGCCCGCGACCACTGTCGCTGGTGTCTTCATGGGTCCAACATACTGGGCGGCATGGTCGTGCACGCAGATGTGGTCGTGGTCGGAGCCGGGCCGGCAGGTTCCGCCGCTGCCGCCTGGGCAGCGCGCCGGGGCCGCGACGTCCTGGTGATCGACTCGGCGCAGTTTCCCCGGGACAAGGCCTGCGGCGACGGGCTGACGCCGCGGGCCATTGCCGAACTGCGTGAGCTGGGACTCGGCGATTGGCTCGACGGCCACGTCAGCCACCACGGGCTGCGGCTGGCCGGCTTCGGCGCGCAGCGCGAGGTGCGCTGGCCGGGGCCGTCGTTCCCGGCCACCAGCAGCGCGGTTCCCCGCGCCGAGCTCGACGACCGGATTCGTCAGGTCGCCGCCGACTCCGGGGCGAAGATGCTGCTGGGCGTCAAGGCCGTCGCCGTCTCCCACGATGCGGCCGGCCGGGTGACCACGTTGCAGCTCGACGACGGACAAGAGGTGAGCTGCACCGAACTCGTCGTGGCCGACGGCGCCCGCTCGACGCTGGGCCGTGTCCTGGGCCGGCAATGGCACCAGGAGACGGTGTACGGCGTCGCGATCCGCGCCTACATCGCGACGCCGCGGCACGCCGAGCCGTGGATCACGTCGCACCTGGAGCTGCGCTCCCCCGCGGGGGAGGTGCTGCCGGGCTACGGCTGGATCTTCCCGCTGGGCAACGGCGACGTGAACATCGGCGTGGGTGCGCTGGCCACCGAGAAACGTCCGGCCGACGCCGCGCTGCGCCCGCTACTGGCCCACTACACCAACCTGCGCCGCGACGAGTGGGGCTTCGAAGGTCAGCCGCGGCTGGCCAAGTCGGCGCTGCTGCCGATGGGCGGCGCCGTGTCCGGGGTCGCGGGACCGAACTGGATGCTGGTCGGTGATGCGGCGGCATGCGTCAACCCGCTCAACGGCGAGGGCATCGACTACGGCCTGGAGACCGGCCGGCTCGCTGCCGACCTACTCGGCTCGGGTGACCTGAGCGCGGCCTGGCCCGCACTGCTGCAGCAGCACTACGCCGCCGGGTTCTCGGTGGCCCGCCGCTTGGCCATCCTGTTGACGATCCCGAAGTTCCTGCCGCTGACGGGGCCCGTCGCGATGCGGTCGCAGTACCTGATGACGGTCGCGGTGCGGGCCATGGGCAACCTGGTGACCGAGGAGGACACCGACATGGTCGCCCGCCTCTGGCGCCGCGCCGGACGCGGTTCGCGCCGGTTGGATCAGCGCAAGCCGTTCAGCTGACCGACCGCGCGAACCCGACGATGTCGCGCACCGTTGCGGCGAAGACGTCGGGCATGGCACCGGCGAGCAGGATGTCCCCGGCATGGCAGGTGCCCGCGACGATCCGGCCGACGGCGCTGACGCCGGCCGCGGCCAGCCTGCGGTAGTAGATCAGGCCCTCGTCGCGCAGCGGGTCGAGCTCGTTGACCGAAATGACGTGCGGCGGAAGGCCTTCCAGCTCCAGATCGGTGGCCTCGGCGGCCCAGCAGGTGCCATCCTGCGCGTGCTGCTGGTCCGGGTCATAGATCGAGCCCAGCAGGGCGAGCTGCAGGCGGCTGATGAAGTACTGGTCGTTCTCCCGCAGTGACGGCAGCTCGTCGCAGTCCTCCAGCCACCGGTTCGAGATGTACGGGCACTGGGCGTAGACGCCGGCGATCTCACCGATCCAGCCTTCCCGCTTGGCTTTCAGCGCGACCGTCAGCGTCAGGTTGCCGCCGCCGGACTCCCCCGACACGATGACGTGACTGATCCCCAGCTCGGCTTTGTTCGCCGCCGCCCACCGAACGCCCGCGGCGCAGTCGTCGAGGCCGGCCGGGAACGGGTGCGGACCGAGCGCGCCGCCGGAGTTGCGGAACTCGACGCCGACGACGACAAGGCCTGCGGCGGCGAGGTTTTCGCGCAGCCGGACGTACTGGATGTCCGCGGCGCTGCAGATCGCCATGCCGCCGCCGTGCAGGTGCACCAGGCCCGGCAGCGGGCCGTCGGCGTCGGTGGGCCGGCTGATGAACAGCGTGATCTCGTTGCCGTCGGCGCCGGTGATGGTGGTCGTCGTAGTCGTGACACCCTCGGCGGGCGGGGCCTGCTCCCCGAACATCTTGAGAACCGCCCCGGTCCCCTGCTCGGCGAAGTTGGAGAACTCGATGCGCTGCGCCAGCGGAGCGTCGACGGTCAGGGGCGCTTCCGGCAGTCGGCCGTCCATGCCGAACGCGGCGAGCGCCTTGACCATGCGCGGGTCGGCACGGGGATCGGTGCCGATGGTGCGGTCAGGGTCAGCGAGGCGTCCGTAAGGCATGGCCCCATCTTGGTGCCGAATGCGAACTTGGTCGCGACTTTCCGAAAAGTCGCGACCAAGTTCACCGTGGGCGGAAAGCTACCGGTATTCGCAGAGGTACGCGGTCTCGACCTCGACCCGGACGCCGAACTTGCTGTCGGCCGGCACGGTGAATTGCGTTCCGGCGGCGAAGGTTTCCCACTCCTCGCTGCCGGGCAATTTGACGGTCAGGGCGCCGGACACCACGTGCATGATCTCGAGGCTCGAGGTGCCGAATTCGTATTCGCCGACGGCCATGACGCCGACGGTCGCGGGGCCCTCGGCGGGCGCGAACGCGATCGATGCGACCTTGCCATCGAAGTACTCATTGACCTTGAACAACACATCTCCTCGAACTCAGGTGAGGGGCCAGAATATCCGGCGCCTGTGCCGGCGTTGACTGCGAACCTACGCACATAGGCACTCGACCTTTTGCGACGTCAGTTCGCAGTCAACGCTGAAGGCGCCGATCCCGGGCTACTGCACCACGTACTTGTGGACTCCGAGGATGGCGTTCTCGTCGGCCGGTTCGGTGGTGCACTCGTGCAGCGCCGCCCGCACGGCGTCGGTGTCCATGCCGGTACCGATGCACACCAGTTGGGTGCCGCTGCCGCGGCGCTTCTGCAGCCGCAGGGAGCCGCCCACCAGCTGCAGCAGGTACCGGTGTCCCGCACCGAAGTCGACGAAACCCTTTGCCCGGTACAGGCCTTCGGGCCGGTCACGCAGCAGCGCCAGCAACCGGCGGGGATTCAGCACGTCGCCGGTGGTGTATTCGACGGACTGGTAGACGGGATGGTCGTGGTCGTGCTCGTCGTACAGCAGCTCGTCGAACGACAGCTGTGCCTGCGGGGCGCGCTCGGGGATGTCGATGAGCAGCGTCGGGTCGATCCGCGCGAAATCGGTGGGCTGCACCGGAACCCGCGGATTCTGCGCGCGAATCCGGGCCAGCACGTCATCGATGTCGGTGGCCTCGGAGGCCCGGTTCAGCACCACGAGGTCGGCGACCGGAAGGCCGTGCCCGAACTCCGGCTCGGTCGCGCTGACCACCAGGATCAGGCCGGCGTAATGGAAGTCGTCGGAGTCGGCCGTCATGATGGTCCGCGCCACCGCGGGCGGCTCGGCGACGCCGCTGGCCTCCACCACGATCAGGTCCAGGGCCGGGCGGACGGCGGCCAGCTTGCCCAGCATCTCGGCGACCTCACCGTCCTCGGCGACGCAGCAGATGCACCCGTTGGACAGTGACGCCATGGCGTCGACCTGACCGGCGACCAGCATCGCGTCGATGTTGACGGACCCGAAGTCGTTGACCAGCACGCCGATTCGCGCGCCGCGGCCGTTACGCAGCAGGTGGTTCAGCAGTGTGGTCTTGCCCGCGCCGAGGAAACCGGCGACCGCGAGGACGGGAATACTCACGGCTTGACGGCGGCGTGCAGCGCGACGATCCCTCCGGTCAGGTTGCGCCAGCGCACCTGCGACCAGCCGGCCGCCTCGATCTTGCGGGCCAGGTCGTCCTGGTCGGGCCAGGCCCGGATGGACTCGGCAAGGTAGACGTACGCCTCGGGGTTGGACGACACCGCGGTGGCCATCGTCGGGAGCGCCTTCATCAGGTACTCCTTGTAGGCCGTCGCGAAGAGCCGGTTGGTCGGCGTGGAGAACTCGCACACCACCAGGCGGCCGCCGGGCCGGGTCACCCGGGCCATCTCGCGCAGGCCGGCGCTGAAGTCGACGACGTTGCGCAGCCCGAAGCTGATGGTGACCGCGTCGAAGACGCCGTCGTCGAACGGCAGTCTGGTGGCGTCACCGGCCACCTTCGGGACCTTCCGGTCCGCCCCCGCCGCGAGCATGCCGACCGAGAAATCACAGGCCACACACCAGGCGCCCGACGTCGCGAGCTCGACGGTCGACACCGCGGTGCCGGCAGCCAAATCCAGGACCTTGTCACCTGGGCCGATACGCAGCGCCGCCCGCGTCTGCCGCCGCCAGAACCGGTCCTGCCCCAGGGACAGCACGGTGTTGGTGATGTCATAGCGACGGGCGACGCCGTCGAACATCGACGCAACCTCGTGCGGATCCTTCTCCAATGACGCGCGACTCACGGATATGACGCTACCGGCTGCTCCAGCGCCCCGCGTCTGCGGCGGGGCGGGAATGGAACGGGCACTTCGGGAGCTGTAAGCCGCATGGGGACAAAAGTCTGGTTCATCACGGGTACCTCGCGCGGTTTCGGGCGCGAGTGGACGGCTGCGGCGCTCGAGCGCGGTGACAAGGTGGCCGCAACGGCACGGGACGTGTCGACGCTCGACGACCTGGTGGCCAAGTACGGCGAGGCGCTGCTGCCCATCACGCTCGACGTCACCGACCGCGACGCCGACTTCGCCGCGGTGAAGACAGCGCACGAGCACTTCGGCCGGTTGGACGTCGTCGTCAACAACGCGGGTTACGGCCAGTTCGGCTTCATCGAGGAGCTGTCGGAGGCCGAGGCGCGGGATCAGATCGAAACCAACGTCTTCGGCGCGCTGTGGATCACACAGGCCGCACTGCCGTACCTGCGTGCGCAGGGCAGCGGGCACATCATCCAGGTGTCCTCGATCGGCGGCATCAGCGCGTTCGCCGGCCTCGGCGCCTACCACGCGTCGAAGTGGGCGCTCGAGGGCTTCTCGCAGTCGCTGGCGGCCGAGGTGGAACGGTTCGGGATTCACGTCACGCTCATCGAGCCCGGGGGATTCTCGACGGATTGGAGCGGCGCGTCGGCCAAGCGGACCACCGAGCTCGAGGCGTACGACGGGCTGCGGGCGGACGTCGCCCGCTGGCGCAGCGAGCGCAACGCGGTGCCGGGCAACCCGGAGGCGTCAGCAGCCGCGGTGCTCAAGATCGTCGATGCCGAGAAGCCGCCGCTGCGAGTCTTTTTCGGTAGTGCTCCGCTGCAGATCGCCAAGACCGACTACGAAAACCGGTTGCGCACTTGGGAAGAGTGGCAGCCGGTGGCCGAGCTGGCGCAGGGCTGACCGAAGGAACTTCATGGCGGGACTGAAATTCGTCCGACGGGACGACGGATTGACCTATGAGTTCGCCGAAGACGGCGAGGCGCACGGGTTTCCGTCGTACAAGCGGGTCGACCTGGACATCTGGTGCCGGCGACTGCCGCACTTCGGGTGGGTGGTGTGCACGGAGCTGGGCGCGGTGTCGAGCCGCCCGTTCGACCACGCGGGGTTCGGCTACCTGCCACCCGAGGGTACGTGGGTGAGCCGCAAGGACGACCGGTCCTACGTGTACGACCTCGTCCACGTGAGCTGAACTCCCGCCGAGCGTGCATGTCTGCGCACGGCACGCCGGTCGACACGTGCAGATTCGTCACTCTCGGTGGCCACGAGCGCGACATTCATACACACCGAATACGGCGTGTCGCAAGCAAACACGCACGCTCGCGGGGAATCAGGCAGCGTCAGGCAGCGAGGGCGCGACGCTCGCCGAGGACGGCGGCGTAGTGGCCGAGCAGTTCGTCGCACACGGCGGGCCAGGTGCGGCCGAGCACGCTGCGGCGGGCGGCGAGCGAGTAGCGGGACCGCTCGGCCAGCAGGTGGTCGACCGCGGCCGGCAGCGACCCCTCGAAATCCGCCACCGGCAAGAGCAATCCGGTGTGCATGGGTGTCACCAGATCACGCGGGCCACCCGCATCCGGCGCGATGACCGGCAGACCTGACGCCATGGCCTCCTGCACCGCCTGACAGAACGTCTCGTGCTCCCCCGGGTGCACGAACACGTCCATGCTGGCGTATGCCGTGGCCAGTTCCCGCCCGTACAGCGCGCCGGTGAAAACCGCTGTCGGCAGCAGCTTTTCGAGCTTGGGTTGATCGATACCCTCGCCGACGACCACGAGCTGCAGATCGTCGCGGCCGGCCAGCGCGGCCAGCCGTTCGACGTGCTTCTCCGGCGCCAGCCGGCCGACGAAACCCACCACCGGCTTGCCCTCGGGCGACCACTGCGCCCGCAGCGCGGCACTGCGCGCCGACGGTGCGAAACCGGTGACGTCGACGCCGCGGCCCCACTTGTACACGCGCGGAATCCGATGGGTGACAAGGTCTTCCATCGTCGCGCTGGACGGCGCGAGGGTCCGGTCGGCGCGCGAGTGCAGGTGCCGGTTCCAGGCCCACGCGGTCTTCGTCATCATGCCGACGCCGTAGCTCTGCGCGAAACCGGCGATATCGGTCTGGAACACCGCGACGGTCGGGATGTCGAGGAAGCGCGCGGCGTGCAGGCCGCCGTAGCCCAGCAGCGCCGGCGACGCCAGGTGCACGACGTCGGGCCGAAAGTCGCGCAGTACCCGCACCATTCGCGGCCGCGGCACACCCAGCGGCAACGACGTCACCTTCGGGAACATGCGGGACGGGATGCGATGCACGGGCACATCGCCGTGAAAAGTGTCTGCGGGCTTTTCGCCCCGCGGTGTGTCCGGCGCGATCACCAGCGCCTCGTGGCCGTTCCGGTGGAGGTGCTCCAGCACCCGGAGCACCGAATTGGTGACGCCGTTGACATTCGGGAGAAAGGACTCCGCCACGATCGCAACTCGCACACCTGCAGGCTGGCAGCGCAGCCTGACCGTCAGGTGACCGTCAGGGGTACGCGACGCGAAGACACGCACAACTCGGGTACCACCGGTATCGTCTGTCGCACCGGGGTGAGAAAGGGGCCGGCATGCGTCTACCTCGGCTGATCCTCGCTTCGGCCACCGCGCTGGTCCTCCTCGCCGGGTCAACCGGCTGCGGCCGTACCGTCACCGGATCGGCACTCCGGGACCCGGATCTGCCGGGCGTCGCGCTCACCGCGGACGGCTTCGGCATCATCGCCGGCCGCCCCGACGCCCCGGCGCAGATCGAGGTGTACACCGAGCCGCAGTGCACCCACTGCGCCCACCTGCAGGACACCGACGGTCCGGAGCTGAAGAGCCTGATCGCCCTCGGCCTGCTGACCGTCACCTACCGCCCGGTGACGTTCCTGGACACCGAGTACGGCTATTCGGCCAAGGTGGCCAACGCGATGTTCCTGGCCGCCGCGCACGGCACGTCGGCGCCCGCGCTGCAGGCGTACGTCGCGACGCTGTGGGGCCACCAGAATCCGGGAGGGTCGGCGCCATCGGACGGTCAGCTCGCGGGCTGGGCCGCCGATGCCGGCGTCAGCGCCGAGGCCGTGGCCACCATCCAGTTCGGTGAACACGCCGTCGACACCGACGAAATGACGATCACCAACGAGACCCGGCTGCAGGAAATCCGCGACGGCGACGCCGGCACCCCGACGGTGTACGACCTCACCGGCAACACCGTGGTGGACATCCAGGAAGACGGGTGGCTGGCCAAGCTGACCGCCGGCCGGCAGACCTAACCCAGCCGGCGCTGCACGAGCGTCACGATCCAGAGCAGCGCACCGGCGACCAACCAGCCCACCACGGCGATCGACCCGGCCGGGATGACGGCCAGCGACGCGTTGCGGTTCTGCACCCGGACCAGGTCCGGGTTGCTGCGGTCGTACTCGACGTAGATGCGCATCCCGGTCTCCAGCTCGGACGGGTACAGCACCCCCAGCTCGGGCCGGTAGGTGACGCGGTCGGGCGTCACGAACTCGATGGTGGAGCGTCGCGGACCCGCCGAGAGCACCTCCGCGGCCGCCGTGCCCATGTTGTGCTCGATCTGCTGGTCGTTGCGCCACGCGCCGAGCACCAGCAGCACCGACTGCAGGGTCACCAGGCAGCCCATGATCACGATCCCGATCCGGATCCGGCGGATGACGCGCTGCGACCGGGTCTCCTTGCCGTCACCGAAGACCCGCAGAATCAGGTTGTCCCACAACGTGTTCAACCTGCAGCGCAGGGGTTCGGGGATCACGGCGCGGCCTTGATCGCCGCCCGTATCGATGCGTGCAGCGCCCGCAGGGTGGACCGGTCGGCCTTGACCTCCAGCACGCGCATCCCCTCGAACGGTTCGCGCAGCGCGGTGGCCAGCCCGTCGGCCTCCACCTGCCGGCACTCGACGTGGTACGCCCGGCACAGGGCCGCGACGTCGACGTCGTGCGGGGTGCCGAAGATGCGCGACGACACGTCGGAGAAGCGGGGATCGCCCTGCTCCAGCAGCTCGAAGATGCCGCCGCCGTTGTCGTTGGAGACCACGATGGTCAGCGCCTTGGGCATCGGCTCGGTGGGGCCGATCAGCAGGCCCGAGCTGTCGTGGACGAAGGTCAGGTCACCGATGAGCGCGACGGTCCGGCCCGACGTGTGGGCGAGCGCGGCGCCGATCGCCGTCGACACCGTGCCGTCGATGCCGGCGACGCCGCGGTTGGACCGCACCGAGATGCCGTGCGAATTCAGCCCGACGAGCGCGGCGTCACGCACCGGGTTGGAGGCGCCGAGCACCAGCTGGTCGCCGGACTGCAGCCCGTCGGCGACGGCGGCCGCGACGTGCAGGCCCGTGGTCAGTTCGTAGGCCGCCAGCTGGTCCCGCACCGCGTGCTCGGCGCGGGTGTTGGCCTCGGCACACTTCGCGAGCCAGGCCGGATCGGGAGTGCCCGACGTGATGGCCCGCGTGCCGGTGGCCTGCGAATTGCCGGACACGTCGGGCCAGCGCGGGCCGGTGGTCAGGGCATAGACGGGCACCGACGGGTCGGCCAGCAGCGCCGACACCGGCCGGTGCAGTGTGGGCCGGCCCAGCATGATCACCTGCTGCGGCCGGACCAGTGACAACGCCAGCGGATGCAGTGGGTTGTCGGCCGGCGGCGCGGTCGGTTCGGCGACGGTCGGCAGGTGCGCGAGGTTCTCGTGCCGGCCCGCGCCGTGGCCGGCGATGACGACGGTGTCGGGCGTCAGGTCGATCTCGAGGGGCTGGTCGAACGTGACGGGCGGGGTGTAGGTCCACGGCTTGCCGTCAGGGCGGCCTTCCGGCGCGTAGGGGCCATCTTCGGCGGTGTCCGGGACCAGCGGCTCCCGCAGCGGGATGTCGAACTGCACGGGTCCGGCATTGGCGGTGCGAGAACCCTTGGCCGCCACCAGGACCCGGCATGTGGCCGACCGCCACTGGGCATTGGAGGCGGCGACGTCGGCCGTCGGCTCGGCCAGGCCCAGGCTGATGGTGGCCCGCACCTGGTTGCCGAAATAGCCGAGCTGCTCCATGGTCTGGTTGGCGCCGGTGCCCAGCAGTTCGTACGGCCGGTTGGCACTCAGCACGATCAGCGGCACGCGGGCGTAGTTGGCCTCGATCACCGCCGGACCGAGGTTGGCCACCGCGGTGCCCGACGTCATCGCGATGCAGACCGGCGAGCCGGCCGAGACCGCCAGGCCGACGGCCAGGTAGCCGGCGGTGCGCTCGTCGATGCGGACATGCAGCCGCAAGCGGCCGGCCCGGTCGGCGTCGGCCAGCGCGAACGCCAGCGGGGCGTTACGTGAGCCGGGGCACAGCACCACGTCACGGACGCCGCCGCGGATCAGTTCATCGACGACGACCCGCGCCTGAATCGTCGACGGGTTCATTGCTACAGCGTGTCACACCGGATTGGCAGCGAAGAATTCCAGCATCGCGGCGTTCACCGCGTCGGGGCGCTCGATGAAGCCGAGGTGCCCGGCGTCGGGGATTTCCAGGTAGCGGCCCAGCGGGATCGCGTCGGCCACTTCCTTGGACAGGTGCGGCGGCAGCACGACGTCGTCGGCGAACCCGATCACCTGCACCGGCACCGCGATCTGGCGGTAGGCCGGTAGCCGGTTGGTCTCCGGCGCGACGGCCAGCTGGGCCCGCAGCCCCGGGGTGGGCTTGGTCGGCCACATGGTGAACATTTCGATCCAGTCCTGGACGGCACGGTCGTCGTTCAAGGTCTTGGGTGAAAAGTTCTCCAGCAGACGGTTTTTCGCGTCGACCTCGGGCGGCAACTCGATACCGGCGGCCAGCAGCGCCCGCTCGGCCTCGCGGAAGAACGTGCGGGCCCGGTCCTCCCGGCCGCGCGTGGCCATGAGCACCGCCGAGGACACCAGCTCGGGCCGGGCGACCATGAGTTCCTGGGCGATGAACGACCCCATCGACACGCCGACGACGCGCACCGGGCCGCCGACGACCTTGTTGATCAGCGATGCGGTGTCCGCGACCGCCTGGTCGGTGGAGAAGCCGATGGCGTTCTCGGTGGCGCCGATGCCGCGGTTGTCGAACGTGATGCAGCGGAAGCCGGCCCGCTGGAACGCCGGTACCTGATGCAGGTGCCAGGTGCGGCCTGCGCCGCCCCGTCCCGCGATGAACAGCACCGGCTCGCCGGATCCGCCACGGTCGTCGTATGCCAGATTCACCCGGCCGAGGTTACTGGACCCGGGATTTGTGCACGATTTTCCGCGGTGGGCGCGGAAAATCGTGCACAAATCCCTGAGGTCAACGGCGGGAACGGACCTTCTTTACGGCCTGGTCCCACAGCAGTGCCGTGGTGTGCTTGAGTGCCGTCGGCTTGAGGAGCTCACGGGACATCAGGGCCGTCGCACTGGCCTTGGTGGCCGCCGAGGCCTTCGACATGTGCCCGGAGTCGAACGGGGGCTGCGGGTCGTATTCCATGGACAGCTGAATGGCCTTGGCCTTGTCCTCGCCGCCGATCTGCGCGGCCAGCCACAGGCCGAGGTCGATGCCGGCCGAGACACCCGCGCAGGTGACGATGCGGTCGGCCGACTGCACGATGCGCTCGTCGGTGACGGGTTCGACGCCGAACGTGCGCAGCAGCTGCACGGCCGCCCAGTGCGACGTCGCGCGCTTGCCCTTCAACAGTCCGGACGCGCCCAGGATCACCGAACCCGAGCACACCGACGCCGTCCACGTGGTGGTCTCGTGGGCCCGCCGCAGCCAGTCCAGCAGCTTCTCGTCGCGGGCGTGCTCCAGGGTGCTGAAGCCGCCCGGGATCAGGATGATGTCGGGCGTCGGCGTCTCGTCGAACGAGTGGGTGGCGCCCACCAACAGCACGCCGGAGTCGGCGACGATCGGGCCCGGCTCGTGCCAGACGAACCGGACCTCGGTGTCCGGCAGCCAGCGCAACGACTCATAGGGCCCGATGAAGTCGAGGGCAGTGAAACCCGGGTACAGGACGATGGCAACTTGCATGATCTCTCCCTACGCGAACGTCTTGCGGTATTGGTCTGGTGAAACCCCAACGCGCCGAACGAAACTGCGGCGCAGCGTCTCGGCGCTGCCGAAGCCGCAGCGGGCGGCGATGGCGGTGACGGTGTCGTCGGTCTCGGTGAGTTGCCGGCGAGCCGCATCGGTGCGGACCCGCTCGACGTAGGCCGCCGGCGGCTCCCCCACCTCGGCCGTGAAGGTGCGGGTGAAGTGCCGCGGGCTCATCGCGGCGGCGCGCGCCAGCTCCGGAACACTGTGTGCCCCGCCGGGTTCGGCCTCGATGAGCTCCTGTACGTCGCGAATCGGTTCGCGCTTGGCGCGCGGCATCCAGACCGGCGGCGCGAACTGCGTCTGCCCGCCGGGCCGGCGCAGGTACAAGACCAGCCAGCGGGCGACGTTCTGGGCGACGTCGGTGCCGTAGTCGTCTTCGACGAGCGCCAGGGCCAGATCGATGCCCGCGGTGACGCCCGCCGCCGTCCACACCTGCTCCGAGCTGCGGATGAAAATCGGATCGGCATCGACTGCGATGCAAGGGAATTCACTGGCAAGCTTGTCGGCCGAGGCCCAGTGCGTGGTGGCCGGGCAACCGTCGAGCAGGCCGGCCTCCGCGGCCAGGAACGCGCCGTTGCAGACGCTGACGATGCGGCGCGCGTGCGGTGCGGCGGCGCGAATCCAGTCGATGACGGCGGGGTCGGCCCGGGCCTCGTCGACACCCATACCGCCGGGCAGCACGATGGTGTCGATCGGTTCGTTCGGGTCGGGTGGCGGCTTGGTGACGAACTCGAGCCCGGTCAAGGTGGTGACGGGACCGCCGTCGGCCGCGGCCAGGACCGGCGCGTAGCCCTCGTCGCTCCGTCCCATCGCGGCCAGTTGCAGCGTCGCGCCCGTGAACACCTCGAACGGGCCGACGACGTCGAGGGCCTGCACCCCGCGAAAGCCGAGCAGCACCACAGATCGCGTCACGCCTCTATCGTGCGACGCCCAGCCCCATGGCGTCTACGCCATGGGGCCCACAAATTAGGACATGTCGGTCAGTGCCCGCGGCCGAGCAGGCCGCCGACGAACCGCTGCAGTGGGCCGCGCGCCGCGCTGTCCACCACGGGCGCCTCGGCGCGCGGCGCGGCGCCGTAGCCCACTGCCGCCACGGCCTCGCACAGTTCGGCCGGGTTGACGTCACCGTCGGTCTCGACGGTGGCGGTCTTGGCGGCGAAACTGACCGACGCGTGCACCCCGTCGATCTTGTTGAGCGCCTTCTGCACACGGCGGGCACACATCACGCACGACATTCCGGTGATGTCGAGATAGCTCACGCCCACGCTCGGTGCCTCGTGCCGGGGTTCGGTCACATCCGTCAATGTCATTTCCTCACAATCTGATCAGCGCCGAAGACACCGCGAAGCGGCTCAGGCGCACTGGTGCATTCCGCGACAGCCGTGAAATCGACGCCGACAGTGGGATATTCGGCCAGATAGTCGGCATACGTGCGGCCCCGCAAGCTGGCGCCCAACCCGAGCCACCCATCGAGTACCGCCCACCGCTGCGGATTCCGGGCGGCCCACACGCTGCGATCCAACCGGCCCCTCCACTCCGCGAGCTCGATGGCCTCGAATCCGAGGCTGCTGAGAAACGCCGTGTAGGGCACCTTTTCGCCGCGCAGGACCGCCATGCCACGGCCCAGCGCGATCGCGGGTGACAGCCCGGGAAGCAGGCCGAGAATGCTCTGTGCGGCGGCCACCCCGGTGGTGACCTCTTCGGTGACCGGCACCACCGGGCACACCCCCAACGCGGTGCACGCATCGACCATCGCGACCAGGATGTCCGACGACCGCGCGCGCTGGTGGGCGTCGCCCAGCACCCGGGGCAGCCGCACCACCGAGAAGTCCAGGCCACCCGCGGCGCGGGACACGACGATCTCCGCCAAAGACTTCGACGCGGCGTAGGGGTACGGCGCGTGGCGGGGGTCGGTGACGCGGGGCGCCGCCACGTCGGCGTTCACCACGAAGGTCGACAGCTGCACCAGCCCGGCCCCGCGCCGCGCACACGCATCCGCGACCGACGCCAGCGCCGAAACGTTGGCCGCCCGGAGCCGGCGGTAGGGCACCAACACATTCGTGTTACCGATGCAGTTCACGACGGTGCGGGCGCCGTCGAGAAGGTCGCCCAGCTCCGCGGCGGTGGGGTCGGCAGGTATCCGCACGATGTCCACGCCGTCGGCCGAGTGCAGGCCGGACCACGGGTCATGTTCGGGCAGTGGTGATCTGGCGGCGAACACGACGTCGGGACAGTCGAGGCCGGCATGCTTGCGGTCGAGGATCGCCTGCGCGAAGCCGGTGCCCAGAATGCCCGAGGCACCCAGGATCACGACGGTCTGCGCACTGCGCCCGCGGGTGGCCCGTGCAAAGACCGGTCCCGGCTGCCCCACCGCCGCCAGGTCGGCGGCGATGTGGGCCGCAGTCTCCTCGTCCATCCAGCTGTCGACGTCGGGCCGGCGGTCGACGATGCCGGCGGCGGAGTCCGCACCGATCAGATCGAGAATGGACAGCTGCCACTCGAGGAACCGTCGCGTCTCCGGCAGGATCCGAATCAGGTCCAGTGAACCGATGCCCTCGTCCAACAGCGAGGCGCTGGGCCCGATGGGACGTTCCAGCAGCCGGCTCCACAGTTCGGCAAGCGCGACGGCCCGCGGATCCTGATCGGCGTCGTCGCACGGAGCCTCCATGTCCGCAGCCAGTTTCGCGCGGTCGACTTTTCCGTTGGGCTGTCGTGGGATGCCCGGGACGCCGAAGACGGAGAACGCCGGTGCACCCTGGTCTCTCGCCAGGCGCCGAATCCTGGCGCGGGCAGCCGGATCGTCGTTCCCGGTGCGGGTCTGTGGGGTTTGGAACCAGATACCCAGGCCATCGCCCGCCACTTCCACTGCCGCGTCGGATATCTCGGGTACCGACGACAACCGGCGCAGCAGTTCGGCGATGTCGAACCGCTTGCCGGCGATCTTGACCACGGCGTCCCGTCGTCCGGCCAGCATGGGGTAGCCCGCGGCGTCTGTCGTCACCCGGTCGCCGGTGGCGAAGGCCCGATACCGGGAGCCATCGGGCGCCTGGACCGTGCCGAAGCTCGTGCCGTCCAGCCCGAGGTAACCGGCCGACACCAGCTCCCCGACGACGACCACTTCCCCGAATCCGACGAACACCGAGCCCGGCACCAGCGGGCGGCCCAGCCTGGCCGTGGTCCGCGCCGGTTCACCCGCACCGATCGGCAGCTGCGTGACGACCACCGTCGTCTCGGTCGGGCCGTACGTCGAGACCAGGGAAATGCGCTCGGCGGCAAGCACATCCCACCACTTGTCGACCGCGGCGGGACGGACGGCCTCGCCGCCGATGATCACCTGGCGCAGCGCCGAGCCGCCCAGCGCTGCCAGTGCCGCGTCGTCCTCGCACAACAGATGCCAGACCGCGGTGGGCAGGTCGAGCACGGTGGCGAGGTGCGCCGCGACATCGCGCGTCAGCGCGGGCAGGTCACCGGCGCGCATCGCGACCGACCGGACGACCCGCGCGCCACACGACAGCGCGCCGAACACCTCCTCCACGCTGATGTCCGACGTCAGCGGAGCGCACTGCAGGATGGTGTCGGCCGGCCCCCAGCCGTAGGCATCCCGCACCGCGGCGCAGAAGATAGCCAGCGAACCATGCGTCACCGGAACAAGTTTGGGTTGCCCTGTCGAGCCCGACGTGGGCATCACATACGCGAGCCGGGAGCCCAGGCCCTGGTCGCGCATGACCTGGCCGATGCGGTCGTCCACGAGTTGTCCTGTCGTGCCGTCCACCTCGGCAACCGGTGTGGTGAGGTCGACGGCGTGCGCACGGGTGCCGCAATGCTCGGCAATGACGCTGACCCGCGACTCCACCTCGCCGGGTGTCGCGCAGACGCTGTAACCGCAGCCCGCCAGGTGGCACGCGATCAGCAGCTCCACCGCGCGCTGGGAATCGTCGTCGACGAAGACCAGCACATCGCCGGGATCGACACCGCGGCGGATGATCTCGGCGATCCACTGGTCGACGCCCGGGCTGCGGCACTGGCCGGGATCGGCGTCCAGGAACCAGGCGCGCGCACCGGCGAGTGGCGGCGCGGGTACGCCGGAGCCCGCTTCGAGACGGCCATCGGCGTCGAGCGCCGACCAGTCACCGACGGTCAACGCCATCGGCCGGTCCCAGTGCGCGTCCATCGATCGCAGTGCCGCGACGATGCGGCCGGCGACGGCGACAGGTTCAGGGTGATCGTGCCGGGTCCAGATGGCGAAGTCGATGGTGCGCCGCGCCTCGTCGTGGACGCAGGAGACCGTGATCCCTTCCACCGGGCCGATATCGGTGACCACCGGGGGTTCGGACAGGTACGGGCCGAGCTCCGGGGCGGACCGGCCGCGCATGTAGTTGATCGTCAGCGCGTCGACGGGTGCGCCGCTGGTGATCGCGAGATGCATGCGGCGGTACCGCTCTTCCCGAAACCACCGGCGCCGCAGCGCTTTGACATAGCCGCGGTCGATCGCGGTGACGACGTCCCGGACCGCGGCGAAGGGTGCGAACCGAACCGGGTGGGCGACCGAATTCACCAGACAGGTGGCGACATTCAGCTCCGGCGCACCGAAGCGGTTGTCCACCGGGTGCACCAGGAGGGCCTCGGTGCTCTGGCGCAGGCTCGCGCGTACCGCCGCCGCGGCGGCCGCGACCAGGATGTTCAGCGGCACCTGCCGGGCCTCGGCGAGCGCCACGATCTCGTCATAGGCCCGGTCGGCGACTCGGCACGATTCCCGCAGCACGCCGCGGCCTGCGGTACCGAGGCCCGCTTCGACAGTGCCCGGCGCGGAACCGCCGCGCAGTGCGTCTTCGGTCAGTTCGCGGCGCACCGCGGCAACGTGGCGTTCGGTCGCTTCCGCCACTTTCGCGCGTTCGCTGCGGTGTGCTGCGGCGAGTGCCGCCAAACCTGCTGTGGTGCTGGGCTTCTGGCCGGCGTCACCGAGATGCCGGGCCAGGTCGGCTTCGATGATTGCGGTCGCAGCGCCGTCGAGCAGGATGTGGTGGGTCTGCGCGTCCATGCCCACCACCTGGCCGTCGACGTCGGTGTGCACGACGTAACGCACCAGCGGGGTTTCGAGAATGCCGTCCGCCCATGCCTTTTCCAACGTCTCGCCGACGGGGTCGGTCTGCGCTCGCACACTGACGACGTCCGCAACCTGGAGGCGGGCAACAAGAGCCGGGTAGCCGTCGCCGGCTGCCGGCGGCTCCAGGACACACAGCTGAATGGGGTTGTCCCGCACCGTCGCTTCCAGCGCGGACAGGAACCTCGCCGGCGCCAGCGGCCGGAATCGGTAGCGCTTGCCGATCAGATACAGCGCGGGATCGGGGTCCTGCAGCACCCCGTGGTAGATGTTCTGCTGAGAGATGCTCAGCGGAATCCGTCCGTGGTCAGACGCCGCCACGGATGCCCGCCAATTCCCGGACCCAGCCTTCGATCGTCAGCTCCTGCGCCAGCCGCTTCAGCAGGTCCGATTCCCGGTCCACCCCAAGGCGTTTCATGAGCAGGACGAACCGCACCGAGTCCAGCCCGAGTTCGCGCAGATCGGTGGCGTCGCCGTCGAACAGGTCGGATTCGTCGATGTAGAGCACGTCGGCGACGGCGGCCAGGACGCGTTCGCGGAGCCCGTCAGCCATGGACCGCCGCTGCCAGTGCGGCGCGAATGACCTTGCCGGACTGCGTCCTGGGTATCTCGGTCACCAGCGTGATGGTCGACGGCCTGGCCATCGATTCCGACTCCGCCCGATAGCGCACCGCGATGGCCCGCTTGAGCTTGCGGGCCTGACCTTCGTCGAGTTCGCCCGACGGGATCACCGCCAGACCGATCAGGGCACCGAATTCGGTATCGGGGATCTCGAAGCAGGCCGCCGCACCGACGCCGGGGACGCTCTCGGCGATGCGGTCCACCTCGTCGGGTGCGACGTTGACGCCGCCGGAGATGATCATCTCCGATGACCGGCCCTTGATGTAGAAGTACCCGTCCACACCGCGCTCGAAGATGTCGCCGGTGTTCACCCAGCCGTCGACCAGGATGTCAGCGGTGCGCTCGGGATTGTTCCAGTACCCCAGCATGTTTGCCGGTGATTTGATCCACAGGGTGCCCGACTCGGCGCCGTCGCCGTCTAGCCGGACCTCGACTCCCGGGTACGGCCGCCCCACGGCGCCCGCCTCGATCCGGGCGATCGATCCCTCCGATGTCGGCAGACACAGGGCGGTACAACCGGTTTCGCTCAGGCCGAAGACCTGGGCCGTGTGAACGCCTGCCGCTTCGACGAACTGCACATCGGCCGCGATGGCACGCGATCCGCCGTAGCCGATCATGCGCAGTGGCGGCAGCGCCGCCCCGGCCCTGACCTCCGACACCAGTCGCGTCAGCAGGGTGGGCACCAGACAGGTCGAGGCGATCTGGTTGACGTTGAGAATCTCGGCCAGCGAGGCGGAATTCTCACCGCCGGTGACACATTCACTGCCGTGCATCAGGCAGTTCAGGATCCACCACAGTCCGCCGATGTGGCTGGCGGGCAGCGGCGAGTAGGTGGCTTCGCCGGCAACCCAGCTGATCCAGGTCAGGTTCTCGCGCGCCAGGATGTCGGCGACGGCGAAGAACGTTCGGTTGGCCAGCAGCACGGCTTTCGGTTCACCAGTGGTCCCGCTGGTGAAGATCATCGCCAGCGGATCATCGGCGCCCAGTTCCGGCGGTGCGACGGCGGGCGCGGCGTCGCCGTGCCCGGCGACCTCGTTGGCGTCGACGGCGATCACCGGGATGGCGCTCAGCGTGTTTGGCAGCGCCGCCGGGTCGGCTCCCGGGGTCAGCAGCACCGCACCGGGGCCGGTGATCTCACCGAAGCGTGCGACCGTCGCGGCCGGGACAGCACGGTCCACCAGCACGGCGACGGCACCGAGCTGCGCGCAGGCCAGCACCGCGACATAGGTCTCGGGACCGTTGTCGGACATCACGAATACCCGGTGGCCGCGAGAAACCCCGCGCTCCCGCAGCTCGCCCGCCAGCCGGTTCACCACGGCGGGGAGTTGGCCGTAGGTGACGGCGCTCGTCCCGTCGCAGCGCCGCAACGCGATGGCCTGCGGGTGCTGCCGCGCCTGCGCGAGCACCCGTCCCAGTACGGTGCTCACGGGATGTTGAGGACCGCGAGTTCGAACTCGCCGAATGCCGATCCGCCGTGGTCATCGTGGAACTCGATGGCGCACGGGACTTTCAGATACCGCCAGGTCCGCTCGACGACCTCGATGCCTTCGCACGTCAGCCGCGCGGAGAACTTGCGCGCATCGATCTGCCGCTTGTAGCGCGACGCCGTCGACCGGATCAGCATGCTGGACAACTGGTTCTCGAAATAGTCGTCGAGCGACCACCCCCGGAACCCGTCGATCTCGCCGTGGCGGACGGCCGGCGCGAACGCGGAGTAGGCGAGCTGGTTGAAGCACAGCACCAGTTCGACGGCGTTGAAATGCCCGGTGCTCCGGATGTAGACCGACTCCGGGATGCTGAAGTTCCCCGTCGCGAACATCGAGTCGCCGGTGGCCCGGTACGTCGCGTCGGTGAGATACCGGCAGCCCTTGTAGGAATAGGGCTCCAGGACTCTGGCCAGCAGCTCCTCCGGAATCTGCTCGGTATCAACCCATTCGGCGACGGGCGCGGTCAACTCGGTGGCGCTCATGCCGCGAACCCCGGCGTCGCCAGGCCGTCGAGCATCGTCAGCCGATACGTCGTCAGCGTCCCTGTCGCGGTGCCGTGCTTCGCCCGGTGGATCAGGGCCCTGTTGTCCCACAGGATGATGTCGCCGACCTCGTAGTGCTGCGTATGGATGAACGGGGACGCGAAGTCGGCGTCGAGCTGGCCGGTGGCGGCGAGCAGTTCCTGCAGCACCGAGGGGTCCAGTACCTCGCCGTCGGCGTCTTCGATCTTGCTGGTGCCGGTGGAGCAGATGTAGAGGATTTCCTGGCCGGTGTGCGGGTGCCGGATCACCGTGGGCCACTTGATCGGTGGCGTGGCGCGGTTGATCTCGTCCCACACCTCACCGATCGGCTTGTAGACGTCGCTGGGCCGAATCTTGATGTGGCGCCGCGGATCATGCGTGCTGAACGTCCCGCGTACCGGCTCTTGCTGCGCCGGCGGCAGGGAATCCCACACCTTGTTGAGATCGATGAAGTACGTGCCGCGGTCGGCGCCCGGCACCGTCAGCGGCATCACCATGGAGAACGCGAACGGCTCCGGCATGAACATGTAATCGATGTGCCAGAACGCACCCGTGCGCGGCACGCCCTGCCCCTCCTCCGTGGAAGAGACGAAGATCTCCGGGTGCTCGTTGTGGTGGTACACGGGCTCGTAGTACGTGACGATCTCACCGAGAATGCGGCCGAGCTCGATGAACTGCGCGGGCGAAGGTTTGACGCCCTTGAGGACGACAAGCTTGTTCTCGTAGACGATTTCGCGGAGCTCGTCGGTGGAGATGTTGCTCAGATTGTCCGGATCGATTCCGACGACCTGGGCTCCGAGCCCGTGTCCCTGCACATTGAGCGTCATCGACGCTGCCTCCCCAAGTTTGCTGCACCGCATCGCGGGGATGTCGAAATCCGTTGCTCCGCAATGCAGAAAGTCGTTCAGTTGTTGTCTTCAATTGATGTAGTCGTCGGAGCATCGAGAAAAGTTCCGCGCCGCTTCACAATTCGCGTCAGCGCTGCGGAGACCCGTCCGCCGCGCCGGAAGCCCAGGTGCCCGGAAGCAGGGGCGCCGGCGGGTTCGCATCGGCCGGCATCCGCTCCACC
This sequence comes from Mycobacterium sp. SMC-21, assembly GCF_045310825.1. Lineage (NCBI taxonomy): Bacteria > Bacillati > Actinomycetota > Actinomycetes > Mycobacteriales > Mycobacteriaceae > Mycobacterium > Mycobacterium sp. SMC-21. Next base: position 192,987 of record NZ_JBJIAO010000003.1, on the reverse strand, counting down.
ATCCCGCTGGGTGCGGTGCTCGCTGTGGTCACCACACCGGTGAACCCGACCGGCCCGGCACCGTGCGCATTGGCGGAGATGACGGCCGCACTCGGCGAATTGCCGCCGGCACCAGGCAGATCGGCTTTCAGCTCGGGAAGCTCATCGCGATAGCCACGTGCCCCGCGCCGGCTTCGACGCACTCGTTTGGCCCGGTCACGGGCGCCGGCCACGGCCCGGGCGGCCGCTGCCGCGCCGACGGTGTCGGTGGTGATATCGGGCGATTCGCTGCCGGGCTCCGGTCCCGGGCCCGACCCGGCGCGCGCCAGCCCGGGCACGGCGTAGACCAGGTTGGACACCGGGGCGGCACCGCCGGCCCCGGCGGTCGTCGACGCCGGCGTGGACGGCCCGGAAGCCTGCGGCACACCGACCTGGATGCCGGGGACAACCGGGACGGCCTCAGCGCGTGGTGCAGCGGCCGCAGGCTGCCCGACAGCAGCCTCGGCAGGCACCGGTGTCATGTCCATCGCCGGTGGCAGTGGCGATTTCACCAGCGCCAGCGCCGCGAGCGCACTGAGTGCCGGCGCGAAGAACGGGGTCAGCAGCAGTCCATAGGAGGCGTAGTACGGGTACCAGAGCATGTCGTAGAGCGTCAACGCCACCAGAGCCAACACCGCGGACGTGGCGGGGTTGAAGCCCAGCTGCTCGAAGAAGCGTGTGAAGTTCTCGAGCATCTGGTCGATCTGACCGGGCGTACCCAGTTGCGAGAGGAATTGCCAGAGGTCGCGCAGCGGCTGGCTCGGCGCGGCGGACAGGTTCGACATCGGCTGCCGGGCTTCACCACCGGGCGCGACGATGGACGGCGCCGGCTGTGTGGGCGGGACCGCGGCCGTGGCCGATTCACTCACCGCCTGGTAGACGATCATGGTGTCGGCCGCCTGCACCCACATGCGCGCGTAGTCGGCTTCGTTGAGCGCGATGGGAATCGTGTTGATACCGAAGAAGTTCGTCGCCACCAGGGCGGCATTGGTCACATGGTTGGCAGCCAGTTCGACCAGTGTCGGCATGGTCGCGACAGCGGTGCCGTAGGCAGCGGCCACGGTCTCGTGCTGCGCCGCCGCGGCGGCCGAGGCCAGTGCGGACTCCTCCAACCAGGCCAGGTAGGGCACGTGCGCTGCGACGTACTGGACGGCGCTCGGCCCCTCCCAACTACTCCCCTGCACGTCGGTCAAGATGGCCGACAGCTCGGCGGCCGCCTGCCCGTACGCCACGCTCAGCTGTTGCCACTGCGCGGCGGCAGCCAGCAGCGAGCCTGGCCCCGGCCCGGCTGCCAGGAGCGCCGAATGCACTTCCGGCGGTAGCGCCAGCCAAATCGGTGCGGTCACTGTCAGCTAGTCGGGCGGAGCGTCGAGAAAGTTCCCGGCCACCGAAAACTCCTATGCCGCAGCCGGATATCGCCACACGACGGAAATGCCGTTCCTGGGGCCGGTGCCACCGACGTGATCGGCAGACGTACGGTGGGCCCATGTCAGTCCTCGACGCCCGCCATCTCGACGGGGTATCCGAAACCGCGCTCCTCACCTTGCACCAGCGCGCCACCGAGGCCGCCCGGCCCGACGGCATCATCGACGACCCGATGGCGATCACGCTGCGGGACAGCCTCGATTACGACTACCAGGATTTCGGCCGTACCCATCAGGCCACCGCCCTGCGGGCCCTGGTGTTCGACGCGGCCACCCGCGATTATCTGACCGTCCACCCGCGCGCGACCGTCGTGGCGCTGGCAGAGGGTCTGCAGACCAGCTTCTGGCGCGTGGACAACAGCGAGATGACCTGGCTGTCAGTGGATTTGGCACCGATCATCGCGCTCCGGCAGCAGCTGCTCCCGACGTCCGGCCGGCTGGGGTATCGCGCGCAGTCCGCGCTCGACCACTCGTGGATGGACGCCGTCGACGCTGCCGACGGCGTGCTGATCACCGCCGAAGGCCTCTTCCAGTATCTGACCGAGGACGTCGTCTTCGCTCTCATCGCCGCCTGCGCCGACCGTTTTCCCCACGGGCAGTTGGTCTTTGACAGCGTGCCGCGGTTCCTGAGCGCCTATTCGCAGCGCCGCGGCTTCCGGCTCAGCGCGGACTACACCGTGCCCCCGATGCCGTTCTGGTTCACCGCCGACCAGTACCCGCGGTTGCAGGCCATCCCCGGCGTCCGTGCGGTGCGTGAACTGCGCTATCCGGCCGGCCGCGGCAAGCTCGTGCCGTGGGTCACCCGGCAGTCCTACCGCCGGCCGGCGTTGGCGCGCTTCCGCGCACCGGTGACGCTCGTCGAATTCAGTTGACGGACAACGTCCCCAGCAGCGGATAGCACGCGCGGACACGCTCGATCCACCAGTCCCGGCGCGCCGGGTCGGCCGCCAGGGCCGTCAGCCGGGCCGGGTCCGGCGCCACCGGGCCGACGGGCAGGAACCCGTCGGCCGGCGGTGCCACGTCCGCGACATCGTGCACGAACAAACCGCCGGTGCCCAGGCCGCAGGCGTGGTGCAGCGTCGGCAGGCAGCCGGCCGCGAGGAGCCCGCGCGTCATCCCGACCGCGGAATCCAGCGCACTCGACACCACGATCGGGATGTCGATCTGTGCGGCCACGTCCAACAACCGAGCCACCCCGCCCAGCGGCGCGACCTTGACCACCGCGACGTCGGCCGCGCGCTCGCGGACGACACGCAGCGGGTCCGACGCCTTGCGGATGGACTCGTCGGCCGCCACCGGCACGTCGACCAGCCGCCGCAGTTCGGCCAGTTCCGGCACCGTCGCGCACGGCTGCTCCAGGTATTCGAGCGGACCAGAGGCGGTCAGGGCCCGCGCCGCGGCCGTCGCTTCCGCGACGGTCCAGCCCCCGTTGGCATCGACCCGAACCACCGGCACCAGGGCCCGGACGGCCTCGACGCGGGCCACGTCGTCGGCCAGCGTCTGGCCCGGCTCGGCCACCTTGACCTTGGCGGTGCGGGCCCCCGGGAACCGGGCCAGGACCTCGGGCACCCGCGCCGCCTCGACGGCGGGCACCGTGGCGTTGACGGGGATGCGGTCGCGCACCGGCGCGGGCGACGGCCGGTACGCCGCCTCGATGCCGGACGCCAGCCAGTGCGCGGCTTCAGGCGGCTGATACTCGACGAACGCGCCGAATTCACCCCAGCCGCACGGTCCTTCGATCAGTGCGACTTCACGAACGTCGATGCCGCGGAACCGGACCCGCATTGGCAGCGAGACGACGTACAGGCGCTCGAGCAGTTCGTCGAGCGCAGGCAGAGCGGGTGGCACTCCTCTATCGTGCCTCACACGGTGGCGCGGTCCCGACCCTCCCAGTACGGCTTGCGAAGCTCCTTCTTGAGGATCTTGCCCGTGGGGTTGCGCGGCATGTCGTCGACGAAGTCGACGGTCTTCGGGCACTTGTAGGCGGCGAGGCGCTCGCGGGCGAACGCGATGAGGTCGGCGTCGGAGACCTCCCCCTCAAGCGTCACAACGGCTTTCACCGATTCGCCCCACTTCTCGTCGGGCACGCCGATGATCGCGACCTCGGACACCGCCGGGTGTTCGGCGAGCACCCGCTCCACCTCGATGGAGTAGATGTTCTCGCCGCCGGAGATGATCATGTCCTTGAGCCGGTCCTCGACGAAGATGTAACCGTCGGCGTCGACGCGGCCGATGTCCCCGGTGCGGAACCAACCGTCGGGCGTGATGGCCTCGGCCGTGGCGTCGGGCCGGTTCAGGTATTCCTTCATCAACGTCGGTGTGCGGAACCACAATTCACCCTGCTCGCCGGCCGGTGCGTCTTCGAGGGTTTCCGGGTTGACCACCCGCACCTCGGCCTCGGGAATCAGCACGCCGGCGCTGACCAGCCGCTCCTCGTTGTCGGCGCGGTGGTCCTCGGGCATCAGCCGGCTGACGACGCCGCAGACCTCCGTCAGGCCGTACACCTGGATGAACTCGGTGTCGGGCCACGCCGCCAGAGCCTGGCGCAGCAGCGGCAGCGGCATCGGGGACGCCCCGTAGGCGTAGGTCTTCAACGCGCTGAACAGCTTCACCGCATCCGGGCCGGACTCGAGCACCTTGGCCAGCACGGCCGGCACCAGGAAGGTGCGGTTCGCCCCGTTCAGGATGCCGCCGGCGAGCGACGCCCCATCGGCGTCGCGCGTCATGTAGCTCGGGACCCCGTTGTGCAGCCCGTACTGCATGTACGACGAGCCGCCGACGTGGAACAGCGGCATCGCCACGAGGTTCTTGTCGTCCGGCGTGCTCTCCCAGCTCTCGAAGGCGTTGATGGTGTGGGCGATCATGTTGGCCTGCGTGAGCGCGACGCCCTTCGGCCGGCCCGTCGTGCCCGAGGAATACATGATGATGGCCACGTCGTCGGGCTGGACGTCGGGCGCGCGGTCCACCGGCGTAGCGCCGGCCAGCAGCGCCTCGTACTCGTCGCCGTCTCCGCCCTCGGGCGTCACGCTGACGATGTGCTCGACGGCCGTCAGCTTGTCGGCGATGGCGTCAACCGCCGGCCGCAGCTCGGCGCCGACGATGAGAACCTTTGCGCCACAGTCGTTCAGCACGAAATCCAGCTCGTCGGCGGCCAGCCGGAAGTTGATGATCGCGTTGGCGGCCCCCAGCGACGCCGCGGCCAGCGTCAGCTCGACGCATGCGGGGTGGTTCTTGTCCAGGAACGCCACGACGTCGCCGCGTTTGACGCCCCAGGCCGCCAGCGCACCGGCCAGCCGGCGGACCCGGTCGTTCCACTGCGACCACGTCCAGGTCCGGCCCAGATAGGTGATCGCTTCTTCGTCTGGCTTGGTCGCGGCCCAATGGGCAACACGTTCGTCGAGGAATCGGGGTGCCGACAGTTCAGTCATGTCCTGAGCCTGCCACGTCTGCCGCGCGCTCAGTCGGCTTTGGCGTGAACCTGTTGTCCTGCCAGGTAAGTCGCGAGCACCTCCAGGTCGGCGACGTCTTCCGGCGGCACCGTCCGCGGATCGGCGGACAGCACCACCAGATCTGCGTACTTGCCGACTTCCAGCGAACCGATGACATCGTCGGAGAACAGCTGCCAGGCCGCGTCGATGGTCTGCGCCCGGATCGCCTGGTCGACGGTGAGCCGTTCCTGCGGCGCCAGCACGCGTCCGCTGGGGGCGACCCGGGTGGCCGCGACGCTGATGTTGCGCAGCGGCTCCTCGGGCGTCACGGGCGGGTCGTTGTGCAGCGAGATCCGCATGCCGGTCGCGACCGCCGACCCGGCCGGCATCCACACGTCGCCCTTTTCCGGGCCGAACAGCCCGTCGACGATGACGTCGCCCCAGTAATGGATCTGGTCGACGAACACGCTGCACGTGACGCCGAGATCGTGCGCCCGCTGCAGCTGCGCCGGCGTGATGGCGCCGACGTGCTCGAGCCGCAGCCGGTGGTCGTCGCGCGGCCAGCGCTGCAGCGCTTCCTCATAGACGTCCAGGATGGTGTCGACGCCGTGGTCGCCGTGCACGTGACAGGCCATCTGCCAGCCCTGCGGGAAGAAGGTGTGGACGATCTCGGCGAGTTGCTCGCGGGTGTAGTTGGCGTGGCCGCACGACCCCGGCACCACACCGATGGTGCGGGTGGCCTCGGTGTCCAGATACGGGAAGGTGAGGTCGATGTTGCCGACCCACGGGGACCCGTCGACCCAGATCTTGATGCCGGCCTGCCGGACCATGTCGTCGCCGTTGTCGGGCGACGCATCGGTGTGCAGCGCCGCGGTGGACATCTCGTAGGTGCGCAGCCGCACCGTGAGCTTGTCGCGCATCTGGTCCAGGACCGGCCGGAACATCGGGTCGAACGCCATCTCCGAACACGTCGTCAAACCGGCCTGGTTCAGCCGCGCGCATTCGGCGAGCAGCAGCGCCGGATAGTCGCTGGGCGTCAGCACTCCGGTCACCAGCGGGAACACCGCGCCCGTCTCGATGGCGGTGCCGTCGAGCTCGCCGTCGGCGTCGCGGCCGTACTTGGCGCCGTGCGGGTCCGGGGTGTCGCGGGTCAGGCCGGCGGCCCGCGCTGCGGCCGAGTTGAAGTACGCCTTGTGTCCCGAGTTGTGCACGATCACCAGCGGGGTGTCGGGCGCCGCTTCGTTCAGCCAGGCCTGCGTCAGCTCGGGCAGCCCCTTTTGCAGCAGCGGGTCCCAGCCGTTCAGGTAGGCACCGTCGGCGCCGCGGGCGGCGACCTCGGCGTGGATCGCGGCGACGACGTCCGCGGCATCGGGCATCGTGACGGGCCGGATGTCGACCATGCGGCCGCCCAGGACCACGGCCTCCATCAGGGGGTGGCCGTGCGCCTCGACGAAACCGGGCAGCACGCAGCCGTCGACTTCACGTACCTGGGTGTCGGCGCCGATCCACGGCTGCACGTCGGCACGCGTTCCGACGGCGACGATCCGGCCGTCGGTTACGGCGAGCGCCTCGGCGGTGGGCCTGTCGGGGTCGACGGTCAGGATGTTTCCGACGATGACGAGGTCCGCAGCGCTGGCCATGAGGTGGATGCTAGACCGCAGGGCTTGACCTACGGACTAGAACACGTTCTAGTCTTAGGTCATGAGTGACGAGCTGCTGCGCCATCCCCTGCATTCCGGGCACTTGACCGTTGGCGCCCTCAAGCGCAACAAAGACAAGCCGGTCCTGTTTCTCGGCGATACCACGCTGACCGGCGGCCAGCTCGCCGACCGCATCAGCCAGTACATTCAGGCCTTCGAGGCGCTCGGTGCCGGCTCCGGCGCCAGCAGCGGCCTGCTGTCGCTGAACCGGCCCGAGGTGCTGATGATCATCGGCGCCAGCCAGACGCAGGGTTACCGTCGCACGGCACTACACCCTCTCGGCTCGCTCGACGATCACGCGTACGTCCTGACCGATGCCGGCGTCACGACGCTGATCATCGACCCCACCGAGGCTTTCGTGGAGCGGGCCATCGGCCTGCTGGAGAAGGTGCCCTCGCTCAAGCAGATCCTGACGATCGGCCCGGTGCCGGACGCGCTGATCGGTTCGGCGATCGACCTGGCCGCCGAAGCCGCGAAGTACGAGCCGCAGCCGCTGCAGGCCGCCGACCTGGCGCCCGATCACGTCGGCGGGCTCACCTACACCGGTGGCACCACCGGCAAGCCCAAGGGCGTCATCGGCACGACGCAGTCCATCAGCACCATGACGACCATTCAGCTGGCCGAATGGGAATGGCCCGAGCACCCGCGGTTCCTGATGTGCACGCCGCTGTCGCACGCCGGCGCCGCGTTCTTCACGCCGACCATCGTCAAGGGCGGCGAGCTGATCGTGCTCAAGAAGTTCGACCCCGCCGAGGTGCTGCGGGTCATCGAGGAGCAGAAGATCACCGCGACCATGCTGGTGCCGTCGATGATCTACGCCCTGATGGACCACCCCGACTCGCATACGCGCGATCTGTCGTCGCTCGAGACCGTCTACTACGGCGCCTCGGCCATGAACCCGGTGCGCCTGGCCGAGGCGATCCGCCGGTTCGGCCCGATCTTCGCGCAGTACTACGGCCAGTCCGAGGCGCCGATGGTCATCACCTACCTGGCCAAGGGCGAGCACGACGAGAAGCGGCTGACGTCCTGCGGGCGGCCGACGCTGTTCGCGCGCACCGCGCTGCTCGGCGACGACGGCCGGCCCGTCAAGCAGGGCGAGGTCGGCGAGATCTGCGTGTCCGGCCCGCTGCTGTCGGGCGGCTACTGGAACTTGCCCGAGGCCACCGCCGACACGTTCAAGGACGGCTGGATGCACACCGGCGACCTGGCCCGCGAGGACGAGGACGGCTTCTGGTTCATCGTCGACCGCACCAAGGACATGATCGTCACCGGCGGCTTCAACGTGTTCCCCCGCGAGGTGGAAGACGTTGTCGCCGAACATCCTTCGATCGCGCAGGTGTGTGTGGTCGGCACCCCCGACGAGAAGTGGGGCGAGGCCGTCACGGCCGTCGTGGTGCTGCGCCCGGACGCCGACCGCTCCGAGGAGGCCATCGCGAAGATGACGGCCGAGATTCAGGCGGCGGTCAAGGAACGCAAGGGCTCGGTGCAGTCGCCGAAGCAGGTCGTCATCGCCGACGCCGTGCCGGTGACAGCACTCGGCAAGCCCGACAAGAAGGCCGTCCGGGCGCAGTTCTGGGCCGGCTCGGAGCGCTCCGTGGGCTGAGGCCTTTCCGCGAGCAGACGCAAAACTGTCGTTTTCGGCCTGAAAACGACAGTTTTACGTCTGCTCGCGAGTGGATCGCAACCCGGCGAGCAGGCGGTCGAAGAGCACGGCTGCCGCGGCGGCCGCGCCGTCCGGGTCGGCTGCCACGATGCGGTCGAGCAACCGGTGATGGTCTTCGAACTCGGTCTCGACGGGCGTCTCGTTCATGACCGACACGCTCGCGGTGATGACCTCGATGAGACCGAGGTAGAGGTCGATCAACATCGCGTTGCCCGATGCCCGCACGACGGCGCAGTGGAATTCGGTGTCGGCGTGGACGAATTCGTCGTGATGCCCGGCGCGCTGTTCGTCGTCGCGGCCGTCCAGGAGCCGGCGCAGGGTGACGATGTCGTCGTCGGTCCGGTTGGTCGCGGCCAGGCGGGCGCCTTCCACTTCCAGCCCGCGGCGTACCTGCAGCACGTCGCGCAGCTCGTCACTGCACAGCCGGCGCAGCGCACCGGACACCTCGCTGGTGGCACGGACGTACGTGCCGTCGCCCTGCCGCACCTCGAACAGCCCGGCGTGCGCCAGTGCCCGCACGGCCTCGCGCACGGTGTTGCGACCGACCCCGAGGGCTTCGACGAGATCGGTCTCGTTGGGGATGCGGTGCCCGACGGGCCATTCCCCGTCTGTGACCGAGTCCCGGAGCTGTTCGATGACCTGCTCGACCAAGCCGGCCCGGCGGGCTGTGTTCAGCGCCACGCAATCATCCTTTCAACCAATCATAGGATGTATGGCATCCTAGCAGGATGAGTGCTGCCGTGAGCGGAACCCCACACGCCCGTTACGAAGATGAATTGGCACTCGAGCTCGACGGCGCCATCGAGATCACCGACATCCCGGCGAGCCCGAACACGCGCCTCGCCAGCGGCATCCTGCTGGCCCTCGCCGTCGTCGTCACCGCGCTGAACCTGCGGCCGTCGGTCACCAGCGTCGCTCCCCTGCTCGGCGAGATGCGCACCGCTCTCGGGGTGTCATCGGTCTGGGCCGGCATCCTGACCACCCTGCCCGTGCTGTGCTTCTCGGCCGCCGGCGCCACCGCGCCATTGCTGTCCAAACGACTCGGCCTGGGCCGGACCGTCACGCTCGCACTGCTGGCGCTGGCCGTCGGGCTGATCGTGCGGCCGTACGGCGACGGCGGCCTCATGCTCGGCGCCACCCTGCTCGCCTCGTCGGGCATCGCGCTGGCGAACGTGCTGATCCCGGTGGTCATCAAGAGCTCGTTCCCCGCCCGCGTCGGCCTGATGACAGGCATCTACACCAGCGCGCTGCAGGCCGGCGGCGCGTTCGGTGCCGCGGTCACCCCGGCCGTCGAACAGAGCGTCGGCGGCTGGCGTCCGTCACTGGCCATCTGGGCCGCCCTCGCGCTGGCCGCGCTGCTCCTCTGGGTCCCCGCGGCCCGGCGCCACCGCACCGACTGGGCCGCCACCGCGGCCCAGGCCACCAAGCGCCGCTCGCTGTTGCGCAACCCGCTCGCGTGGACCGTGACGGTCTACATGGGCAGCCAGTCGTTCCTGGCCTACGTCATGATGGGTTGGCTCCCACAGATTTTCATCGACAACGGCATGGACAAGACCAGTGCCGGCGTGATGTCCGGGGTGATGTCCCTGATCGGCGTCCCGATCGCGCTGCTGATCTCGCCGCTGGCCGCCCGCACGACACACCAGAGCCTGTGGAACGTCGGCCTCGGTGTGCTGGGCGTGTCCGGCACCATCGGCCTGCTGATCGCGCCGATGGCGGCGCCGGTGCTGTGGAGCACGATGATCGGCATCGGGTTGAGCGCGTTCTCGCTGGCGCTGACCATCATCGCGCTGCGCGCCCGCAACGCCGAGGACACCGCACAGCTCTCGGGCATGGCGCAGGGCTTCGGCTACCTGTTCGCCAGCACCGGCCCGTTCCTGTTCGGGCTGCTGCACGACGTGTCCGGCGACTGGCACGTGCCGTTCGTGTTGTTCTTCACCGTCTACGCGGTGCAGTTGACGGCCGGCTGGTTCGCCGGACGCAACCGCTACGTCTAGTACTGCGGCGGATAACCCGGGTAGCCGACAGGAGCGGCGGGCGCCGCCTGCCCGCTCTTCCACCGGCACCACTGCTGCGTCGAATTCAGCGCGGCCAGCACGCCGGTGGCGAGCGCGAACACGATCGGCACCGCGGCGGACATCACCGACAGGCCTGCCATGCTCTGCATGCCCTCGTAGCTGCCGCCGAGCGTGCTGTCGAGCCGCTTGAGGATGGTGAGCGAGGCGAACAGCCCGATCACGTTCGCCAGCACCACGGCGGTGCAGCCGCCGATGACGACCCAGCGGCCCACCCCGCGCCCGAGCACCAGCAACACGCCACCGACGAGAAGGGCGATCGCCACGACCGTCTGCACGACGGCCATGCCGCTGCTCAGACCCATCAGGCTGGATTTGGTGTCACTCGCGTACGAACTGGTCAGCGCGCCGATCGTGGCGACCGCGTACCAGCTGGAGAACGCCTGGAATGCCGTCGACAGGGCGCCGAGAATGCTGAGCACCGCGGCGATGATCGCCGTCACGCCCGACGGTCCCGCCGGCCCGGGCGGTGTGGGCACGCCGTAACCCGGGGGCTGGGGGTACTGCGGCTGGGGGTACTGCGGATAGGGCACGTTCGGCGGCATACCGGGTGCGCCGTACGGGTTGGGCCCATACGGTTGACCCGGTGGTTGACCGGGTCCGAACTGCCCAGGCCCGAATTGCCCGGGGGGCCACTGATTCGACATCGAAACCCCACTTTCAGCTGGGCGAACATAGCACGCCAGCGCGGTTTCGGCGCCTCGTCTAGCCTCGGGTCATGGCCTCGGACAGCGACGCGAATCTCAAGCCACCCTGGTGGCTCAAGCCCATGAACAAGGTGATGATGGCGGTCATGCGCGTGGTCCCGATCAAGGGCCCCGTGGTGCTGACCGTGCCCGGCCGCAAGTCCGGTGAACCGCGGTCGACGCCCATCACCCCGTTCGAGGTCGACGGCCACCGCTACGTGGTGGGCGGGTTCCCGAATGCCGACTGGGTGCGCAACGCGCGCGCCGCGGCCACTGCCACCGTCACGCAGGGGCGTCATCGCGAAGAGGTCCGGCTGTTCGAGGTACCCGCCGACGAGGCCCGGCCGCTGTTGCGGCAGTTCCCGATCCTGGTGCCGACGGGCGTCGGCTTCATGAAGAACGCGGGCCTGGTGACCGGGCCCAACCCCGACGAATTCGAAGCACTCGCAGGCCGCTGCGCGGTGTTCCGGTTCGACCCCGTCTAGACACCGACGAGCGTGGGGGCTGACGAGAAATCCGGTCCGGATTTCCGCGTCAACCCCCACGCTCGGTAGTCGGCTAGATGTGCGGCGCGTTCTTGATCGGGGCGTCCTGCTGACCGACGGTCTGACACCACGCCAGTGCCGACGCGCGCGTCCCCGACACCTCGAGGGACGACGGATCGGCGCCCTTGCGGTCCTTGATCATCTTGTTGACCGCTTCGTTCTGCGTCTTCTCGTCGGCGCCGACGAAGTCCTTGCACTTGGTATCGCCGCCCTGCACGGCCGGCGAGCATCCGACCAGCATCAGTCCGGCAATGACACTCGACACCACCACGCCTGCTGACCGCTTCATCAAGGTCCTCCTGTATTCGGGCCGCGAACGGCCGCTGATTGTGTCCGATCTAGTACCCCTGGGTGGCGCGGACCAAACACCGTCGGCTCTAAGGTCGAGGCGTGAACGCAGACAATCCGTTTGACCCGCAGCTCTGGCAGCCGGTGACCGAACTCGGTGAACTCACCGACATCACCTACCACCGGCACGTGCTGGACGGTAAGCCGCAGCCGACGGTCCGGATCGCCTTCGACCGGCCCGACGTGCGCAATGCCTTCCGGCCGCACACCGTCGACGAGCTCTACCGCGCCCTCGACCATGCCCGGATGAGCCCCGACGTCGGCGTCATCCTGCTCACCGGCAACGGACCGTCGTCCAAGGACGGCGGCTGGGCCTTCTGCTCCGGCGGCGATCAGCGCATCCGCGGCCGCAGCGGCTACCAGTACGCGTCCGGCGAGACCGCCGAGTCCGTCGACCCGGCCCGCGCCGGGCGGCTGCACATCCTCGAGGTGCAGCGGCTCATCCGGTTCATGCCCAAGCCCGTGATCTGCCTCGTCAACGGCTGGGCGGCCGGCGGCGGCCACAGCCTGCACGTCGTCTGCGACCTGACCCTGGCCAGCCGCGAACACGCGCGGTTCAAGCAGACCGACGCCGACGTCGGCAGCTTCGACGGCGGCTATGGCTCCGCGTACCTGGCGCGGCAGACCGGGCAGAAGTTCGCCCGCGAAATCTTCTTCCTGGGCCGCGCCTACGACGCCGAGACCATGCACAAGATGGGCGCCGTCAACGAGGTCGTGGACCACAAGGACCTGGAAACCGTTGCGCTGCAATGGGCGGCCGAGATCAACGGCAAGTCACCACAGGCCATCCGGATGCTGAAGTTCGCATTCAACCTGCTCGACGACGGCCTGGTGGGTCAGCAGATCTTCGCCGGCGAGGCCACCCGTCTGGCCTACATGACCGACGAAGCCGTCGAGGGCCGGGACGCGTTCCTGCAGAAGCGCGACCCGGACTGGAGCGAGTTCCCCCGCTACTTCTGAGGTTCGGCGGGGCCCTGGTCCGTCATCTGGACGACAGCCCGCTGTGTGCTTTCCCATGAGTGCGCTGTGTATCCGCTTAGGCGCGCGCCGATGGTGGAGACCTCGCGTCACACTTGGCACGTGGACGTCGGGACGCGAGCGCGAATCGGCCAGTGGGCGCTGGGGGCCGAGGGTTTCGCGCTGGGCGTCTTCGGCGGCACCGGCCTGGCGTGGTCCATGGCGAACCCGCATTTCGGCGCCGCCGGGGCGCCCCTGATGTGGCTGCGGGTCACGCCGCTGCACTGCGCGCTGCTGCTCGTGGTCGGCGTGGTGACCGTCTTCGCCGCGTTCGGCCGCGGCGCGGCGCGGTTCAACCGCGTCGCCGCCGTCGGCTGGTTCATCGTGACGGCGGTGTGCGTGGCGGCAACGTCGAGTCACAGCCCGGGACCTCTGGGTTTCGACTCGCGTGACACCGTCCTGTACGCGATCCTCACCGGCTACAACGTGACCCTTGCGGCGTGGTTCGCCTTCCCCCACCGGACCACGCCCGCAGGGCAGCCACCCCGCCGTTTCCACCGGCGTCACTCAGACGCGATCGGATCCCGCTGATCCCTGTTAGCCTCCCTCCGGTGAGCGAGCCGAGTTACTCCGACGCCGAACGCGCAGCCGTCTACCGCGTCATGTCCGAGCGTCGGGACATGCGGCACTTCACGCCGAATTCCACGGTGCCCGAAGAGGTTCTGCGCCGCATCCTGGAGGCCGCGCACATGGCGCCGAGTGTCGGGCTGATGCAGCCCTGGCGCTTCCTGCGCATCACCGACCCGGCCGTCCGGACGGCGATCAAGAAGCTCGTCGACGCCGAGCGCATCCAGACGGGCGAGGCCCTCGGGCCGCGCGAGGCGGAGTTCCTGGCGCTGAAGGTCGAAGGCATCGGCGACTGCGCCGAGCTGTTCGTCGTGGCCCTCGGCGACGATCGCGAGCGTCACATCTTCGGCCGCCGGACCATGCCCCACATGGACCTGGCGTCGGTGTCGTGCGCCATCCAGAACATGTGGCTGGCCGCCCGCGCGGAAGGCCTTGGGCTGGGCTGGGTTTCGCTGTTCGACCCGGCCGAGCTGGCCGCCCTCCTCGGCATGCCCGAGGGCGCCGAACCGATCGCGGTGCTGTGTGTCGGCCCGGTACCGGAGTTCCCGGACCGCCCCGAACTCGAGATCGTCGGCTGGACGACGGCGCGCCCGCTCGACGAACTCGTGTACACCAACGTCTGGCCTGTCACCGGAGCGAGCTGACGCCGCGGCCCTAAGCTCAGGGGGTGAGCAAGAGTCCCCTACGGCGCGTCTCCGAGAGCCTGCTGCTCGCCGGCATGCGACCGCCCCTGATCGAACGGTTGTCGGGCCACGGCGAGGTCGACCTGGCCGGAAAACGCATCGTGCTGACGGGAGCGTCGTCGGGCATCGGCGAGGCGGCCGCCGCCAAGTTCGCGCACCTCGGAGCGACGGTCGTCATCGTCGCCCGCCGGGCCGAACTGCTGGACAAGGTGGCCGCCCGGATCACCCACAGCGGCGGTGACGCCATCGCGCGGCCGTGCGACCTGTCCGACATGGACGCCATCGACAAGCTGGTGGCGGACGTGGAAGCCGAGCTGGGCGGCGTCGACATCCTGATCAACAACGCCGGCCGGTCCATCCGCCGGCCGCTGGCCGAGTCCCTGGACCGCTGGCACGACCTCGAACGCACCATGACGCTGAACTACTACTCGCCGCTGCGCCTGGTGCGCGGCTTCGCCCCCGGGATGCTCGAGCGCGGCGACGGGCACATCATCAACGTGTCGACGTGGGGTGTGATGAACGAGTCGTCGCCGCTGTTCTCCGTGTACAACGCCTCCAAGTCGGCACTGACCGCGGTGAGCCGGGTCATCGAAACCGAGTGGGGCGCAAGCGGAGTGCACTCCTCGACACTGTTCTATCCGCTGGTGAAGACGCCGATGATCGCGCCGACCCGCGCCTTCGACGGCATGCCCGGCCTGTCGGCCGACGAAGCCGCCGACTGGATGGTCACCGCGGCCGAGACCCGCCCGGTGCGCATCGCGCCCCGGATCGCGGTGACGTCGCACGCGCTCAACAGTTTTGTGCCCGGCCTGGTCGACCAGCTGATGAAACGCCGACGCGCGCAGTCGATCGGGTGACGCGATGGAGATCCTCGCCAGCCGCATCCTGATCCGGCCCGTCGACTACGCGAAGTCGGTGGCGTTCTACCGCGACGCCATCGGCCTGGCCATCGCCCGCGAATACGGGGCCGGCACAGTGTTTTACGCCGGGCAGTCGCTCATCGAACTCGCCGGCCACGGCCGTGACGACGACGGCCCGACGGTTCCGTTCCCGGGCGCGCTGTGGCTACAGGTGCGCGACGTCTACCAGACCCAGGCCGAGCTCGAGGCCCGTGGGGTGGCGATTTCCCGTGCCGCGCGGCAGGAACCGTGGGGCCTGCACGAACTGCACGTCACCGATCCTGATCAGGTCACCTTGATCTTCGTCCAGGTGCCCGACACCCACCCACTACGACGCGACACCCGGAGTTAGCACTCCGGGTGTCGCGGGTGGTGAGTTCTGCGGCGCGTCAGCGAGCCGGCGTCGCCAGCGGCCAGCCGACCGAGGCCAGTCGCGCCGACACCTGGTGGATGTCGTCGGGGCTGGGCTCCTGGTTGGTGACGGCAGCGATGGCGGCGTGAATCTCGGCCTCGGTGACGGGGCTCTCGCCGTCGTTGGTGCGCAGGATGGACCGCGCCGCCTCGACGACCTCGTCCTCCGTGAGCGAACGCTTCAGCAGCGCCAGCACCGGGTAGTAGTCCTTCGGCGGCACACCGTCGGGGTATCCCGCCCGCAGCCACTTCAGGACATTTTCGAACAATCCATTGGATTCAGTCATTGTCCGTCAGCTCACTTCTTCAGAAAGGGGAACAGGTCGACGCCGGTGTGGTGGATGATCGTGGACCGGGTGATCCACAGGATCGCGAGCAGGACGACGGCTCCGACCAGCACGAACAGCGCCAGACCCAGGTACTTGAGGATCGGGTTGGGGGCCGTGACCGTCCCATCGGAGTGCTCGCCGCCGGCCCCGTTGGAGTAGGCGACGAGGCCACCCGCGAACACCGCGGGGAGTCCGGCACCGAGGATCAAACCCACGACGAGGACCTTGAGGATGGCTTCCACGTAATGCATCAGTGATTCCTTCTGGTTCGGTTCGCGGGGAATCAGACGCCGGCGGATTCGGGCGACTTGGCGGCAGCCTCACGGACGTCGGCGGGCACCACGGAGTTGGTGGACGCGTCCCATTCAGCGTTGACGTTGTTGTGGTCGACCTTCTGCTGCTGCGCACGCCAGTACATGAAGCCCGACAGCGCGACCAGGATGACGAAGATCGTGCCGTCGCCGACCAGCGCGGAACCGGTGGCGGACTTCAGGCCGTAGGACAGCCAGTACGACAGGGCACCGACCAGCGCCGCGGCCGGCAGCGTGATCAGCCAGGCCATGGCCATGCGTCCGGCGACGGCCCAGCGGACCGAAGCGCCGGGCTTGCCGACGCCACTGCCCAGGATCGAGCCCGTGGCGACGTGAGTGGTCGAGAGCGCCATGCCGGCGGCGCTGGAGCTCAGGATGATCGCGGCCGAGGACGCCTCGGCGGCCAGGCCCTGCGGGGACTCGATCTCGACGAGGCCCTTGCCCAGGGTGCGGATGACGCGCCAGCCGCCGATGTAGGTGCCCAGGCCGATGGCCAGGGCGCACGAGGCGATGATCCAGAACGGCAGGCCGTCCTTCTTCACGTCGCCGGTCAGGTGGCCGGTGGTGATGAGGGCCAGGGCGATGACGCCCATGGTCTTCTGCGCGTCGTTGGTGCCGTGGGACAGCGCGACCAGCGATGCGGTGGCGATCTGGCCCCAGCGGAAGCCTTCCTCACGGCGCTTCTTGATGACGTTGCGCGTGATCCGGTACACCAGCCAGGTGCCCACGGCGGCCACGAGGCCCGCGATGAACGGGGCCGCGACGGCCGGGATCAGCACCTTCTGGATGACACCGCTCCAGTTGATGCCCGCGGTGCCGAGCGCGGCCAGGCCGGCACCGATCAGTCCGCCGAAGAGCGCGTGCGACGAGCTGGAAGGGATGCCGAACAGCCAGGTGAGGAGGTTCCACAGGATGCCGCCGATGAGGCCGGCGAAGATGATGGTGAGTCCGGTCGACGCGTCGATGGACTTCAGTAGGTGCCCGGACTTACTGTCCTGAATCTTCAGCACCGAAGTGGTGACGGTGACGGCGACCTCGACTGACAGGAACGCGCCGACCAAGTTCAGGACGCCGGCCAGCAGCACGGCGGTCTTGGGCTTCAGCGCGCCTGTGGCGATCGAGGTCGCCATGGCATTACCGGTATCGTGAAATCCATTCGTGAAGTCAAATGCCAGTGCTGTTGCGATCAACAGCACCAGGATGACCAACTCTGCGCTCATGGCGCTCATTCTGGTGTAACGGCGCCGTTTTTGACCAGTTACAGAAGTCCTCAATCCGGACCGCGACCTGGGTGTTTGCCCGACCCGAAGAGGTGTTCATGGAGTGTTCACCTGTTAGCTTCGTCTAATTAGTCTGGCAAAGTGCTGTCGGCGATGCCGAGGGTTACGGTGGCGATATGCCCACGTCACAGGCTGGGCATAGGATTCGGTGCGCAATTTCGGGGCACACAGCGCACAGCTGGGCCGCCCCTCCCCGAGATCAGGAGGTGACGCCATGAACTCGTTTCTCACCAAGATCGTGGCGTGGCTGCAAGCCGGGTATCCCGACGGCATCCCCGCCACCGACCGGGTGCCGCTGTTGGCGCTGCTGTCCCGGCGCCTGACCAACGACGAGGTCAAGTCCGTCGCCCGCGGGCTGATGAATCGTGGTGAATTCGATGACATCGACATCGGCGTACTCATCACGCGGATCACCGACGAACTCCCCCGCGCCGAGGATGTGGAGCGGGTGCGGGCGCGGCTGGCCGCCAAGGGCTGGCCGCTCGACGATCCCCGCGACCCGATCGACGGCGAGCCCGGCGACGGAGGCGTGGCATAGCTGTTCTGCATCCGGTCGCCGTCGGATCCGGCGGCGCGGCCCTCGCCCTGATCCCGACGTTGGCGCAGGCCCTGGACGGCCGCGGCGCACTCCTGCCGGTGCCGGCCGACGATGACCGCCAGGCCGCGCTGCTGACGGAGACGCTGCGCGCCGGCGAAGCCGTCGACGACGACGTGGCCCTGGTGGTCTCGACGTCGGGTTCCACCGGAATCCCCAAGGGCGCCTTGCTTTCCGCCGCGGCATTGCACGCCAGCGCCGACGCCACGCATGACCGGCTCGGCGGGCCCGGCCGGTGGCTGCTGGCACTGCCCGCCTACCACGTCGCCGGAGTGCAGGTTCTGGTGCGGAGCCTGCGGGCCGGCACCACGCCCGTCGCGCTGGACCCGGGTTTCGACGTCAGTGAACTGCCTTCTGCGGTAAGGGCTTTGGGTTCGGGACGGCGCTACACGTCACTGGTCTCGGTGCAGCTGGCCAAGATCCTGGCCGATCCCGCCGCGACCGCGGCGCTCGCCGAACTGGACGCCGTCCTGATCGGCGGCGGCCCCATGCCGCCGGGACTCGGCGAAAAGGCCGCGGCCGCAGGCATTTCCGTGGTCCGCACCTACGGGATGAGCGAGACCTGCGGCGGCTGCGTCTACGACGGACGACCGCTGAGCGGCGTCCGGCTGCGCATCGACGACACCGGCCGAATTTCGTTGGGCGGCCCCACGCTGGCGTCGGGTTACCGAAATCCCGTCGACCCGTCGCCGTTCGTGGCGGGCTGGTTCGTCACCGATGACATTGGCGCCGTGGATGATTCGGGCGTGCTGCGGGTACTGGGCCGCATCGACGACGCCATCGCCACCGGCGGTCTCAAGGTGCTGCCCGCGCTCGTCGAGTCGGCCCTGGCGGGCCATCCGGCCATCGCCGAATGCGCCGTGTTCGGCGTGCCCGACGAACGGCTGGGCCAACGGGTGGCCGTGGCCGTCGTGCTTCACCCGGGCGCGGCCACACCCACCGTGGCTGACCTGCGGGAATACGTCAGCGCCACACTGGCCGCCACCGCCGCCCCACGTGAGGTGCACGTGGTCGCCGAACTCCCCCGCCGCGGGATCGGCAAGCTCGACCGGCGGGCCCTGACGCTGCAGTACCAGAAAAACGCCTGATCGGCCCGTGATGCCGGTCACAGCACCGGCGCTTGATTCGGTGACGGGCCCGGCTCTCTGGGACCCTGGAACGCGGACCGGAAGAGTTGGAGTTTCCATGCCTGCCCACAGACAGCCTGACAACCATCCTGCGGTGACCGCCCTGACCTGGTCGGGAGGCATGCTGGCCTGGGCCGTGGCCGCCGCCGTCGCCACCCCGTCCACCGGTCTGCCACTGGCCGTCGTGCTGCCCGTGACCCTGATTTTCGGTGCGCTGGTGGTCGTGGCCATCCGCAGCACCGTCGCCAGCGCCCGCGGCACCGCCGGCCGGGCGGCCCTGGCCGTCGCGATCGGCCTGCTGGTCGGTGAACTGGCCGCGATGACGCTGTTCAGCAATGCCATCACCCAGCGTCTGGACGCCGAGGCCGCGGCCCGCGCCGCGACCACGCCGGCCGTGGCCACCGCGCAGGGCCAGTTGGATGCGCTGCGCGCGAGCCGCGGTGCGCTCGACGCCGCCGTCGACTCCGCCCGGCAGCGTCGTGACGATGCTCAGGTCGTGGCCCGCTGCGAATACCACCCGACGCCGTCGTGCGCCCAGCAGCCCGTCACCGGTGTGCCCGGTGACGGCCAGATCACCCAGAACACGCAGGACATCCTCGAGCACGATCAGCGCGAGCTCGATGCCGCACTGGCGGCCCGGGGCGAGCAGGCCCCGACCCTCGACGCGCGGATCGCCGGTGCCGAGCACGCGGTCACGGCCGCGCGCGACGCGGCCGGCGCCGGCGCGGACCGTGGTTTCGGCGCGCGCTGGGTCGCGATGAACGGCTACACCATCGACACGCCCGCCGCGCTGGTGGCGCGCATCGCCGTGGTCGGCGTCTGCGTCCTGCTGTACCTGCTGCCGATGCTGCTGCACGCCCGGCAGGACCGCACCCTGCGCGAGCGCCACGACGAGTCCCGGCTCCGGGCCGAGCTGCGTGCCGAGACCGCCATCGCGGTCAAGCAGGCCGAGGTGCGGGCCGAAGCCGAGATTCTGAAGGCCGAACACCAGCTGGCCGCCATGAAGCTCGCGCTCGAGACCGACGCCGAGATCAACCGCGAATATCACCGCCAGCGCGTCGCCGAAGCCCTCACCGGCGAGCCGGCGCAGCCCGCGCTCGCGGCCCCCACCGCCGAGGTGCTGCGGCCCGATTCGCCGCCGCAGCCCATGTACTCCGACTGGGACGAACTCATGGCGTTCCCGGACCCGCAGCGGCGTTCGTTGAGCGCCGCACCAGCGCCGGAGCCCGAACCGGCCGACGCACCGGCCGAACCGACCGCCACGGCCGAACTCGTCCCGATCGGCGACCAGCCGGCCGAGAACCTGCCGGTGCAGGCGACCAGCCAGCCCGCGGGCGGCCTGACACTGCCGCAATTGCCCGACCTCACCAAAGTTGCGGCTCGCCTGCTGCGTCCGCTGGTGGCGCCCGTCGCGCCCGTGGTGGACCGCGTCATCGACACGTCGGTGCAGCAGCTGCGCTCGGCGCAGAAGGTCATCGAGGAGTTCGAGGAGATCACGTTCACGCTGCGCCGGACGTCGCGGACGACGGTGACCGAGAACGAGCACGAGCAGTCGTCGGGCCCGCGCGCCGCGGACCACGGCCAGGCGCTCGGCGCGGGCCAGGGCATCCACCCGCGCGTCGAACCCCAGTGGGCCGCACCGCAGATGAACGCGACGTTCGCACCGACGACGCCGCTGCGGGGCGCCGACCCGTACACCGCACTCGACGGCACCGACACCACGATCATCGACGCCGCCGACGAACGCCGTCAGCTCAAGGAAGGCCGCCGCGCCATCGAGCCGTAACCCGGGGATTTGTGCACGATTTTCGGCGCGAGGCGCGGAAAATCGTGCACAAATCCCTAGGGCAGCGAGCGGTTCAGGCGCTCGGTGGCGGCCAGGTAGTCCTCGATGAACTCGCGGACGACCTCGCGGGCGGGCTTGACCTTGTTCATCAGGCCGACGCCCTGGCCGACGAAGTAGGTCGCCAACTGCTGGGCGCCCTGATGTCCCTGGGCGGCCAGGCGGTCGATGCGCCGGATCACCGGCTCGCTCAGCATGTTCTGCAGCGGCAGCGGAAGTGGCTTGCGGCCACCGTCGTTCGGCGCCCAGGCATCCGTCCAGTCCGAAACCAGTTGGCGTGCGGGCTTTCCGGTGCGCCCCGCCGACCGCACGGTGTCGCGTGACGTGGCGGCCAGCATCTTCTGCTTGGTGGCCGGCGCGGTCTCGGCCTCCTCGGTGGTCAGCCACACCGAACCGGTCCAGGCCCCGGCGGCGCCCAGCGCGACCGCCGCGGCCATCTGCCGGCCGGTGACGATGCCGCCCGCCGCCAGCACGGGGACCGAATCATCAATCGCCTCAATCACTTCCGGCACCACGACGAGTGTGGACACCTCGCCACAGTGTCCGCCGGCCTCGGTGCCCTGCGCGACGATGATGTCGACGCCAGCCGCGACCTGCTTGACGGCGTGCTCCTTGGCGCCGACCAGCGCGGCCACCGGAATCCCCCGCTCGCGGCCCGCCTCGATCATGTAATCCGGCGGCACCCCAAGCGCATTGGCGATCAGCTTGATGGGGTGGCTCAACGCCACGTCGAGCAAGTCGTGCCCGGTGTTGCCGGACAACACCGACCCGCCGGTACGGACTCGTTCCTCCGGCTCGATGCCATGGTCGATGAGCAGCTGGCTGACGAATTCCCGGTATTCCGAAGGGATTCGGTCTGCCAACTGGCCGTCGGAGAGGTTCTCGCCCTTGCCCTCGAATTTCGCCGGCACGATGATGTCCGCGCCGTAGGGCCGGCCGCCGACGTGATCATCGATCCAGGCGAGTTCCCGGTCGAGCTGCTCGGGGGTGTACGCCGTCGCGCCCAGCACGCCGAAGCCGCCAGCGTTGGTGACGGCGGCGACCACGTCACGGCAATGGCTGAAGGCGAAGAGCGGGAAGTCGATGCCGAGCTGTTCGCAGATGCGGGAAGTCACTCCGTCAGTTTTGCCACCCCGACTTGACGGGTGTCAAGAGCCGCCCCGGTCAGGGCAGTTCAAACGGCAGCTTCACCCCGGTGTGGGCCAGGCAGTGGGTACACGTTCGTTCGGCCGGGACGGTCGCCAGGGCCTGCTGCACCAGCGCCTTGAACATCGGGGTGTTGCGCTCGAACTCCGCGAAGACGTCGACGGTGGTGACACCGGCGCCGGCCTCGATGCCCGCGTCCAGGTCGGTCACCAAAGCGATTGCCGCATAACACATCTCGAGTTCACGGGCCAGCACGGCCTCGGGGTAGCCGGTCATGTTCACCAACGTGAACCCCTGGGCCGCGAACCACTGGCTCTCGGCGCGGGTGGAAAACCGGGGCCCCTGGATGACCACCATGGTGCCGCCGTCGATGACGCCCGGCTGCTCGGCGGCCACGGCGCGCAGCGTCGGACAGTACGGATCGGCGAAGCCGACGTGGATGCCGCCGGCGTCGAAGTACGTGTCCTCGCGGCTGCGGGTGCGGTCCACCAGCTGGTCGGGCACGACCACGGCGCCGGGGCCGAGGTCCGCGGTCAGGCTGCCGACGGCGCACGGGGCGAAAATCCGCCGCACCCCGAGCTTGCGCAGCGCCCACATGTTGGCGCGGTACGGCACCGTGTGCGGCGAGTACTCATGCTTGAGCCCGTGCCGTGGCAGGAACGCCACCTCGTGCCCGCCGACGGCCCCGATGGTGACCGGCGCGCTCGGCGTGCCGTAGGGCGTGTCGACGGTGACGGTGCGCGCGTCGTCCCCGAAGAACGTGTAGAAACCGCTACCGCCGATGACTCCCAGCATCCGTTATTCGGCGTCGGTCTTGGGGGTATCCACGGTCTCCGGCGTCACGGCCGTGACGGGCGTCGGCGCGGGCGCCGCCACGTCGTCGTCCTCGATATCCTCGGCCTCGTCCTGTTCCAGCTGCGCGCGGGCCCGCCGGGCGCCGTCGCGGATCTCGAATGCGTCGGTGGCCAGGGCGCCGATGGAGCTCGCCACGTCCTTGACGGCGGTGACGACGATGTTCATGACCTCGCCGACGGTGCCTGCGACGGCTTCGACGGATTCCTGCACGACATCTTTGCGAATCTCGTTCTTGCTGAGCCGATCCTTCATGCCGATAAGTGTAGGGGCGTGGGACGATTGCGCGCGTGGCCAGTCTTTCGCAGTGGATAGAGGGCGCCCGACCGCGGACCCTCCCGAATGCCGTCGCTCCCGTGCTGGCAGGTACCGGTGCCGCCGCCTGGGTCGGCGGTGAGGTGTGGTGGAAAGCGGCTCTGGCCCTTGTGGTTTCGATTTCGCTGATCATCGGGGTCAACTACGCCAACGACTACTCCGACGGCATCCGCGGCACCGATGACGACCGGTCCGGGCCGGTCCGCCTGGTCGGGGCCAGGTTGGCCTCCCCGCAGGCGGTGCTGGCGGCGGCCGTGATCAGCCTCTCCATCGGCGCCGGGGCCGGCCTGGCGCTGGCCCTGGTCAGTCAGCCGTGGCTGATCGCCGTCGGCGCGGCGTGCATCGCCGGCGCCTGGCTGTACACCGGCGGCACCAACCCGTACGGCTATCGCGGGCTCGGCGAGGTCGCGGTGTTCGTGTTCTTCGGGCTGGTCGCCGTGCTCGGCACGCAGTACACGCAGGCGCTGCGGGTCGACTGGGTGGGACTCGTGCTCGCCATCGCGGTCGGGTCCTTGTCGTCGGCGGTGTTGGTGGCCAACAACCTTCGCGACATTCCCACCGATCAGGTGTCGGGCAAGATCACGCTCGCGGTGCGGCTCGGCGACGCCCGCACCCGCCAGCTGTTCCAGGTGCTGACGCTGCTGCCGTTCGTGCTGACCGCGGTCCTGACGCTCGCGACCCCGTGGTGCCTGGTCGGCTTCGCGGCGGCACCGCTGGCGGTCCGCGCGGCCAAGCCGGTGCGCTCAGGTCTCGGCGGTCGCGAGCTGATCCCCGTGCTCAAGGACACCGGGCTGACGATGCTGGTGTGGGCCGCCCTGATCACCGCGGTGCTGGTGGCGGTCAAGCCCTAGCCCGAGCGGCGTCAGTCGCCGGCGGAATCCTCGCCGTGCAACCGGGCCTGCAGCTGCTCGCGCTCGGCGCGGCGACGCTCGTCGACGGCGGCGATCCCGGCGGTGGCCCGGCGGCGCAGCGGAGCGAACAGCCAGATGCCCAGCGGCATGCCGAGAACCAGCGCGAACAGCAGCGCCACCATGGCCGGGAAATCACGGATACCCAGCAACGCGACGACGCCGAAGATGGCACCGGCAATCACCGCTACCAGCAGCAGACGGGCGAGCGCGTAGAGAAAGACGTCGAGCAGCAAACGTGGCATGGACGGGGTGGCGGGCGCATCAGACACCGCACGAGTTTACCGACGGACGCGTATATTCGAATAAAGGAGGTTTTACGTGCAGTTCCTGCTCCTGATCACGCTGCTGGCGCTGTTGGCCTACGTGGGCTGGCGCGCCACTCGCGCCACGGCCGCGCGGCCGACCACGCGCGTCATCGGCCCGGATGACGATCCGGAATTCCTGCGCCGGCTCGGTTCGTAGCGACTCTCTACAGCGACAGCGGAAATCCGTCGGCGACGGCCACGGCCAATTCCAGCAACGCATCCCTGGTGTCCGGCCGAAGCCGGTCCAGACTGACCTCGGCACCCTCCTCCAGGTGCGGGTCGAACGGCACCACCTGCACCGCCCGGCACCGGCGGCCGAAGTGGTCGACCACCTTGCGCAGATCGACCTTGCCGGACCGCGGACGCACGGCGTTTACCACCGCGACGGCGTTGCGCACCAGTTCCTGATGACCGTGGGCGTCGAGCCAGTCGAGCGTCGCCGCGGCACTGCGGGCGCCGTCGACCGAGCCTGAGCTGATCACGACGAGCACGTCGGCGTGCGCGAGCACCGCACCCATGGCCGAATGCAGCATGCCGGTGCCACAGTCCGTCAGCACCAGCCGGTAGTACGGCTCCAGTACCGCCAGCGTGCGGGCGTAATCCTCGGAGCTGAACGCCTCCGACACCGCCGGGTCGCTCTCCGAGGCCAGCACCTCGAGCTGGCTCTCACCGCGCGAGGTGTAGTTGCGGACATCGCTGTAGCTGGAGATGCCCTCGGCATCGCGCAGAAGATGACGGACCGTCGCCGGCGTCTCCAGCGGCACCTTCTGACTGAGGGTGCCGCGGTCCGGGTTGGCATCCACCGCGATGACGCGGTCGCCGCGGATCGACGCGAACGTCGCCCCCAGCGTCGCGGTGATGGTCGTCTTCCCGACGCCGCCCTTGAGGGACAGCACCGCGATCCGGTAGCAGTCCCGCAGCGGTCGGTTGATCTGTGCGGTCAACCGGTTGCGGTGCAGGGTCTTGGGGCTGTCGCCGGGATTGAGCAGGGTTCCGGTCGCGTAGTACAGCGCCTTGCGCCAGCCGGTCGACGGTGCGCGGCTCGGGCGGCTCAGCAGCGCGACCGTGGCGGGGTCCAGGCTCCGCGGCTTCGCGGGTGTCGGCGCCAGGACAGGTGTCACCGCATGTGCGATGACGATGCGGGCCTCCGGCGCCGCGGTGGGCGTGGCGGCAGCGACGGGATCGGCCGGGTCCTTGAACCGGCCCTGGGCGCGGAATGAAGGCACGATCAGCCCCGACATCTGATGGCTCAGCCGACGCCGGCGTACGAATGCAGGCCGACGGTCACCAGGTTGATGAAGAACAGGTTGAACACCATCGCGACGAAGCCGACGACGTTGATCCACGCGGCCTTCTTGTCGCGCCAGCCCGCGGTGGATCGGGCGTGCAGGTAGGCGGCGTAGACGACCCAGGCGACGAACGACACCGTCTCCTTGGGGTCCCAGCCCCAGTAGCGGCCCCAGGCCTCCTCGGCCCAGATGGCCCCGAAGATGACGCCGAACCCGAAGATCGGGAACGCGAAGATGGTGGTGCGGTAGGCGATGCGGTCCAGGGTCTGGGCATCCGGCAGGCGCTGGATCATCCGGCCGAACCCGTTGTCCTGATGCGCCAGCGGCGACATCTTGAGCAGGAACAGGATGCTGGCGACGCCCGCGACCAAGAAGACGCCGGAGCCGAGGCTGACGACCGAGACGTGGATGGGCAACCAGTACGACTGCAGCGCGGGCATCACCGGCGCGGCGTTGGTGTACAGGTACTTGACCGACACCGCCAGCAGGATCAGCTCGGGCACCAGGACGAAGACCCACAGCGCCCGGTACTGCGGCTTGCGCAGCACGATCGACGCTGCGACCAGCCCACAGAAGCTGGTCAGGTTGATGAACTCGTACATGTTGCCCCACGGCACGCGCATGGTGGCCAGACCGCGCAACACGATGCAGACGAACAACATGGCAATGCCGACGTACACCAGCGCGAGCCCGACACGGCCGATGCGCTCGTCAACCGAGCGGGTGGGTGCGTCGACGATGACGCCTGGGGTGGTGCTGTTCGCGCCCACGCCCGCACCGACCAGCTCTCGGGTCTCTACCTTCCGGCCACGGCTCGACGCCAGCTCGACGGCCAGCAAGACGAAAGCCAGGCACAGCACCGTCCAGGAACTGAAGAATGCCCAGTCCGAGTACCGGGCCAGGTCGATGTCGATGTGCTCTGTGTTCATCGCTTGTCCTCAATCAACCGCTCTGTGAGCTTTTCGAACTCGTCGCCCCACCCCGAGTTGTCCGTGCGGGCCAGGCCGCCGAGCTCGACGTTGACGGTACCCGGCCCGGCCGACACGATCCGAATCCAAACCCGGCGGCGGCGCACCATCAACGACACCAGCAGCCCGGCCATCATGGTCAGCGCGAACACGAGCACCCACACCTGCGCCGGGTCGTGCGACACCTGCACGTTGATGAACGGCACCGCGCCGTCGAACTTGATGACAGTGCCGTCGTCCAGCTTGGTCTGCTCGCCGGCCTTGAGGTTGACGCGCGCCTGCTTGGTGAGCCGCTTCTGGTCGATCAGCCGGGGGTCGAGCGAGAACAGCGACTGCGGGCGGCCGCTGTCGAGCCCGGTGTCGCCGCGGTAGATGTCGATGGCCACCGCGGGCGCGTTCATCGCCGGGAAGCTCGAGGACAGCAGCTTGCCGTCGAGTTCGGCGGTCGGGGCGAACAGGCCCTGGATGGCGATCTGGTGCTTGCGCCGCTCGCGGTCGTCGGGATAACTGCCGCCCGGCGGGTCGATGCGCGCGACGCCCGACGACAGCAGCGTCAGCGCGTTCTCGGGCTTCCACTGCACCGTCGACGTGCGGGTCTGCCCGTTGGGGAACGTCACGGTGAACGTCGGCGCGTAGCCGTGGCCCTGCAGGTAGATGCGCTCGCCACCGATCCGCAGCGGGTGGTTGACCTCTAGCCGGTACGGCCGCCAGGTGCCGCTGACCAGGTCGGCGCCGTCCTGGTAGTCGATGTTCGCCGCGAATGCCGTGGCCTGCCCGCTCGGCAGGTACCGGGCGTCGAAGTCGTGGACCCGCAGGCAGCTGGGGTGCAGTGAGGTGCCGTCGACGACGTTGCCGGCGCGGAACGAGTCGAACGCGGCCGGGGAGGCCGAGCAGAAGCCGGGCCCGCCGTCGGCGATGACGATGACGTTGCCCTCGTAGCCGAACATCTTGCCGAACGCGATGGCCACCAGGAGGCCCAGCAGCGAGAAGTGGAAGACGATGTTGCCGAACTCGCGCAGGTAGCCCTTCTCGGCCGAGATTTCGCGAGTGCCGTCATCGAGGGTGCGGGTGGTCTGGCGCCAGCCCTTGAGCCGCCCCGCCATCCGGTCGGCGACGGCGTCCGGCTCACCCGGGACGGAGGCCTGCGCGTGCTTGGGCAGCCGCGCCAGGTTCCGCGGCGCCGGCACCGGGACGGCGCGCAGGCTGCGGATGTGCTCGATCATGCGGGGCGTCAGGCAGCCCACGAGCGAGACGAACAGCAGCACGTAGATCGAGGTGAACCAGAAGCTCGAGAACACCGAGAAGGCCTGCACCTTGTCGAGCCACGGCCCGATCGTCGGATGCTGCGCCAGGTATTCGTCGACCTTGCCGGCGTTGAGCGAACGCTGCGGCAGCAGCGCACCCGGGATGGCGCCGAGCGCCAGCAGGAACAACAGCACCAGGGCAGTGCCCATCGACGTCAGCGTCCGCCAGGTGTTGCGGAACAGTGCGACCACCCGGGAGAGCGGGCCGGGGCGGCGGGTCTCGCCGCCCGACACGGCGTCGGGCGCGGAAACGTCGGTCATATCGGGAGCCTCACGTTGCTGACGAAGGCGTCGCGCACCCACGACGTGAAGTCGTTCCACACGCCGGTGACCAGTGCGGTGCCGACGACGATCAGCAGCAGACCGCCGAAGATCTGGATGGCGCGGGTGTGCCGGCGCAGCCAGCCCAGGCCCTGCACCGCGCGGGCCGACCCGAATGCCAACAGCACGAACGGAATTCCGAGGCCCAGGCAGTACGCGATCACCAGCGCGACACCGCGGGCGACGCTGGCGCCGTCACTGGCCGAGGCCACCGCGATGACGCCCGTGAGCGTCGGGCCCAGGCACGGCGTCCAGCCCAGCCCGAACACCGCACCCAGCAAGGGCGCGCCGACGACCGTCGACACCTGGCGCGGCGTGAACCGCACCTGGCGCTGCAGGGCCGGGACCAGCCCGATGAACACCAAGCCCATCAGAACCGTGACGACACCGCCGATGCGTTGCAGCAGAAGCTGATTGGCGATCAGGGTCGTGGTCAGGCCGAGTACGGCGACCGCGCCCATGAGGAACACCGCCGTGAAGCCCGCGACGAACAGCGCCGCCGCACCGGCCACGCGCCAGCGCGCGGTGCGCACCTTGGTTGCTCCCCCTTGGTCATCGACACCGACCACGGCAGCGAGATAGGACAGATAGCCGGGCACCAGCGGCACCACGCACGGCGAGGCGAACGACACCAGCCCGGCCAGCACACTCACGCCGAGGGCCACCAACAGCGGTCCCGCCGCGGCGGTTTGGGCGAAGCCGGTCATGCCTTGCCCTCTTTGGCCAGCCGCTCGACGACGGGCTTGAGATCCTCGGCCAGCAGTTCCCGCAGGAACACCGCGGCCACCCGGTGCTGGCGGTCCAGCACCAGCGTCGACGGGATGACGGTCGTCGGGTACTTGCCGCCGAACGCGATCATGGTGCGCATCGCCGGGTCGTAGATGGACGGGAAGGTCACCTTGTGGTCGACGACGAAGTCGACGGCGGCCTGCCGGTTGTTGTCCCGGACGTCGATGCCGAGGAACCCGACGCCCTGCGCCTTGGTCTGCTCGTACACCTTCTCCAGCTCGGCGATCTCCGAGCGGCACGGGCCACACCACTGCCCCCACACGTTGATCACCACGACCTGGTCGGAAAAGTCGTCCAGGGACAGGGTTTTCGACGGATCCGTGAGCGACGGTCCCCGCACCGCGCCCGGCTTGCCGCGGCTCGACGGCGGGTCGTAGAAGATGTCGGTCTTGCCGCCCGGCGCCACGAACTCGAAGGTGCCGCCCTGTGCGACGGCGTCGTCACCGGTGGAGCAGCCGACGAGCAACACGGCCGTCGTCAGGACGGCCGCCATCACTGCCCCGGCACGGGCCACCAGCGAAGTCACTGTCCGGCCAGCTCCGCATATCCCCAGCCGACCATCTGGTCGCCGTGGAAGTAGAACGACGTCACCGACGCCAGATTGCACATCCGCTTGGTCGGGAAGTGGTGCAGGTTCTTGCCGAGCATCGCGCGGCGCAGCGTCTCCACCGGCAGCTGATGGCTGACGCACACCGCCTCGTGCCCCATGCCCTTGACCCGCGCCCGGTCCACGGCGGCCGTCATGCGCGCCGCGATGTGCTTGTACGGCTCACCCCATGACGGGGTCTTCGGGTCGCGCAGGTGCCACCAGTTGCGCGGGTCGCGCAGGGCACCGTCACCCGGCGAGACGCGCTGTCCCTCAAACACATTCGTCGACTCGATGAGCTCGGGATCGGTGTCGATCGGCAGGCCGTGCCGGGCGGCGATGGGCGTCGCGGTCTCCTGCGCGCGCTCCAGCGGCGAGGCCACGACGTAGACGATGTCGCGCTCGGCCAGCCACCCGGCGACCGCCTCGGCCTGCGCCTGCCCACGCTCGGAGAGATGAAAATTGGGCTTGCGGCCGTACAGGATCTTGTCCGGGTTGTGCACCTCGCCGTGCCGCATCACGTGCACGATCGTCTTGTCGGTCATGCGGGCTCCTGAGCTTGGGCGGCGGCCTGCGCGGCGGCGGGCAGCGCGTCGGCGATCCGGTCGAACGCAGCGTCGTCGAGCGCGGCCGAGACGAACCAGGTTTCGAAGGCGCTGCACGGCGGGTAGACCCCGGCGTCCAGCAGGGCGTGGAAGAACGCCGGGTAGCGCCAGGTCTCGGTGGCCTTCGCGGTTTTGAAGTCGACGACGTCCCCGTCGCCGAAGAACACCGTCAGGAAGTTCCCGGCGCGCGAAATCCGGTGCGCGACAGAGGCTTCGGTGAGCGCGTCGGTCAGCAGTCCGGACAACCGGTCGGCGTTGACGTCGAGGGCGCGGTAGACGGCTTCGTCGGCGGCGCGCAGCGTGGCCAGGCCCGCGGCCATCGCGACCGGGTTCCCGGACAGCGTCCCGGCCTGGTACACCGGGCCGAGCGGCGCCAGCCGTTCCATCACCTCGGCGCGGCCACCGAACGCCGCGGCGGGCAGGCCGCCGCTCATCACCTTGCCGAAGGTGAACAGGTCGGCCGCGACCGGGTCGAGGCCGTACCAGCCGCCACGGCTGACGCGGAAGCCCGTCATCACCTCGTCGATGATGAGCAGCGCGCCGTGCTCGGCGGTGATCTGCCGCAGCGCGGCGTTGTAGCCCGCGGCCGGCGGGACGGTGCCCATGTTGCCGGGGCTGGCCTCGGTGATGACGCAGGCGATCTGGTCGCCCGCCGCGGCGAACGCCTCCCGCACCGCGTCGAGGTCGTTGTACGGCAGCACGATGGTGTCGGCGGCGGCCGCCCCGGTGACCCCCGGCGACGACGGCAGCCCCAGCGTCGCGACGCCGGAGCCGGCGTCGGCCAGCAGCGCGTCGCTGTGGCCGTGGTAGCAGCCGGAGAACTTGATGATCTTGGGCCGGCCGGTGAAGCCGCGGGCCAGCCGGATGGCGCTCATGGTCGCTTCGGTGCCCGAGTTGACGAAGCGGATGCGTTCGACCGGGGCGACGCGATCGATGATCTCGCGCGCCAGCTCCGTCTCGGCGGGCGTCGGGGCGCCGAACGACAATCCGTTGACGGCGGTGGTCTGCACGGCCTCGACCACGGCGGGGTGGGCGTGGCCAAGGATCATCGGGCCCCATGAGCACACCAGGTCGACGTAGCGGTTGCCGTCGGCGTCGGTCAGCCAGTAGCCGTTGGCCGAGGTGATGAAACGAGGGGTACCGCCGACCGAGCTGAAGGCACGCACTGGCGAGTTGACCCCGCCGGGGATCACGGTCGACGCGTCGGCGAACAGTTTCGCGGAGACGTCGGTAGAGCGCATGGCCACCAGTGTCCCAGCCCGGCGCGAATGGACCAACTACAGGGTGTAGGAGCTGGCTCACGTTGGTGCGAGTCCGCGGCCAGTGACCGCCGAGATGGACGAAATGGTCGTGCGACAGGGCGTCCGAGCAGCCATTTGGTCAATCTCGACAGGGGCGATCCCGAGGGCCGCCCCACGGGCCACATCCGTAACGCCGGTGCGGCCCTCCCTGCCCTAGTTCTGCGGCGTCAGCTTGAAGACCGGGTGGTCGGCGTCATCGGGCAGCTCGCGCCAGTACTGGTCGACGACCTTGCCGGCCAGCGGCCGGTACGCCGCGATGATCGGCGCCCGGTCCGCGACCGGAATCTCGCTGGCCAGGTAGTTCGCCTTGCCGAGCGCCACCACCGGGTTCTCCCGGACGTTCTTCACCCACGCCGACTCGCCGCGCGTGGACACCAGGTACTTCACCCCGTCCACCTCCGGCACCACGACCGGGATGCGCTGCGGCACGTGATTGGAGCTACGGGTGACCGTCAGGGTCTGGCTGCCACCGATACCGGTCAGCCGCGCGATGGGGTTGAAGACATGGACGACGAACCACGGCGGCTTGAGGTAGGCCATGGCCAGAGCCTATGGCTACACCGCGCTCAGCGCATCGTCCAGAATGTCCAGCCCGCGCTTGGCGTCGTCGATGCTGATGTTGCACGGCGGCACCAGGTGGAAGCGGTTGTAGTTCATGAACAGCAGCAGGCCGTTCTGCTTGGCCCGTGCGTTGATGGCGCCCATCTCGGGCGACGACCCGCCGTACGGCGCCAGCGGCTCCTTGGTGGCGCGGTCCTTCACCAGCTCGACGGCCCAGAACACACCGAGACCACGGACGTCGCCGATGATGTCGTGCTTCTCGGCGAGCGCCGCCAGGCCCGGTCCGAAGACGTCGGTGCCGATCAGTTCGGCGTTCTCGACGATCTTCTCGTCGTGCATCGCGGTGATGGTCGCGACCGATGCCGCGCACGCCAGCGGGTGGCCCGAGTAGGTGAGCCCGCCGCCGTACGGCTGGTCCAGGAAGCGCTCGAGGATCTTGTCGCTCACGATGACGCCGCCGAGCGGGACGTAACCGGAGTTGACGCCCTTGGCGAAGGTGATGAGGTCGGGGGTGACGCCGTAGTTGTCCAGCGCGAACCACTTACCGGTGCGGCCGAAGCCGGCCATGACCTCGTCGAGGATCATCACGATGCCGTACTGGTCGCACAGCTCGCGCACGCCCTGCAGGTAGCCGGGCGGCGGCGGCATGATGCCGACGGTGCCGGGCACCGACTCGAGGATGATCGCGGCGAACGCGGACGGGCCCTCGAACTCGATGACCGACCGCAGGTGCGCCAGGGCGCGCTCGGACTCTTCCTCCTGCGTCAGCGAATTGAACTGGCTGCGGTACAGGAAGGGCCCGAAGAAGTGCGTGGTGCCCTCGGTGCCGTAGTCGTTGCCCCAGCGGCGGACGTCGCCGGTGAGGTTGACCGTCAGCGCGGTGCCGCCGTGGTAACTGCGGTAGGTCGACAGCGTCTTGTAGCGGCCGGTGAACACGCGCGCCATGCGGATGGCGTGCTCGACGGCGTCGGCGCCGCCGTTGGTGAAGAACACCCGGTTGAAGCCCTCGGGGGCGACCTGGCAGATCAGGTCGGCGGCCGTGGCGCGGGCCTCGTTGGCATGCTGCGGCGCGATGGTGCACAGCTTGGCGGCCTGCTCGGCGATGGCGGCGACGACCTTGGGGTGCTGGTGGCCGATGTTGGTGTAGACGAGCTGGCTCGAGAAATCGAGGAGACGGTTGCCGTCACCGTCGATGAGGTAGCTGCCCTCGGCGCCGGTGAAGACCATCGGATCGAGCTTCCCCTGGGCCGACCACGAGTGGAATACGCGGCTGCGCTCCAGGTCATAGATCCGGCGGGCGTCAGCGTTGGCGGGCGCAGGCATGCATTCCTCCTCGAAGATGAATCAGCGGGTTACGGACTGGTGTGCGACACCGCGTCGTCGCCGCTACCGGTCGGTAACTTTACTCGCTCCCCTGGCCGCCCCAACCACGATGGCGCACGATGGGGACATGCAGATTCCGCAGTCGGTCGCACGCTTCAACCGTCGGGTCACCAACCCCATCCAGCGGCTGTGGGCGGGCCGCGCGCCGACGTTCGGCATCCTCGAGCACGTCGGGCGTAAGTCCGGCAAGACGTTCCGCACCCCGCTGACGGTGTTCACCACCGCCGACGGTTTCGCCATCCTGCTGACCTACGGCCCCGACCGTGACTGGCTCAAGAACATCACCAAGGCCGGCGGCGGCAAACTGACCCGGCGCGGCCAGACGTACGACGTCGTCGACCCGCGCGTGGTGAGCAAGGAGGACGCCGCCCCGCTCATCACCGGATCGCTGCGTAAGGTGTTCCCGCGCTTGCCTTTTGAGCAGGCCGTGCTGTTGCGCCGGGCCTAGTCGCCGCGCGTCTCGTCGAGCACCTGCTGCACCACGCGCATCGCGCTCAGCGCCGCGGGCGCGCCACAATAGCCGGTGGCGTGGATGATCGCCTCGACGATCTCGTCACGGGTGAGGCCGTTGTTGAGCCCGCCCCGGACGTGGCCGGCGAGTTCTTCATGGGCCCGCAGCGCCGTCAGCATGCCGAGGTTGAGCAAGCTGCGGTCGCGGCGGCTCAGTCCCGGCCGGTTCCACACCGCGTCCCACACGTGCTCGGTGACGAAGCGCTGGATCGGTTCCGATTCGGTGCCGCTGGTGCGGGCCAGTGCGCGGTCGACGAACTCGTCGCCCATCACCTGACGGCGGGTGGCGATTCCGGCGTCGAACGCCGAAGCTGGCTCGCTGGTCATCTCTGGGCCTTTCTCTCGGGTGGCTGCGGCAGACCGTAGCGCAGCGCGACCGGAACCGAATTCGGTGAACAGAACGCGATACCGGTCGCGAGTGACCCAGCTCTCAATTAGGTTCATGCCCGATCCACCCTCACAGCCAACTGTCAGGAGCCCTCGGTGCCCGAAACCGACCGTCCCGAGAGGGTTGCCCCCACCGGGGAGCAGTTCCTCGCCATGCAGGCCAGCCCCGAGTTCCAGGAGTTGCGAACCAGGCTGCGCCGCTTCGTGTTTCCGATGACCGCGTTCTTCCTGCTGTGGTACGGCCTCTACGTCGCGCTCGGCGCCTTCGCCCATGACTTCATGGCCATCCGGGTGTTCGGCAACATCAATGTCGGGCTGCTGATCGGGCTGGGTCAGTTCCTGACGACGTTCGTGATCACCGGGCTGTACGTGCGCTTCGCCAACCGCGAGCTCGACCCGCGGGCTGCCGCCATCCGTGAAGAACTCGAGGGCGCCTGATGACCACCACCGTGCTGGCCGCCGCCACCGTCGGCAACCCCGTCGCCAACATCGGCATCTTCAGCGTGTTCGTCGTCGTCACGATGGTCGTGGTCATCAAGGCCAGCAAGCGCAATGCCACCGCCGACGAGTTCTTCACCGGCGGCCGCGGTTTCTCCGGCCCGCAGAACGGCATCGCCATCGCGGGCGACTACCTGTCGGCCGCGAGCTTCCTCGGCATCGCCGGCGCCATCGCCGTCTACGGCTATGACGGCTTCCTGTACTCCATCGGCTTCCTCGTCGCCTGGCTCGTGGCGCTACTGCTCGTCGCCGAATTACTGCGCAACACAGGCAGATTCACCATGGCCGACGTGCTGAGCTTCCGGCTCAGGCAGCGCCCGGTCCGGCTGGCCGCGGCCACGTCGACGCTGACGGTGTCGCTGTTCTACCTGCTGGCCCAGATGGCCGGGGCGGGCGGCCTGGTCGCGCTGCTGCTCGACGTGAAGAGCCGGGGCGGCCAATCGATCGTGATCGCGGTCGTCGGCGTCCTGATGATCGTCTACGTGCTGGTCGGCGGCATGAAGGGCACGACGTGGGTGCAGATCATCAAGGCCGTGCTGCTGATCACCGGTGCCGCCCTGATGACGGTCATGGTGCTCGGCAAGTTCGGGTTCAACTTCTCCGACATCCTCGGTTCGGCCCAGTCGGCCATCTCGCACGCCACCACCAAGGGCGTCTCCAGCCGCGACGTCCTGGCGCCCGGCGCGCAGTACGGCGGTTCCCTCACCTCGAAGATCAACTTCGTCTCGCTGGCACTGGCGCTGGTGCTGGGCACCGCGGGCCTGCCACACGTGCTGATGCGCTTCTACACCGTGCCGACCGCGAAAGAGGCACGGCGGTCGGTGGTTTGGGCCATCGCGCTGATCGGTGCCTTCTACCTGTTCACGCTGGTGCTCGGCTATGGCGCCGCCGCCCTGGTGGGACCGGACCGCATCCTCAAGGCCGCCGGCGGCGTGAACTCCGCGGCCCCGCTGCTGGCGTTCGAACTCGGCGGCGTGATCCTGCTCGGCGTCATCTCGGCGGTGGCATTCGCGACGATCCTCGCGGTCGTGGCAGGCCTGACCATCACCGCGTCGGCGTCCTTCGCACATGACATCTACGCCTCGGTTCTCAAGTCCCACAAGGTGACCGAGGACGAGCAGGTGCGGGTGTCCCGGATCACGGCGGTCGTGCTGGGCGTGTTCGCGATCGGGCTCGGCATCCTCGCCAACGGTCAGAACGTGGCATTCCTGGTGGCCCTGGCATTCGCTGTGGCGGCCGCGGCCAACCTGCCGACGATCCTGTACTCGCTGTACTGGAAGCGGTTCAACACCCGCGGCGCGCTGTGGAGCATGTACGGCGGCCTGATCTCGACCATCGTGCCGATCGTCTTCTCCCCCGCGGTATCGGGCAGCAAGACGGCGATGATCCCGGGTGCGGACTTCGCGTACTTCCCGCTGGCCAACCCGGGCATCGTGTCCATCCCACTGGCGTTCGTGCTCGGCATCATCGGCACGCTGACGTCGTCGGACACCGGGGATCCCGAACTGGCCGCCGAGATGGAGGTGCGGTCACTGACCGGGGTGGGCGCCGAGAAGCCCGTCGCGCACTAGCCCCGCACGGGCGAGTTCGTCCGCAACGCCGCGGGCAGGCTCGGCACGAAATGCCGTGCGGCGAAAGCCCGGATCTCCTCGGCACTGTCGAGCGCCTCGACACTGGGCAGCAGCAGCACCATCGCCGCGTAGCGCAGGATGGTGTCGGCGAGGTCGTTGACGGCCTGTTCGCCGATGCGGTCGGCGAAACCCTCGGGGAAGATGACGCGCAGCGCCGCCGCCATCCGGCCGACGGCGGCCCCGTAGTGCCGCTGCATGAGCTCGATGACGAGCGCGGGCTCGTCGATCATCATCCGGTTGAGCACGCGGTGCCGCCGGAAGCGCAGGATCGACAGCGTGAATGCCTCGACGTACAGATCCGATTGGGGCCCGGCGTTTTTCAGCTCGCGGGCGAT
Organism: Mycobacterium sp. SMC-21; assembly: GCF_045310825.1. Classification (NCBI taxonomy): domain Bacteria; kingdom Bacillati; phylum Actinomycetota; class Actinomycetes; order Mycobacteriales; family Mycobacteriaceae; genus Mycobacterium; species Mycobacterium sp. SMC-21. Next base: position 156,041 of record NZ_JBJIAO010000003.1, on the reverse strand, counting down.
GTCGTCGAACAGCACGACGTTCTCCCGTTCGACGACGGCGGCCACCAGCTCGTCACGGTTGGCGAACCGCCGGTAGATGGTGGTGCGGCTGACACCGGCGCGGCGCGCCACGTCATCGAGGGCGACGCGGCGGAAGCCGTGCTGCTCGAACTCGACGAGCGCGGCGTCGAGGATCGCGGCCGTCGCGTCAGCGGGCACGCGCATAGCCCTTCTGCGCAAAGCTGTTGTACCGCACCGACATCGGCAACCGGTCCCACACCCAGTTCACCGGCTTGCTGCGCCAGGCCGCGGCGAACAACTGGTAGGCGCGTTCCTGCCGGTCGGACCAGGGCAGCTCCAGCAGGTCCCGCGCCCGCGGGGGGAGGCCGCCGGTGGTGAGGAACGCCGCGACAGGGTTGAACACCACCGCGATGACGCGCCACACCGCCGGGTTGACGGCCTTGGGCGCCGGAAAGCCCTTGGTCACATAGCCGACGCCGTACCGGGCCGTCTTGTGCGGCACCGCGACCTCGTTGATCATCCGGTCCCAGTACTCCTCGAACTCGGCGTAGGTGGCCGGCATGGGCCGGTCGCTGACGCCGTAGCGGCGGTACCAGGTCTTCGACTCGAGGTAGATCTGTTCCTTCTCGGCGTCGGTCAGCCGCTTGACGAAGGTGTCCGCGAAATACAGCACCTGCTCGACGAATGTCGCGTGCGCCCAGTAGTACGTCTCCGGGTCGAGGGCGTGGTAGCGGCTGCCGTCGGGCATGTCGCCCTTGATCTCGCGGTGGAAGTCGCGGACCTGCGTGCCGGTGTTGTCGTCGTCGGTGCCGTAGACGGTGCGGAAGATCGGCGGCAGCGACCGCTTGATGCGCGCCGAGGTGTCCGCGAAGAACACCGAATGGTCCAGCACGCCCTGGCCCAGCTGGGCGAGCATGTTCTGCAGGACCGCCGGCCGCGGGCCGATCAGGTACATCCGGTTGTCGCCGAAGTACTTCCACACCAGCGAGTCCGGCCCCAGGGGCAGGGCGTCGACTTTCCCCGTCGCTCCGCTCGCCCCGGCGACGAGCTCAGACTGCTCCGCAAGTTCGGTCATGCGGAACAGTGTTACAAATTTTGCACTCTGTAACAACCCCTGCTCCCGCCATTTCCCGCGAGCGTCCGTGTCTGCGGACGACACGCCGTCACCTGCGTACAAAAACGTCCCGCTCAGACGTGCCGAGCGGGACATTCGTGTACATCAGATGCGCCGTGCCACAGCCGGCACCGTCGCGGACGTTATTTGAGCGGCAACCCCGTGATCGCGCGCGACATCACGAGCCGCTGAATCTCGCTGGTGCCCTCGAAGATCGTGAAGATCTTGGCGTCGCGGTGCCACCGCTCCACCGGGTAGTCGCGCGTGTAGCCGTTGCCGCCCAGAATCTGGATGGCCTCGTCGGTCACGTAGACCGCGGTCTCGCTGGCGACGAGCTTGGCCATCGAGCCCTCGGCGTTCTCGAACGGCATGTTGTTGCGCGCCATCCAGCCGGCGCGCCACACCAGCAGCCGCGCCGCGTCGATCCGGGACTTCATGTCGGCCAGCTTGAACGCGACGGCCTGGAAGTCCCCGATCTTGCGGCCGAACTGCTCGCGCTCCTGCGCGTATCCCAGCGCGTACTCGTACGCCGCGCGGGACACCCCGAGCGCCATGGCCCCGACGGTCGGCCGGGTCCGCTCGAACGTCTTCATCGCCACCTGACCGGCCGAGCTCTTGCCCTCGCGAGTGCGGGCCACCCGCTCCTCGAACTTCTCCCGGCCACCGACGATCAGGCGGCCCGGCAGCCGGACGTCGTCGAGCACGACCTCGGCGGTGTGCGACGCCCGGATGCCGTGCTTCTTGAACTTCTGACCCTGACTGAAACCCTTGGTGCCCGGCGGGATGATGAAGCTGGCCTGGCCGCGCGAGCCCAATTCCGGGTACACCGAGGCAACGACGATGTGCACGTTGGCGATGCCGCCGTTGGAGGCCCACGTCTTGGTGCCGTTGAGCACCCATTCATCGGTCGCCTCGTCGTACCGCGCCCGGGTGATGATCGACGAAACATCCGATCCCGCACCGGGTTCCGACGAACAGAACGCGGCCAGCTTGGGCTCGTTGATGTCGCCGTACATCTGGGGCAGCCACTCGCCCAGCTGTTCCATGGTGCCGTTGGCCGCCAGCGACGCGGCGGCCAGGCCGGTTCCCATGATCGACATCGAAATTCCGGCGTCACCCCAGAACAATTCTTCGACCGCGACGGGCATACCGAGCCCGGTCTCCTCGGCCGTCTGGGCAGCAAAGAACTCCATGGAGTACAGGCCAACCTTGGCCGCCTCCTGCAGGATCGGCCACGGCGTCTCTTCGCGCTCGTCCCACTCCTGTGCGGCCGGACGGATCACGTCAGCAGCGAACTCGTGAACCCAGTCCCGGACCTGGCAGACGTCGGCAGACAGTTCTAGCGAAAAAGACATGCGCGACACACTACTTGGCGCGCCGCCACCTCGCCGTACCCACCACGGCGAGCACCCCGGCCAGGGTCGCCAGCAACAACGACAACGAGATGAACGACGGGTCGTAGAGCACCGATGTCTTCACCGGCTCCCCGGGGATCACCGGCGCGACGTCGGCGATCGACGACGCGGCCAGCCAACTCACCACCGAGCCGACGGCCGCGAGCACCGCCGCCACCAGTGCGCCGGCCGCCACGATCTTGTCGCGGCTCATTCGTCGTCGTCCTCACCGAGTTCGCGCACACCCAACGCCTCCAGCTGGGCCCGCAGCCCGCGATGACGCCGTGCCCACGCCTGCCCGCTGCGCTCACCGGTCAGCTTGACGCCGATCCCCGTGCGGCCGCGCGGAACGCCCGTCAGCTCCCCGAACGCCCGGTACGACTGCCAGCGGGGCACGTCGGCACCTCGCGCCTCCGGGAACATCCCGACCATGTCCGCGACGCGGACGGACTCGGTGCCCTGCCGCAGGTACTCGGGCGTCAGCTCCACCGACGTGTGCAGCCGCGCCGCTTTCACCTGCAACCCGAGGAAACCGGTGACGAGGACGAGGAACACCACCGGCACGAGCGGATCCACCCGGTGCGCCGACCACAACTGCATCGCCGCGATGGAGGCGCCGGAGAACGGGCCCAGCGCCAACCACCACCAGCTGGCACCGACCTCGTGGAAGAGAACCTGCTCGGCGTCGGCGTCAGTCGGCGCGTCCGTCATGCGTTGGCCTTTCCGTCGAACCAGGTCTGCGCCTGCGGCCGGGTGATCGTGACCGCCCCGGCGATCAACGGCAGCAGCGCCACCAACGACAGCAGCTGCGCCACCCCCAGCAGCGCGAGGAGGCCGACGACGATGACGATCGCCATGGACAACGCGACCGCGGCCCGACGAAACCGGTTGTCCCCCGCGCGGGCACGGCCGGCGGAAAAGGCCATGGCGGCGCCGGCGAGGGCGGTGATGGCGCCGAAGCCCACCACCAGAGTCCGGTATGCGGAGGGCACCTCCGCGGCGGCGGTCAACATGCCGCCGACCATCAGGAGCACGGCGGCCACCAGCCAGCACCAGAAAGCGACGGTCACGGCCTGTGGTCGGACCGGCGAAGAGGGCGTGGGCTCAGTCATATCCGGGCCAGCCTAGCGGGCCACATGTGCGTTCACGTCGACCTGGGCGCCCGCGAGCGGCCCGGAAATGCACGCATTGCGCGGCGTGTCGCCGTGCAGACACGGCCGCTCGCGGAGGTTGGGGGCGGGAAAAGTCAGCGGACGAAGAAGGCGTTCGAGTCGGGGCGGTGCAGGAGGTAGACGCCGCCGCCGATCAGGACGGCGCCGCCGATGCCGCATACCGCGTAACCCAGCGCCGCGGCCGCGCCGTGGTAGTTGGCGAACAGATTGGTGGTCAGGTACAGGATCGTGGCCGCAGACCCGCCGGTCAGGATGCTGCGCGCCCACCGGTAGCCCTGCCGCAGCAGCACCAGGAACGTGGCCACCAGGACCACGATGATGAACAGCATCAGCCCGGACACCGCGTACGCGTAGCCCGACACTTCCCGCTCGGGCGTCGTCAGCAGGTTGATGACGTAGCCGATCACCGACAGCGGCAGCGCGGCCGTCCACAGCCAGAAACCGGTGACGACGTCCTGCGGCATCTCCTGCGGCTCGGGTGCGGGCCCGTCCGGCCCCGGACCCGGATGCGGCGGGTACTGCGGGTGGTAGGGGTTCTGCGGGTCGTGCGGGTTGAGTGGGTTCACCGCAGCCAGCCCGCGACGTCCGTCGCCCAGTACGTGAGGACGATGTCGGCACCGGCGCGCCGAATGCTGACCAGCGACTCCAGAACCGAGGACCGCAGGTCGATCCAGCCGTTGGCCGCCGCCGCACTGATCATCGCGTACTCACCCGAAATCTGGTATGCCGCAACGGGTACCGGCGAAATCTCGGCAGCGGCACGCACCACGTCCAGGTAGCTCATCGCGGGCTTCACCATCACCATGTCGGCACCTTCGGCGAGGTCCAGCTCGATCTCGCGCACCGCCTCGCGGGCGTTGCCCGGATCCTGTTGGTAGGTACGGCGATCGCCCTGCAGGCTCGAGCCCACGGCCTCGCGGAACGGGCCGTAGAACGCCGACGCGAACTTGGCGGCGTAGGCCAGGATCGCGACGTCGCTGTGCCCGGCGTGGTCCAGCCCGTCGCGGATGGCCGCGACCTGGCCGTCCATCATGCCACTGGGACTGACCACATGCGCGCCGGAATGCGCTTGCGCCACAGCAAGTTTGATGTACTGCTCGTTGGTGGCGTCGTTGTCGACCCGGCCGTGCACGTCGAGGACACCGCAATGCCCGTGGTCGGTGAACTCGTCCAGACAGGTGTCGGCCATCAGCACGGTGGCGTCACCCAGGTCCGAATTCAGGTCGCGCAGCGCCACATTCAGGATGCCGTCAGGGTTGACGCCCTCGGAGCCGGTGGCGTCCTTGTCACCGTCGCACGGGACACCGAACAGCATCAGCCCGCCGACACCGGCCTCGACGGCTTCCGCCGCGGCGCGACGCAGCGACTCCCGGGTGTGCTGCACGACACCGGGCATCGAGTTGATCGGGCGCGGCTCGGAGAGCCCGTCGGCGACGAACATCGGCAGCACCAGATGCCGTGGCTCCAGCGAGGTTTCGGACACCAGCCGCCGGAGCGCCGGGGTGGTACGGAGTCGCCGCGGCCGATGCCTGGGAAATGCCATGTGTCCGAGTTTAGCGGCGCCGGCTCTTCTTCCGCGGCGGCGGCAGCGCACCCTCGGCGCGCAGGCGAGCGGCGTGCTCGGCCAGCGCCTCGACCAGCGGGCCGACAGCGGCGGTCTCCGGCTGCACGTCCACGCGCAGACCGAATTCGGCTGCGGTTTCAGCGGTTTTCGGGCCGATGCAGGCGACGATGGTCCGGGCGTGCGGCTTGCCGGCGATACCGACCAGGTTGCGCACCGTGGAGCTCGAGGTGAAGCAGACGGCGTCGAAACCACCGGTCTTGATCATCTCGCGGGTGTGCGCCGGCGGCGGTGCCGCCCGGACGGTGCGGTAGGCCGTGACGTCCTCGATCTCCCAGCCGCGCTCTCGCAGGCCCTCGGCCAGCGTCTCGGTGGCGATGTCGGCACGCGGCAGCAGCACACGGTTCACCGGGTCGAAAATGTCGTCGTAGTCCGGGAATTCGTCCAGCAGGCCCAGCGACGACTGCTCACCGGCAGGCACCAGCTCGGGGTTGATACCGAACGCGCGCACCTTGTCCGCGGTGGCCTGACCGACACAGGCGATCTTCACCCCGGAGAACGCGCGGGCGTCCAGACCGAACTCGTTGAACTTCTCCCACACCGCACGCACCGCGTTGGTGGAGGTGAACACCACCCACTGGAAGCGGCCGTCGACCAGACCCTTGACCGCACGCTCCATCTGGGCGGGGCTGCGCGGCGGCTCGACCGCGATGGTCGGCACCTCGATCGGCAGGGCGCCGTGGCCCACGAGCCGATCGCTCATCTCGCCGGCCTGGTCCTTGGTGCGCGGCACCAGCACGGTCCAGCCGTACAACGAGCGGCTCTCCCACCAGTTCAGCTTGGCCCGGTGCGCCACGGTCTTGCCGATGGTCACGACCAGCGGGCCCGCCAGCGGACCGACCGGCTCGGGGCCGACCGGCTTCTCCAGCACGGCCTTGTCCAGCAGCCCGGCCAGCGTGGTCTCGATGGACCGCTGCTGGCAGGTGGTGCCGTTGGCCGTCACGACGCACGGGGTGTTGTCGGTGAGGCCGTATTCGATCAGGGTGCGGGCGGCGTCCGGCAGGTGCGACACCGTCGCGTGCAGGATCAGCGGCCCGGGGGCGGCGGCCAGCGCGGCCCAGTCGACGTCACCGCGGACATCGGCCACGGTGTGCGACGAACCGACGGGCAGGCCCGCGTAGGTCGGCACCGCCGTCGACGACGGCAGGCCCGGCACCAGCTCGAAGTGCGCGGCGGTCTTGGCCAGGGCGTTCACCTCGGTGATCACCGAGTCGACCGACAGCGGGTCGCCGGCGACCAGACGCACCACGTCGACGCCGGTCTTCGCCTCGGCGATGAGCAGCTTGGCCACCTCGGTGGGGTCGCCCAGCGCGGGGCGGACGTCGACACCGTGCGGGAACGTCATGGCCGGCGCGGCGGGCTTGTCCGCCGGCGCCTCATCGGTCTTGGTCTCGGCCGGCTCGGCGTCGGCCGGGTGCGGCCCGGACGTCGGCGGCAGATCGGTTCCGATCAGCGCCAGCACCGCCTCGGGCACATCAGGGTCGGTGAAGACCAATGCCGCGTGCGCCAAGACGTTCCGCGCACGCGTCGTCAACAGGCCCGGGTCACCGGGGCCGGAACCGACAAAGGTGATGCGGCCGGGCTTGTGCTTACGCACTCGGGTCGTCATCTCTCACTCCCGCTCTACAGTCCGCTGATCCAACACGTCGCGCGCACCCAGGTCGAACAACTCCGCGGCCAACGAGAGCCCCAGCTCCCGTGCCCGTTCGGGGGTCCCGATCCCGGACGCCCGGATCACGTCGGATCCGTCCAGAGCCGCCACGCAACCGCGCAACGACAGCTCTTCGAAGACTCGGCCGTCCTCGTCGATGGACTCGACCACTTCCGCGATCGCACCCACCGGCGCGGAACAACCCGCCTCCAGTTCGGCCAACAGGACTCGTTCGGCAGTGATCGCGGCACGCGTGTCGGGATCGTCCAGCTTTCCCAGCAGCGTCGCCAGTTCGGTGTCACCCACTCGGCACTCGACCGCGAGGGCGCCCTGCGCCGGCGCTGGCAACATCTGCACCGGCTCGAGGCTCTCGGTGACGGCGTCGAGCCGTCCGATACGGGCCAGACCCGCTCGGGCGACGACAACAGCGTCGAGATCACCACTACTTACCCTGTTCAACCTGGTATCTAGGTTGCCTCGTAGGGGGCGGATTTCCAAACCGAGACCCAGTGCTCTAAGCTGTGCCGCCCGTCGCGGGCTCGACGTGCCGATCACGGAGCCGGCCGGCAACTCGCCGAGGACCAATCCGTCGCGCGCCACGAGAGCGTCCCGCGGGTCTTCGCGCGGCGGCACGGCGGCGATGACGAAACGCTCGTCGGGCGCCGTCGGCAAATCCTTGTACGAGTGCACCGCCACGTCGATGCGGCCGTCGGCCATGGCGTGCCGCAGCTCGGCGGTGAACACACCGATGCCGATGTCCGCGACGGGCGCCTGCGACCGGTCGCCTTCGGTGCTGATGATGACCAGCTCCGCGGGCTGCCCCAGAGCTACCAGAGCGTCACGGACGGTGCCGGCCTGTGTGGTGGCCAGAAGGCTGCCCCTGGTGCCGATCCGGACAACGTTTTCGAGGGTGGATACCAACCGGGTTACTCAGCCTTGTCGTGGTGGGGATGCGGCTCGCCGGCCGCCAAATCTGGTGCCACCAAAGGCAGTTCGCCGGCGGACACCGCGTCGATGGCCTGCGGGTCGAGCTCGAACAGCTCCCGCAGCGCCTCGGCGTAGCTGTCACCGCCGGGTGCGCTGGCCAGCTGCTTGACCCGCACCGTCGGCGCGTGCAGCAACTTGTCCACCACCCGGCGAACGGTCTTCGCGACCTCGTCGCGATGCGCGGCCTCGAGGCCAGGAACGCGGTTGTCGAGCCGCAACAACTCCGCCTCGACGACGTCCGCGGCCCGCTGGCGCAGGGCGGTGACGGTCGGGGTGACCTCGGCCATCCGCTGGCCGGCCAGGTAGCTGGCGACCTCCGCGGCGACGATCGAGCGGGCCGCCTCGGCGTCCGAAGCGGCGGCCCGCGCCGACGGCTCCCGCTGGATGCGGTCCATGTCGATCATGTGCACGCCGGGCAGGCCGGCAATCGCGCCGTCGACGTCGCGGGGCATGCCCAGGTCGCAGATCACCAGCTGGCGGTGCTCCGGCCGGTTCATCAGCCCGCGGTGCGCGTCGGCCAACGACACCACCGGACGCACCGCGCCGGTACACGCGACGACGACGTCGGCATTACCCAGCGCGACGGCGATGTCGTCCAGGGTGTGCGCGGCCGCCTCGACGCCCTGGGCCTTCAAGTTCTCGACCATGCGCTCGGCCCGCGGCAGGGAGCGGTTCACCACCTCGACGCGGGCGATCCCGGCGCGCGTCAGATGCGCGGCGGCCAGGGCACCCATGGAGCCGGCGCCGATCACGGCGGCCGTCAGCCCGGTCAGCGACGTCAGCTTGGCCTTGGCCATGTCGAGCGCCACCGACACCACCGAGGCGCCGGCAGCGTCGATCCCGGTCTCGGAATGCACCCGCTTACCGACCGACAGCGCGCGCTGCGACAGCTCGTGCAGGGTCCGGCCGACGGTCTGGTGGGCCTCGGCCGAGGTGTAGGCGCGGCGCACCTGCCCCAGCACCTGCGCCTCGCCGATGACGGCCGAGTCCAGGCCACTGGCGACGGCGAACAGATGCTCGACGGCCGCCTCGGCGTACCGCACGTAGGCGTATTTGGTGAGGTCCTGCAGGGACATGCCGGACCGCTCGGAGAGCACCGAGCCGATCACCGAGAGCCCGCCGTGGAAGGCGTCGACCACCGCGTACACCTCGACCCGGTTACAGGTGGAGAGCACCATGGCCTCGGTGACCAGAGAGGACTGCAGCAGCAGCTCGATGATCTTGGCCTGTTCGGCCTCGTCGGTGCTGAGCTGCTCGATCACGGAAACCGGCGCGCTGCGGTGTGAAACCCCGAACAGCAGGACGCTCACGGCCTCATCACCTCGTAGCACCTCCGTTGGGCAAGAAGGTTGCCCGGGCCTCTTCTGGCCGCAGGAACGCCTTCAAAGCTAGCCGCTCACCAGCCCGCCGACCAAATTTGCTATACGCACGCCGGGCCCCGGGGCACCCGCGCTGACCGGCCCGCTTCGCCCGGTCAACCTGCCAGGTCGGCCCGCAACTGCTCCTCGTCGACCTCCCAGTAGCTGTGCTCAACGCCATCGAGGAGCACCACGGGCAGGCGATCGCCGAATTCCGCGCGCAGGGCCGTGTCGCCCGCCGCCGCCAGGACATCGACGTCCGTGCTCGTCAGGACGAATCCGAGCTCGTCGCACAGCTCTGCCAGCTGAGCCGCCGCGCGCTCGCACATGCTGCAGCCGGCCCGGGTGAGCAACGTCACGCGGTGGCTGTTCCCTGATCGATCCACGCGCAACAGTATGGCGTGACCTAGTGTTGAACCGTGTCCGAATCCAGCCCCGTGACTGCCGACGAGCCCACGGGCACGCCCGTGCCCTCCGGAGCTGATGACGCCGCTGAACTCGATGCCGCCGAGCGTGATTCCGGAGCCGACGAACCGGCCGCCCCGGTGCTCCCACCGCCGCCCGATCTCACCGCGGCGGCGTTCTTCGACGTCGACAACACCCTGGTGCACGGCTCGTCGCTGGTGCACTTCGCCCGCGGCCTGGCCGCCCGCGACTACTTCAAATACTCGGACCTGGCCCGTTTCGCCTACGCGCAGGCCAAGTTTCAGGTCACCGGCAAGGAGAACAGCGACGACGTCGCCGCCGGCCGGCGCAAAGCGCTGTCCTTCATCGAGGGCCGGCAGACGGCGGAACTGGAAGCGCTCGGCGACGAGATCTACGACGAGATCATCGCCGACAAGATCTGGCAGGGCACCCGGGCGCTGGCGCAGATGCACCTCGACGCCGGCCAGCAGGTCTGGCTGGTCACCGCGACGCCCATGGAGCTGGCGCAGACCATCGCCCGCAAGCTGGGGCTGACCGGGGCGCTGGGCACCGTCGCCGAGTCGGTCGACGGCGTCTTCACCGGCCGGCTGGTCGGCGAGATCCTGCATGGGGTCGGCAAGGCGCACGCGGTCCGTCAGCTGGCCATCAGGGAGGGCCTGAACCTGCGCCGCTGCACCGCCTACTCGGACAGCTTCAACGACGTGCCGATGCTCTCGCTGGTCGGCACGGCCGTCGCGATCAACCCCGATGCCGCGCTGCGCGACGTCGCGCGCGAACGGGGCTGGGAAATCCGGGATTTCCGGACCGCCCGCAAGGCCGCCCGCATCGGCGTGCCCTCGGCGCTGGCCCTGGGCGCCGTCGGCGGGGCGCTGGCGGCCATGGCGTCGCGCAAGGGCAACTAGGGACGCGCGGCCGCCGCACCACGGGCGCAGCGCGCAGGTCAGCCACTCGAACGCTGATAGGCTCACGCGCCATGGGCATTGCGGACGACATCATCGGAACCCACTTCCGGTACCCGGATTACTTCGAGGTCGGCCGCGAGAAGGTCAAGGAATTCGCGCAGGCGGTCCAGGACGATCACCCGGCCCATTTCTCCGAGGAAGCGGCCGCCGAGTGCGGCTCGGACACCCTGATCGCGTCGCTGACGTTCATCGCCGTCGCGGGCCGGCGGGTCCAGCTCGAGCTGTTCAACCAGTTCGACGTGCCGATCAACCTGGAGCGCGTGCTGCACCGCGACCAGAAGCTGATCTTCCACCGCCCGATCAAGGTCGGCGACCGGCTGTGGTTCGACTCGTACCTGGACTCGGTGATCGAGTCGCACGGCACGGTGATCGCCGAGATTCGCGCCGAGGTCACCGACGACTCCGGTGAGCCGATCATGACGAGCATCGTCACGATGCTGGGTGAGGCCCAGAACGACGACGAAGCCGGCGAGGTCAGCGCGCAGATCGCCGCGGCCCGCGACGCCGCCATCGCGAAAATGGTTGCCGCGCAAAAGGGTTGAGCCCCTTACAGCGAGCGGCCGTGTTTGTACGGCGACACGCGGTGAACGCCGGGCAGTAGCGTGTCCCTCGCGCGCGACGAGCGGCCGCAAAATGCACGCGCAATGCGGCGTGTCTGCGTACAAACACGGCCGCTCGCGGTGAACTACAGGAACGTGCCGCGGCGGTTGGCCAGCAGCTGGTACAGCGTCTGCTGGATGGTGGCGCGCACCTGGTCGGTCAGCTCGAAGGTGATCATCGGGTCGTCGGCGGCGGACTCGTCGTAGTCGGCCGTCGAGATGGGCTCACCGAACTGGATGTACCACTTCGACGGCAGCGGCAGCAGGCCGATGGGCCCGGCGAGCGGGAACAGCGGCGTCAGCGGGAAGTACGGCAGCCCGAGCAGGCGGGCGAGCAGCTTCACGTCGCCGATCTTGGGGTAGATCTCCTCGGAGCCGACGATCGAGCACGGCACGATGGGCGCACCCGAGCGCAGCGCCGCCGAGACGAAGCCGCCGCGGCCGAACCGCTGCAGCTTGTACCGGTCCTTGAACGGCTTGCCGAGCCCCTTGTACCCCTCGGGGAACACGGCGGTCAGCTCGCCGGCCTCGAGCAGCCGGTGCGCGTCGGCGGTGCAGGCCATGGTGTGGCCGGCCTTGCGCGCCGCCTGTCCCACCACGGGCAGGTCGAAGACGAGGTCGGCGGCCAGCAGCCGCAGGTCCCGATGCTTCGGGTGTTTGTCGTGCACGGCGACCGACGTCATCAGTCCGTCGAACGGCAATACGCCCGCATGGTTTGCCACCACCAAAGCGGCGCCGTCATCGGGCAAATTCTCGATGCCGGATACCTCGACGCGGAACCACGAATTGAAAAGTGTTCGCAGCAACGGAAGAAAGACCGCATTGTTGAGATGCTGGTCGAAACCGAATTCGTCGACGCGGTAGTCGCCGGTCAGTCGCTTGCGGATGAAATCCGAAGCGGCACTTATACGTTGGGCCAGTTCGTTGGGCCCCTCGTCGGCGGCAGGGCCGGCCGCGGCAAACCGGTGCTGGTCGATCTCACGGACCACGGCAGCAATCTGCTCGGCCGATGCGCGGGTCCCGGGGTCGGTCAACAGCGAAGGATGTCGCAGCGTTGCATCCCGTTTCGACGCCCGACGTTGCGCAGCAGCGCGTGTCGAATTCGAATGGAGCGGAATGACTTTGGCTTTAGATTCGCCCGCCACGTCAATATCTCCCACCATCAAAAACTTGCGAAATCAGCGTCCCCACCGCTGCGCTGCGGCCACTGCACGACGCTCCACTGAGCCTACCCACCCCGGGTCGATAATGGGCGTCAGCGCGCGGCCTGAAACGTAATCGTCAAAAGCCTCCATGGTCGTCCACTTTGGGGTATAGCCGAGTTCCCTCGTCATCCGTGTGGTGTCCATGACCCGGCCGTAGCGCATGTAGTCGGACTGCTCGCGGTCCAGTTCGACGCCCGCGGTCGCCCGTCGCCACGCGTCGAGCACCCACATGGTGGGGCCGGCGAGCGGCAAACCGATGCGGCCGGACCGGCGAATGGCCTGGCTCATCAGGATGATGCCCGGCGCCCCGATGTTGAAGGTGCCGGCCCGTCCCACCAGCGTGGCGCGTTCCAGCGCCCCGAGGGCGTCCTGCTCGTGCAGCAATTGCAGCCGGGCGTCGTGCCCGAACGCGGTCGGCACCAAGGGACCTGCCAGGTACCGCGACAGCGCGGTGTCCATGGCCGGACCGATCATGTTGGCCAGGCGCAGGATCGTCACCGCGATGTCGGGCCGGCGCCGCGCGAGACCGCGGGCGTAGCCCTCGATGTCGATGCTGTCCCGGGCGAAGCCCTCCCCCGGTGGGCGGCGGGCGCTGCTGTCCTCGGTGAACATCACCGGATCACGCGAGCTGGACCCGTAGATCTCCGATGTCGACTTGAGGATCACCCGACGGACCGAAGGTGCCTTCTGACAGGCCGCGAACAACTGCATCGCGCCCATGACGTTGAGCTCTTTGAGCGCAGCGCGACCGGATTGCGGCACGTAGGACGCCGCCGCCGCGTGGACGACGGTGTCGACGTTGCCGTTCCGGATCACCTTGGCGATGAAGGGGTTGCGGATGTCCGCGCGGACGAACTCCGCGCGGCCCATACGCCGCAACATGTCCTTGCTCGGCGTGATCGCGTCGACCGCGATCACATGCTCGATGAGCTGGTTCTGAGCGAGTCTGGCTGTCAGATATCCGCCCAGGAACCGGCACGCCCCGGTGACCAGCACCACCTTGGGGTGGTGCAGGGTCTCGGGGATGTCCGGGCCGGAATCGCTTCCGCCCGGCGCTGTGGGCCGGCTTCCGGGGCGTCCGTCGGCATCCATTTGGTCAGCCTAGTGGGCGACGCAAACGAGCGCTGAGAACTACTTACCGAGTTTTCTGCGCTGAACCCGAGTGCGACGAAGCAGCTTGCGGTGCTTCTTCTTCGACATGCGCTTACGCCGCTTCTTGATGACTGAACCCATAGACTTTGAAGTCTCCGCTACTAGACGTCGATCCGTGAAGATCGGTGTGAAACCAACCCCGCCACTTTACCCGGCCGGGTTTCCCGCCACGAAAACGCCTGCTGGATACGCCCACTCATCAGTGATTTGAGCGCGCCCCGGCCGTGCTGACCCGGACGGCTCACGCCGAAGTCGCGGAGTCGGTGCTGCGCACCTGAGGTGCGCAGCACTCAGCCGAGCCCGCGGAGACTAACCCGCGTCGTGGTACGACGACTCGAGCAGGTCGTGCACGGCCTTGGCGTGCACCCGAAATGAGCGGCCGACACGCACCGCGGGCAACTCCCCGTTGTGCACCAGCCGGTATACCGTCATCTTGCTGACCCGCATAAGGCTCGCAACCTCGGCAACAGTCAGGAACTGCGTTCGTGGCTGATCGCCACCGTCACGCGCCGATGGCCCGTTCATAGACGTCATCGCAACCCAATCAATCAGGCACGGCCAGCTCCAGCGGCTTCCCCTCCGCTGGCACCAACGCGTGCTTACGAGAAGGAGAATAGCGTGGCCAATGTGGTTATTGCGACGGGTGTGGGGTAATCAATCTGAAATCTTAGAACTACTCAGATGTAATTCTTAGCTGCTCAGACCGTGTTTTTGCGGCTTCGACCGCGCTTGCGACGGCAGACCGCAGCCCACCACGTTCGAGTTCCCGCAGACCAGCGGCGGTAGTGCCCCCCGGAGAGGTCACCGAAGCCCGCAATGCCGCGGCGCTGGTGTCCAGCGGACCGACCGTGGAACCAGGCCCGGATTGGGTCATGCGATCGAGCAACATGGCCGCCGCACCGGCCATCGTCTGGGCCGCCAGCTCGGTTGCCACGGGCCGTGGGAGGCCTGCCGCGACACCCGCGTCGACGACCGCCTCGACCATCAGGAAGAAGTACGCAGGGCCCGAACCGGACACCGCGGTGACCGCGTCCATCTGCTTCTCGGGCACCGTCAGCACCGCGCCGACGGCCGAGAAGATCTCCGACACCTCGGCCAGTTGCGCGTCGGTCGCGTACCGGCCCCGTGACAGCGCGGTGATGCCCGCACCGACCAGCATGGGCGTATTCGGCATGACCCGCACCACCGGCGAGCCGGCCGGCAGCTTGGCCTCGTAGAAGGCCGTGGGGACACCCGCGGCCACCGACACCACGACCTGCTCGACGCTGCTGCTGTCGGCGTCGGCGGCAGCGTCGGCCAGCGTCTCGACGACGCCCTCGACGGCGTCGGGCTTGACCGCCACGATCACGTAGGCCGCGTTCTCGACAGCGTCCGCGACATCGGTGACCCGGACGGAGTACGTCTCGGCGAGCTGCGCGGCGCGCGCCGGATTGGCCTCGGCGACCACCAGATCCTTGACCTGTCGCCCGGACTGCAACAGCCCCGCCAGCAGGGCTTCGCCGATATTTCCGCCACCGATGATCGCAATTCTCGCCACGGGAGACAGCATGCCAGGACGGTGCGGGGTCAGCGCAGCAGGTGCCGCCGCGCGAATTCGAGCGACTCGACGAGCAGCGCCTCACGCTCGGCGTTGTTGCGTGCCGCCGATGTGGTGACCTCCAGGATCACGTGTCCGGCGAACTCCCCGGCGGCCAGCATCTGGCAGATCTGCACCGTCGGCTGGCTGCCGCGCCCGGGCACGAGATGTTCGTCGGTGGACGCGCCGTTGCCGTCACACAGATGCAGGTGCACCAGCCCCTTGCCCATGCGCCGCGCCATGTCGACGGCATCGGTGCCGGCCGTCGCCGAATGCGACAGGTCCAGCGTGTAGTGGGCGTGATTGCCGTCCAGCGGGTCGTAGGACGGCGCGAACGCCGAGATCCCCGGTCCCGGGTTCCCGCCACGCTTACGCATCCGCTCGATCGACGGCTGGCCGGTGCCGAAGAACCGGTCGGTGCGGAACGGGAACATGTTCTCGACGGCAACCAGCACGTCGCTCGATGCCTCGAGCTCGGCGACCTGATCGGAGAAGCCTTCGGCATAGCGGCGCTGCCACCGGAACGGCGGATGCACGACGACCGTCTGCGCACCCAGCTGCTCGGCGGCCCGCACGCTGCGTTCCAGCTTCGGGATCGGATTGGAGCCCCACACGCGCTGCGAGATCAGCAGGCATGGCGCGTGGACACTGAGCACGGGGACGCCCCACCGTTGCGACATCCGCTCGATCGCGTCGATGTCCTGGCTCACCGGCTCGGCCCACACCATCAGCTCGACACCGTCGTAGCCGAGGCGGGCGGCGTACTCGAAGGCAGCCTCGGTCCGCAAGGGATAGACCGACGCGGTGGACAGACCTACCTTGATGGCGGGACGCACAGGCCTCCGGTTCAGGCTGAGTAGAGCAGTGCCAGGGGTCCGAACGTGACAAGACCGCCGACCAGAATCGCGATCAGCGTACTGGCCAGATCATGATCCTTCCGGATCACCCGAATGCCGGCGACCAGGCCGAGGATCACCAGCATCGACAGCATCAGCGCCACGATCTGGTTCCAGCGCCACAGCTGGTCGAACGCGAAGAACATGCCGGCGCCGAACGCCACGGCCAGCAAGCTCTGCCCGACGACCCACGCGCCGCGCTTCAGGCCGGAACCGGACTCTTCGTCGTCCTCGTGGTCGGCTTCGTCGTGGTCGACGTCCTCGTCGCGCACGTCGGGGTCGGCGACCAGCTCTTCCCGCCGGGTGTCCTCGTCGGCCGCGAAGCCGCCGAACAGGGCGTCGTAGCGCTCGGCGCGGCCATTGCGCGACGGCTCACGCGGCGCCTCCGGAGCGGCTTCCGGCGCCACGGTGTCCTCGGCGTCCTCGGCGTCCTCCACGACGCGGACGGCGCCGGTGTCGAGCTTGGCGACGGGCTCGGCGTCCGTGAGCGAGAGCAGGTCGTCGTCGATGTCCGCGTCGGCCGGCGGCAGGTCCTCGTCGACCGGGTCGGGGCTCATCTCCTCGGCGCCGCGGACCGGCTTGAACGACCACCGGAAGGCGGGCTTGCGCGACGGCGCCACGAACTCCACCGGGTCGGCCTCGGCGTCGCGGCGGCGCAGGTGGTCCTCGTAGTCGTCGACCGCCGCGGTGTCCGGTGCGGGGGCGACAAGGTCGGTGTGCAGCATCTCGTCGACGACGTAGTGGGCCCCGGTGTCGTCGGGCTCCATCTCGTCGGCTGCCGACGGCGTCTCGTCCTCGACGGCGACGGCCGGCTCGTCGACGGCGGCCTCCGCTTCCGGCTCGGCGACGGGCTCGGGTTCGGGTTCGGCGACAGGCTCGGGAGCCGCTTCCTCCGTAGCCGGGGCCTCAGGGGCCTCAGCCGGCTCTGCGTGCGGCGTCTCCGGCCGGATGATCGGGATTTCGCCGGTCAGTTCGGCGACGGTCACCGCGTCGCTGTTCCCCCGCCGCCGGCGCCGGCGGCCACCGACCGGCGGCGCACCGATGGTGCCGTTCTTGGCCAGCAGCTCGGCGACCGAGATCGGTCGCGTCGCCGAGAAGTCGTCTGAATCTGTCATCGTGTCTCGCCTTTGGCGGGAGCCAATCCCGCGAACGTTTCGACCAAGTCGGTTCCATCGGCTTCACTGTCGAGTTTCCGCAGGATCACACCCTCCCGCAATGCCCACGGGCAGATGTCCACGGAGTCCAGCGACAGCGCTCGCATGGTCGCCTCGGCCACCAACGCACCGGCCACGATCTGTGGCGCGCGGTCGGCACTCACCCCCTCCAGTTCGGCTCTATCGGCGGTGGTCATCCTAGAGATGAAAGATATGAGCTGTCTGAGGCCGGCGGCGGTCAACGTGCGCTTCACGCGCGGTCCCGCGCCCGACGGCGCCGCACCGGTGAGCCGCGCCAGCGACCGGAACGTCTTCGACGTCGCGACCGCGAGCTCCGGCGTACCGGCCGCCAGCACCTTGGCCGCCGAGGCGGAAATCTCGTTGTCGAGCCAGTCACGCAGCACCGCCACGCGCCGCCGCCCGGGCGGATCCTCCTGCAGCCATTCGCGCGTCAAACGGCCCGCACCCAGCGGCATCGACAGTGCGACGTCGGGTTCTTCGTCGATGCCGCCCGAGAGCTCGAGCGATCCGCCACCGATGTCGAGGTTGATGATGCGGCCCGCGCTCCAGCCGTACCAGCGGCGCACGGCCAGGAAGGTGAGCCGCGATTCGTCGACCCCGGACAGGACCTGCAGCTGGACGCCGGTCTCGGCCCGCACCCGCGCCAGGACCGCCTCGGAGTTGGTCGCGTCCCGGACCGCAGATGTGGCGAACGCCATAAACTCCGCGCACCCCGAGCTGGTGGCGATCTTGGCGAACTCGTCGACGGTCGCGACGAGGCTGTCGGCACCCTTGCGGGTCAATTTGCCGGTGTCGTCGATCGCCTCGGCAAGGCGCAGCGAGGCCTTGGTCGAACTCATCGGTGTCGGGTGCCCGCCGCGGCGCGCGTCGACCACCAACAGATGAACGGTGTTACTGCCCACGTCGAGGACGCCCAATCGCACGGAAACCACGGTAACGGGTCTACGGTTGCGTGCTGTGACCGCATCGCAGAAGAGTGCCGGCGAGCCTTCGAAGCCCGGTTCCCACGAGGTGGGGCTGGACTTTGCCCGCGAGTGGGTGGAGTTCTTCGACCCCGACAATCCGGAGCATCTGATCGCCGCGGACATGACGTGGCTGCTGTCGAAATGGACCTGCGTCTTCGGGACGCCCGCGTGCCAGGGCACCGTCGAGGGCCGGCCCGACGACGGCTGCTGCAGCCACGGCGCCTTCATGGCCGATGACGACGACGTCGCGCAGCTCGAGGAGTCGGTCAAGCTGCTGACCGACGAGGACTGGCAATTCCGGGAGAAGGGCCTGGGCCGCAAGGGCTACCTCGAGATGGACGAATACGACGACAAGCCCAACCTGCGGACCCGCAAATACAAGGGCGCGTGCATCTTCCTGAACCGGCCGGGTTTCGCCGGCGGCATCGGCTGCGCACTGCACAGCAAGGCCCTCAAGCTCGGCGTCGAGCCGCTGACCATGAAACCCGAGGTCTGCTGGCAGCTGCCGATCCGTCGCACGCAGGACTGGGTGACGCGGCCGGACGGCACCGAGATCCTGCGGACCGTCGTCACCGAATACGACCGGCGCGGCTGGGGCGAGGGCGGCCACGACCTGGTCTGGTACTGCACGGGCGACCCGGCCGCGCACGTCGGCGCCCGGCCCGTGTGGGAGTCCTACGGGCCCGAACTGACCGAACTGCTCGGCGCGAAGGTGTACGCCGAGCTGGCGGCCCTGTGCAAGCGGCGGGCCGGGCTGGGGCTCATCGCCGTGCACCCGGCCACTGCGGCGGCAGAGAAGTAACCGCGAGGACTGGCGCGGGGAGCTAGCCCTCCAGCTTGTAACCCAACCCGCGGACGGTGACGAGGTGCACCGGGTTGGCCGGGTCGGCCTCGATCTTGGACCGCAGCCGCTTCACGTGGACGTCGAGGGTCTTGGTGTCGCCGACGTAGTCGGCGCCCCAGACCCGGTCGATCAACTGGCCGCGCGTCAGCACCCGCCCGCTGTTGCGCATCAGGTACTCGAGCAGGTCGAACTCCTTGAGCGGCAGCGTGATGGCGTCGCCGTTGACGGACACGATGTGCCGCTCGACGTCCATGCGGACCGGCCCGGCCTCCAGCACGCCGTCGGCGCCGACGGTGTCGTCGGACTCACCACCGCGGCGCAGCACGGCGCGGATGCGGGCGATGAGCTCGCGGGCCGAGTACGGCTTGGTGACGTAGTCGTCGGCGCCGAGTTCCAGGCCGACGACCTTGTCGATCTCACTGTCCCGCGCGGTCACCATGATGACCGGCACGCCGGACCGCGAGCGCAGCTGCTTACAGACGTCGGTGCCGCTCATACCGGGCAGCATCAGGTCCAGGAGCACGATGTCGGCCCCGGCCCGGTCGAACTCGGCCAACGCCGACGGACCATCGGTCACGACGGTGGCCTCGAAACCTTCCTTGCGCAACAGGAACGCCAAGGGATCGGCCAGGGACTCCTCGTCCTCCACGATCAGCACACTGGTCATTGGTTCGGTCGCCCTCCTTGTGATGGCAATGAGTGGTCGTCTCCCTCGTCGACATCCACGTCGTCCGAGTCGAGATAGGCCGGAATCGACAACGTGAACGTCGACCCGGTTCCCGGCTGACTCCACAGCCGGATGGTTCCGTTGTGGTTGGCCGCAACGTGTTTGACGATGGCCAACCCCAGCCCGGTGCCGCCGGTGGCCCGGGACCGCGCCTTGTCGACGCGGAAGAATCGTTCGAAAACCCGTTCCTGGTCAGCCTTTTCGATACCGATGCCACGGTCGGTCACCGCGATCTCGACATTGTCGCCGTAGCGGCGCCGGCTGATCGATACCTGGGAACCCTTGGGCGAGTACGAGATTGCGTTGGACACCAGATTCGCGAGCGCCGTCGCCAGCAGCGTCTCACTACCCAGCACCTGGTAACCGCGGGGCGCGTCGGTGGTGATCGCGATATCGGCGTTGTCGGCGGCCACCTTGTGCCGGGAAACCACCTCGGCGACAACGGAATCCACGTCGACCGCGTCGAGGTGCGGCAGCGGCTCGGCGCCCTGCAAGCGGGACAGCTCGATCAGTTCACCGACCATGTTGGCCAGCCGGTTGGACTCGGTGACGATCTTCTCGGCGAACCGGTTGACCATGTCCTGGTCCTCCGACGACGCCAGCAGCGCCTCGGCCAGCAGGCCCATGGCACCGACCGGCGTCTTGAGCTCATGACTGACATTGGCGACGAAGTCGCGGCGACTGGCCTCCATGCGGGCCTGTTCGGACTGATCGTTGACGTAGACCACCGCGAAGCGGCCGTCCTCTTCCGTCAGCTGCCGCGCCAGACCCCGCACTGCCAGCCGGGACCGGCCGGGGTTGGCCCGTTTGGCCGGCGACAGGTCGAACTCGACGTCCTCGCCGGTGGCGAGGGTCCGCTGCGCGGCCTCCCACGCCCGGTCGTCCAGCAGCCGGTCCCGCACCAGACCGAGGTCCTTGGCCAGGCCGTTGGTGTAGACGACGTCGCGGTAGGTGTCGACGACCGCCATGCCCAGTGGGGACATGGACACGATGTGCGCGAACATCTCGGACACCGTGAGGCCGGACTGCTCGGCGGCGCGGCGCTCGCGGCGCTCGTTCAGCCGCGGCACCCACCGCATGCCGATCGCGATGCCCAGGGCCAACGCGAGCAGCGCCGTGGCGGCCACCAGAGGCAGCGCGTACGACAAGCTCACGGGCAAATCGTACGCATCAGATGAACGCCATCCCAGCAGCGAGCGGCCGGATCGGTACAAGTCACACGTACAAATCCAGGTGTTTCACTGGTGTTAACCGCTGTTCACCAGCTGTTCGCGGCGTCAGTGCTGTTTGGCGCCCTGCGCGGCGACCGCGGCGGCTCCCGCGGCGGCTGCCTCGGGGTCCAGGTATTCGCCACCGGGCACCGTCGGCTTCAGATTTTCGTCCAGTTCGTACCGCAGCGGGATGCCCGTCGGGATGTTCAGGCCGGTGATCTCGTCGTCGGACATGCCGTCCAGGTACTTCACCAGCGCGCGCAGCGAGTTGCCGTGTGCCGCGATCAGCACGGTCTTGCCGGCCTTGAGGTCGGCCGCGATGGTCTGCTCGAAGTAGGGCACGAACCGCTTGACGACGTCGGCGAGGCATTCGGTCAGCGGCGCGTCGATGCCGGCGTACCGCGGGTCGCCGTCCTGGCTGTAGGTGCTGCCCTTCTCGATCGGGGGCGGCGGGGTGTCGTAGCTGCGGCGCCACGACATGAACTGGTCCTGGCCGTACTTGGCCAGCGTCTCGGCCTTGTCGAGGCCCTGCAGCGCGCCGTAGTGCCGCTCGTTGAGGCGCCAGTCGCGGTGCACGGGAATCCAGTGCCGGTCGGCGGCGTCCAAAGCCAGGTTGGCGGTGGTGATCGCGCGGCGCAGCAGCGACGTGTACAGCACGTCCGGCAGCACACCCTGCTCGACCAGCAGCTTTCCGCCTCGGACGGCCTCGGCCCGGCCCTTGTCGGTGAGGTCGACGTCGACCCAACCGGTGAACAGGTTCTTCTCGTTCCACTGGCTCTCGCCGTGACGCAGCAGGATCAAGGTCGGCATGGCCTGCATCTTCTCACGTGCGGTTTTTTGGGGGGCGCTCTGGCTAGCCCACCGCCGAGAGTGGGCGATGTGACCGACAAATCGGCGGTACTGCGGCCATTTCGCCCACCTTCGGTGGCACGGACAGCTCAGATCGCGCAACCCGCCGCCCGGAGCCGAGTTCTGACACGGGCGACTACGGCGTCCGGCCGCCGCAACATCACGGCACTGACCCTGATCACCGTCCAGCCCAGTGACTCCAGAATCGCGATGCGCTCGATATCCCAGGCCCGCTGGCGCGCATCGGCCCAGTGCTGAACACCGTCGTACTCGACAATCACCTTCCACTGCCGCCAGCCCATGTCCACGCGGATGTGCGCGGCGCCGTACTCATCGAAGAACTCGATCTGCGTTTCGGGCGCCGGTAAGCCACCCGCGATCAGCGCTAACCGCAGCCGGGTTTCCTGAGGCGACTCAGCTCCGCCGTCAGTCAGATTCAGCGCCTTCGTCAGCTGACGGATGCCGCGCATACCCGTTCGGTTGAGCGCGAGCCTCTCTACCTCGATGATGTCCAGCTTGGTCGCGTTCAGCAGCGCATCCAGAATCGGCACAGAGCGGGCCTCGGGCAACAGCCTGCCGATGTCGAACGCCGTCCGAGCCGGCGTGGTGACGCGCATGCCGCGCCTGATGCAGATGTCGTCCGAGGCCAACTGGTACGAGTGAATCGTCAGCCCGGGCGGGCCGTGTTTCTCCTGACGCACAATGACGGCCGGCGCATCGACATCCAGCCATTTGGTGCCGTGGACCGCCGCTGCCGACACCCCTGCCAACACCGCGTCGGGCCCAGCGAACAGCCAGGCCGCGCGAGCCTTGAGCTCCGCGGTCACCGCGACGTCATTGGGCACGTAGACGTTACGGAAGATCGCACGGTTCCGAGTGAGCAGTTGATGCTTGGTGAGCTCACCCGCCCGGACCGCCGCACGGCCTAAAAATGGTTCGGTCATGATTCGAGCGTTGGCGCGACCACCGACAAGCCAGGCCACGAAACCGAGGGTTATCCACAGGCCAGTGCTACCCAAATCGCACCGAAAGTGGGCAAAATGACTGCTAAATCGCCGATCGTGCGGTCATTTCGCCCGCTTTCGGCGCTGAACCCCTACTCCGGCCGCAGGTGCTCGAACGCCTTGAGGTTCTTCAGCGACTCCCCGCGGGACAGCCGCCACTTCCACTCTTTCTCGATCGACGAGCGGAACCCCAGCTCGAGCAGGGTGTTGAAGTCGAAGTCGACGGCCTCGATGACCTGGCCCATCAGCCGGTCGATCTCGTCTGGGGTCACCGCATGCAGCGCCATCCGGCCCACCAAATAGATGTCGCCGATGTTGTCCAGCGTGTAGGCCATGCCGTACAGCCGCCGATTGCGGCGCAGCAGGTACTTGTAGACGCCCTCGAAGTTCTCGTCGGGCTTGCGGCAGACGAATGCCTCCAGGCGCACGCCGTGCTCGCCCACGCTGAGCAGCGTGTTGGTGGTCAGCCGGCGCTCACCGGGCAGCGCCACGACGATGCCGGGCCGGCCGTGCACTCCCCCGTCGTGGTGGGAGAAGTCGAGTTCGTGTGCGCGCAGGGTCTCTTCGATCAACTGGGTGACGGTGGCGGCAGTCGTCATGCGCGCACGCCCCGACGAATCAGGAACCGGCGGCTGCGGTAGTCGGCGATGGCCCGCGTGTAACCGGCCAGCAGCGCGTCCACGGTGTGGGCCCACGAGAACGTCGCAGCGTGCTGTAAAGCGCCGTCGCGCAGGGATTCCGGACCCATTTCCAGCGTCCGCCCGATGGCGTTGGCCCAGTCGACCGGATCGTGGCCTTGCACCAGCACGCCGCTCACGCCGTCGCGCACCGCGACAGGTAGCCCGCCGACAGCGGCGGCCACCACTGGCGTCCCGCAGGCCTGCGCCTCGACCGCGACGAGGCCGAACGACTCCGAATAGCTCGGCACCGCAACGAGATCCGCGGCACGGTAGACATTGACCAGCTGGTCACGGGACTGCGGCGGCAGGAATGTCACACGGTCGGTGATACCCAGCTCGTCGGCGAGGGAAACCAGGCCGTCGGGTACGGCCAGGCCACTGCCCGACGGACCGCCGGCGACCACGACGCGCACGTCGGGCAGCTTGGCCGCCGCGCGCAACAGCACGTCGGGCGCCTTCAGCGGCTGGATGCGGCCGACGAAGGCGACCACCTGTTCGTGGGGCGAAAGCCCCAGTGCCGCACGGGCTTCGGCCTTGTCGCCGGGCGTGAAGGTCGTCAGGTCGACACCCGGATAGGCCACGTCGATGCGGGCCGGGTCCGCGTGGTGCAGCGAAACCAGTTGCTGCGCTTCGTCTTCGGTGTTGACGATGAGCCGGTCGGCGGCGTCGACCACCTGCTGCTCACCGACCGCGCGCAGCGCCGGCTCCGGGGTATCGCCTTCCGCCAGCGACAGGTTCTTCACCGCGGCCCACGTGTGCGCGGTGTGCACCAAGGGCACGGCCCAGCGGTCCGAGGCCAGCCAGCCCACCTGCCCCGACAGCCAGTAGTGCGAATGCACGATGTCGTAGTAGCCCGGCTCATGGTTGGCCTCGACGCGCAGCACACCCGCCGTGAAAGCGCACAGCTGCGTCGGCAGGTCGTACTTGTCCAGGCCTTCGAACGGGCCGGCGACGATGTTGCGCACCAGGACGCCGGGGGCCACCCGGACGACCGGGGCGTCGGTCGACGACGTGGCGCGGGTGAAGATTTCCACCTCGACGCCGCGGCGCGCCAACTCGAGGGCGCTTTGCAGGACGTAGACGTTCATGCCGCCGGCATCGCCGGTGCCCGGTTGGGCCAGCGGCGAGGTATGGACCGACAGGACGGCGACACGCACGCCCTCCATCCTTACACCGTCGCTTCGGGCGCCCGCCGTCCGGTGGTCCGAGCTGGGCATTTTGGGGACGCTCGACGCCCGCGAGCGGCCGTGGAATGCACGCCTGACACGGAGTGTCGGCGTGCAGACACGGCCGCTCGCGGGAAGTACCCCAGGCCGGGACGGTGGGCACCTAGAGCATGTTGGTGGCGGTGCGGCGGGCGACGGCCATGACGGTGATCATGGGGTTCACGCCGGAACAGGTCGGCATGGCGCTGGCGTCGGCGATCCACACGCCGGGGGTGTCGTGCAGCTCGCCGGACGGCTTGGCGACCGAGGTCTGCGGGTCGGCACCCATCCGCGCGCTGCTCATCTGGTGGGCGCTGAACACCGGGGTGCCGCCGGGGCCGATCGGCAGCTCGTTGACCTTCGCGATGAACGCCTCCAGGTCCTCGCCGCGCTGCCACGGCGCGAACGGCTGGCCCGCCGCGTAAATCTGCTGCGCGCCCGCGGCCGCGTGCATCCGGATGGACGTCTCGATGCCCTCCCGGAAATGGCGGCGGTCGAGCTCGTCGGTGAACGGGTACCAGTGCACCGCCTCCCCGTCGGCGTCGATGGTGACGCTGCCGTTGCCGCGGTCCTTGACCAGGACGACCCAGTCGGCGCGGTTCTGGTACTGCCGGGCGAGTTCCTTGTGCTGTGCGCCCGACAGCCACGGGACGGTGGCGGTGAACAGCCCGGGCAGGTGCTGCACGCACTCGATGAGGTAGCCGTGCCCGTCGTGGACTTCGGCGAATTCGTTCATCACGCCGGCCATGGCGGGGCCCGACCACGGCTCCTGGCGGTCGTCGTAGATGCCGCTGACCAGGGTTGCCGGGTGCAACCGCAGGCCGGTGCCGACCGCGGGGCCGCCGATGCCCGAACGCAACAGCAGCGCCGGGGTCTCCAGGCTGCCCGCGGCCGCGACGACCTGCGGGGCGTTGATCAGCACGCGGTGCGCGGTGCCGGTGACCGGGTCGGTGTACGTCGCCTCGACACCCGCGGCCACTCCGTCGCGCGTGACGATCCGGTGGGCCCGGGTGTCGGGCAGCAACTGGGCGCCGGCGTCGGAGGCGTCCTGCAGGAACGTCTTCATGGTGCCCTGCTTGGCGCCTGTCTGGTCACCCATGCCGCTGTAGCCGACCAGCGCCGGGTCGAAGCGTTCCGGGTCGATGTTGAGCTGCGCGACGCCGTACGAATAGTCCAGCGCCGCAGCGCCTTCCGACAGGCGTTGGTGCGGTTCGTTCTGGACGGCGACCTTGTCGCAGCAGCCGATACGCTCGAACACCGCGGCCAGGTGCTCGTCGAACGACGGGCCGGTGACATCCGTCAGCCCGTACTCCTCGGCCCACGTCTTGCGGACCGTGGCCGGCGTCAGCAGCGAGTTGGACCAGTTGACGGTGCTGCCGCCACCGACCGTCGACCCGGCGGCGATCGAGACCATGCCGTCGGCGCTCGGGAAGAAGCCGCCGCGCAGGAACAGGTTGTGATAGGCGACGGGCTCGAGCTGCACGAAGTCCGATTCGTTGCGGTAGCCGCCGGCTTCCAGGACGATGACGCGCTTGCCCGCTGCGGCCAACACCGCAGCGGCAACGCCGCCACCCGACCCGGATCCGACGATGACGACGTCCGCGTCGAGCGTCGTATCCGCCGACGGGGTGATGACCGACAGCGTCTTCGGCGTCTGCGGCGGCTGTTGCGCGGGGCCGGGGTACCCCATGCCCGCCCACAACGGGTTTCCGTTCTCGCCGCCGGGCAGGCTGTAGGAGAACAGCACCGACAGCGTGTACAGGGCCGTCATGGCCGCGGTGGTCTCGGGCGAGATGCGCGACAGGTTGCCGACGATGACCTCGCGCACATTCAGCGGCTGGTTGTTGAGGCCGACCAGCTCGGCGGTGTCCAGCAGCTGCTGCAGGCCGGCGAACTTCTCGGCGGGCAGCTTGGCGATCAGGTACTGCTCGAGCACGGCGTCGGTGCCCAGGTCACTGCCTTTGGTGGCGAAGAATCCGGTGGGGTCGTCGTCGCGCCGCACCGCGGCGACGTAGGTGTCGACGATGGACTTCAGGGTCGCGCGCTGTTTGGTGGTGAATGCGTTGGCCATGGGAGTTGCTTTCGAAAGTTGTTGGGGAGAGGGAAGTTTCAGGGCAGCTGCAGGGACTTGGTCTCGAGGAATTCCTCCAGGCCCCACTTGCCGAATTCGCGCCCGTTGCCGGACTGGCCGTAGCCGCCGAACGGGGCGTGGATGTTGAAGGCACCGTCGTTGATCTGCACCTGGCCGGACCGCAGCCGGCGGGCCACGGCGATCGCGCGCTCCCGGTCCGCCGAGTACACGCCGGCGTTGAGCCCGTAGATGCTGTCGTTGGCGAGGCGGACGGCTTCCTCCTCGTCGTCGTAGGCCTGGATGACGAGCACGGGCCCGAAGATCTCCTCGCGCACGATGGCCATGTCGGGTGTGCAGTCCGAGAACACCGTCGGCCGGACGTAGAAACCGCGGTCGAGGCCGTCGGGCGGGGTCGGGCCGCCGGCCACCAGCCGCGCACCTTCGGCGATGCCCTGCTCGATGTAGCCGATGACGCGGTCGCGCTGTACCGCGGACACCAGCGGGCCCAGTTCGGTGGCCGGGTCGAAGGGATCGCCGACGCGCAGCGCCTCGGTGCCGGCGCGCGCAATCGCTTCCACCTCAGCGACTTTCGCGCGCGGGACGATCATGCGGGTCAGCGCGATGCACGTCTGACCGGAGTTGAGGAAGCACCGGGTCAACCCTTCCCGCACGGCCTCGAGGAGGTCGGCGTCGTCGAGCACCACCAGCGCGGACTTGCCGCCGAGTTCCAGGCCGACGCGCTTGACGGTCTGTGCGGCCACCGCGCCGATGCGGCGGCCCGCGGCCGTCGACCCCGTCAGCGACACCATGTCCACCTGCTCGTGCGCGACGAGCGTCTCGCCGACGCCCGGGCCGGTGCCGGTGACCAGGTTGAAGACGCCCGGCGGCAGGCCGATCGCATCGAACACCTCGGCCAGTACGTAGGCGTTGAGCGGTGCGACCTCGCTGGGTTTGAGCACGACGGTGCAGCCCGCGGCGAGCGCCGGCGCCACCTTGGCGGCGATCTGGTGCAGCGGGTAGTTCCACGGCGTGATCGCGACGACGACGCCGATCGGCTCACGGACCACCAGCGAGTTGTAGACCTGCTCCTCGAACGGAAAGCTCAGTGCCACATCGGCGATCGACACGAACGACTGCACCGGCAGCCCCGCCTGGACCACGTTGCTGTACGCGAACGGCATGCCGACTTCTTGGCTGATCAGCGTGGCGATCTCGGTCTGGCGGCGCTGCAGTTCCTCGGCGGCCAGCTTGAGGTAGCCGGCGCGCTCGGCGACCGACGTCGCCGCCCACCCGGGAAACGCGGCGCGCGCCGCGGCCACCGCCGCGTCGGCATCGTCGGCGTCGCCCAGCGGGATGGTCGCGATGACGTCCTCGGTGGCAGCGTTGACGACCTCGAATCGCTCGGTGCCGATCGACGGCTGCCACCGGCCGTCGATGTAGTGCGAGTCGTGTTCGATCATCGGGTTGCTCCTGTCGGGAATCGTCAAAGATTTGTCACTGCGACCTATGCCATTCCCAGGGTGCGATGTGATGCCCACCATATTCTTGGTCTGGCGGGACAACGAATCGCGCGACGTTGTTCGCGCGGACAAATGAGGAGCGAATGGATGCGGACCGATCCGGCCGTGACGGACTGGCTGGCGCAGTTCGCCGAGGCGTCGGAGCACCGGGAGACCCTCGACCACCTGGTCACCGTCGTCGATGACGAGATCACCGAGGCGTTGCCGATGTTCACGGACCCGACGCTGCGCCGCGATCTCGATGCGAGCACCCGCTCGAACTGGAAGGGTTTCCTCGCCGTCGTGACGCGCGACATCGTCGACGTGCGACCGGCACCCGAGATTTACGATCTGGCGCGGACCCTCGCCCGCCGCGGCTACGAACTGCCCGTGCTGCTGGCGGTCTACCGCATCGGGCAGCGGTCCGCGTGGCAGTTCATCACCGAGACGCGGGTCGCCGCCATCGGTGACCCAGAGCTGCGCGCCGCGGTGCTGATGCAGCTCTGGCCGCGGCTGGCGGGCTGGCTGGACACCATGGTCGAGGCGCTCATCGTCACCTTTTCCGACGAGCGCGACCAGTGGCAGCGGGGCGCGCGGGCCCGGCGCGCCGAAACCGTCCGGACCATCCTCGCGGGCCAGGCCGTCGACATCGACGACGCCACCACCGCGCTGTCGTACCCACTTCGCCAGCGGCACACCGCATTTGCGGTGTGGGTCGACGAGCCGGTGGCCGACGCCGACGTGCAACGGCTACTCGACGCCACCCCGGTCACCGTCAGCGCGGCCCTCGGTGCCGACCGGCCGCTGACGATAACCAGCGGAGCCCGTACCGTGTGGTGCTGGTCGGCCACGGCGGGACCGTCGAAACCCCTGCCCGACAACGCTATTGCCGCACTGCCCGAGTTCGTCCACGTCGCGCTCGGCACGTGCCATCCCGGTGTCGACGGATTCCGCCGCAGCCATGCCGAAGCGCTGGCCGCCCAGGCGGTGGCGCACCGCCGCGGCGCCGGCGCAGTTCGTTATGACGACGTCGAATTGGCTTGTCTGGCAGCGGGTATCGCGGGCGAAGACGGCATGGCCACATTGGTGCGACGGGAACTGGGCGCGCTCGCGGCGGCCGACGACGGGGCGGCACGCCTGCGAGACACGCTCCGGCTGTATCTGGAACACGCGGGTGACGCCCGGGCCGTCGGCGAAATCCTGAACCTGCACCCGAACACCGTCCGCTACCGCGTCCGGCAGGCCGAAGGGCTGCTCGGGCACTCCGTCGACCACCGCCGCGTCTACCTCGAACTGGCGCTGCACATCGTCAGCGCCTTCGGCGCTGTTTAGGCCACGCGACGATCAAGCGGCGGGGAACGAGCCGCTTGAGGAGTGCGGCAAATCGGATCAGGCGGCGCGCAGGGCGCGGCGCATGGCGCCGATCGGGTCGGCGTACAGCCCGCCGAGCGACACCACACCAGCGCCGGCCTCCTGCACGCGGTTGCCGAACGTGGTGACGCGAATGTCCCTGACACCCAACACCGTTCGCTCCGCGAACGCCTGCTCGACGAGCGGCAGACCCTCGGGGTACTCGGAGAAGGCCTGGCCGCCGACGACCAGATCATCGGGGTTCAGCAGGTCGCGCAGCAGCGCCACCGCACCACCGAGCACGCGGGCCCGTTCGGCCAGCAGTTCGACGGCCGCGGCGTTGCCGGACCGCGCGGCGCGCAGCACCGCGGCGATGGTCGACGACGGTCCGTCCGCCGGCACGATCCGCTGCTTGCGGGCGGCGGCCAGCACGGCCTCGTCGCTCACGGTGGACTCGAGCCGGCCGCTGCCGCCGAGCAGTTCCGACTGCGCCGGCAGGCCCGAGATGGTGCCGGGGCCGCTGGCCGGCGAGTGCACCTTGCCGCCGATCGACAGCGCGTAGCCGACGGTCTCGCGGGCGTACACGTACAGGCTGGTCATGGATTCAGACGAGGCATCGGCGCCGATCTTGCCGCGGCGCGCGCCCAGCAGCAGTTCGGCGCCGGCCATCGCATCGACGTGCGACGCCAGCGACACCGGCAGACCCAGGGTCTGGGCCAGCACCGGGCCGACGGGCGCGTCGACCCAGCCGAGGCGCGGATGGTCGACGTGACCGGTGGCGCTGTCCACCACACCACCGGCGGCGACGCCGACCCACAGCGGGCGGCGCCGGTGCCAGCGGCTCAGGTAACGCTGCGCGCTGCCGGCCAGCGATGCCAGCGCGGCGTTCTGGTCGCCGCGCGGCGTGGGCGTCTCGACCACGTCGAGGGTGCGGCCGAACAGGTCGGTCGCGACGATCGCGGTGGTGCGGGCGCCGACGTGCAGGCCCAGGGTGAGGAACGGTTCGTGGTTGACCTCGACCGGGATGCGCGGGCGGCCGATGGCGCCGGCGACGGCCAGGTCGGCCCGCTCACGCAGCATCCCGGCGTCCAGCAGGGCCGTGACCTGGCGGTTCACCGTGGCGATGCTCAGGCCGGTGGCCTGCGCGATCACGTCCCGGGCGATGGGGCCGCGCAGCCGGGCCGCGCTGAAGACCGAGCCGGCGGCGGCGTCGGCGACGCGGAGCGACGGGGCGACGATGTGGTGCCGGGCCAGGAGGGTGCGCTTGGCGTGTGCGGCAGAGCGGACGCCGGAGGGGGCAGAAACGGTGGAGACGGAAGCAGGCATTTGGGTGTCCTAGGGAAGAAGTCGGGCTGGTGGGTCCTGGGGCCACACCTGCCGACAGCTAGGACGAAGATATCCGTGTCGTGAGTCAGGCGCAGCGCGAAGCGCGACAACAACAACACGAACGCCGCACAGCGACGCCGGATGCCTGACTGATGATCACGGAAGGAACTTAGCACGCCCACTAAGGTCGGTCATATGCCAGCTGACGAACGCTCCGTACGCGTCGCGGTGGTCACCGGCGCCAGTTCCGGAATCGGCGCCGCCACCGCGAAAACCCTTGCCGCCCTTGGTTTTCATGTCGTCTGTGCGGCCCGCCGCGCGGACCGGATCACCGCCCTCGCAGCCGAGATCGGCGGCACCGCGGTTGTGACGGACGTCACCGACCAGGAGTCGGTGGACGCGCTTGCGGCCCAGGTCAGAGGCCTGGGACCGGTACACGTCCTGGTCAACAACGCCGGCGGCGCCAAGGGTCTGGCGCCGGTCGCGGAGGCCGATCTGGAGCACTGGGACTGGATGTGGCGGACCAACGTGCTGGGCACCCTTCGGGTGACGCGCGCGCTGCTGCCCGCGCTGATCGATTCGGGTGACGGACTGGTCGTCACCGTCACGTCCATCGCGGCACTGGAGACGTACGACAACGGCGCCGGGTACATCGCCGCCAAGCACGGCCAGGGCGCGCTGCACCGCACGCTGCGCGGCGAATTGTTGGGAAAACCGGTGCGGCTCACCGAGATTGCGCCCGGCGCCGTCGAGACGGAGTTCTCGCTGGTGCGGTTCGACGGCGACGCCGAACGCGCGGACGCGGTGTATCAGGGCATCACGCCACTGGTCGCCGAGGACGTCGCGGAGGTCATCGGTTTCGTGGCGTCACGACCGCCGCACGTCGATCTGGACCAGATCGTCATGCGGCCGCGCGACCAGGCGCCCTACAGCCGCTTCAGCCGCCGGCCGCAGTAGTCGTCGGGGTCGGCAGGCTCGAAGTCGAGGTCGACGTCGCTGTCGAGGTCGTCGTCGAGGTGGACGACGACGTCGACGGGGCGGTCGACGACGTGGTGGCCGGGCCCGTCGGCGGCGGTGTCGTCGTGGTCGTCGGCGTACCCGAATACGTCGGTGCGTCGGTCGGGGTGGCCGGCGCACTCTGCGGGATGGACGTCTCCGGCGGTGCGGCATTGGCCGGCGGCAATGCGGACATCGACACCCAGGTGGCCCAGTCGACGGCCCAGTCCCAGATGTCGCCGTCGGCGTAGGACAGCTGGATCGACGTGCCCGTCACCTCGACCGGGTCGCCGTAGATGGCGGTCTGGAAGTACTGCTGCGCGTTGTCGGTCGACAGGTTGATACAGCCGTTGGTGACGTTGGTGTTGCCCTGTGCGCCCGAGCTGGCCGGGTTGGCGTGGATGAACTCACCGTTGTTGGAGATCCGCACGGCCCAGCGTTCGTGGACATTCGAGTAGCCGGCGGCCGGGTTGGACATCCAGAAGTCCGCGTACTTCTCGGTGACGACGTGGATGCCGCTGCGCGTCACGTTGCGCGGCTTGTCGGCCTCGCCGTAGCTACACGGGAAGTCGAACAGCACGCCGCCGTCGGTGATCACCTGGATGCGGTGGCTGGTCGCGTCGGCCTTGACCACCTGGCGCCGGCCGATGTTGATCTCCAGCGTGCTGTCCTGCGCGCCGTAGGCGTCGTCGCCGAACGGGACGCCGTACAACTTCGCCGAGACGTTGACCTTGGTGCCGGGCGGGTAGTACTCGCGCGGCCGCCAGTGCATGCGCGCGCCCTCCCGCTCGTCGGGCAGCCAGGCCCAACTGCCCTCGACCGGCGGGTCGGTGACGACCTTGACGTTGCGCTCGACCGAGGCCTTGTCGCTGATCGAGGAGTCGAACTGCAGGATGATCGGCGCTGCCACGCCGACGGTCTGCCCGTCGGCGAGCTGGAACTGGCCGTTGACCTGCTTGGTCGGGTTGACGGTCGTGAACGTCGCGGACACCGGCACGGACTTGCCGTCCCGGCCGACGACGGAACCGGTGAACGTGTACGTCGCGCCGAAGCCGAGCGGCTCGGCGGCGTTGAACGACGTGCGGTCCTTGTTGAACACCGCGGCGACGACCTTGCCGTCGCCGTTGGTCAGCGTCAGCTTCTGGAACCAGCCGTCGGTGACATCGACACCGACGCTGCTGGTCGGCACCACATCGGTGGCGCCGTTGGCGGGCCGGTAGGTGATGACGGGCGCCGCGGTCTCTTTGGCAGGGGCCGAAGAGCCAGATCCGTTCGATTTGTCGGAGCACGCGGCGAGCACGCCGGAAGTGCCGACGGCAATCGCGGTCAGCATCTGTCGCCGGTTCACACTCACAGGTTCGAATTTACCTACAGCGAACAGCCGATTAAGCACGGTTCCGGTGTGAGATCTATCCCGAAAGCGGCCTTGACGCCGTCCCGAACCGTCCTGGCCAGCGCTAATACGTCGGCGCTGCCAGCAAAGCCCCGGTTGGTCAGGGCCAGCGCGTGCTTGGTCGAGAGCCGGGCCGGGGCGCCGTCACCCGGGTATCCCTTGCCGAAACCGGCCTGTTCCACGAGCCAGCCGGCTGCCAGCTTGACCCCGTTCGGCGCGGGGTAATTGGGCACGGGACCGTCGGTGGCGGCCTGGATGCGTTCGAAAACGTCCTGTGCGACGACCGGGTTGGTGAAGAACGAGCCGGCGCTCCAGGTGTCGTGGTCGGCGGCATCGGACACCATGCCCTTGCCGCGCCGCAACGCCAGCACCGCCTCGCGGACCTTGACCGCATCGACCCGGGTACCCGGCTCGGCGCCCAGGCTGGTCGCCAGTTCGCCGTACCGCAGCGGGGCGCTGAGACCGTCCGGGTTCAGGGTGAACTCCACCTCCAGCACGACGGCGTGGTCGGAGTTCTTCAGCACGCTGTGCCGGTAGCCGAAATCCAGCGTCTCGGGGCTCACCCAGCTGTCGGTCCCCGTTTCGCGGTCGAACAACCGGACCCGGGTGATGACGTCGGCGACCTCGGCCCCGTAGGCGCCGACGTTCTGCACCGGTGTCGCCCCGGCCGAGCCCGGGATGCCGGACAGGCATTCCAGCCCGCCGAGCCCGTGTGCCAGCGAGGCCACGACGACGTCGTCCCACAGCGCGCCGGCCTCGGCGCGCACCACGTTGCCGTCGACGGTGATCTCGGTGTTCGCCAGCAGCACCACCGTCAAATCACTCAGATCGTCGGCCACCAGCACATTCGACCCGCCCGCCAGCACCAGCACCGGGCCCGGGTGATCCCGCAGCGCGGTGAGCGCCCCGACCACCTTGGCGGTGGTATCGCAGGTGATCAGGCGGGCTGCCACCGGTCCGACGCGGAACGAGGTCAGGGGTGCCAGCGGCACGTCGTAGTCGACCGCCGCGCCCCCGATATCCGAACTGACCACGGCCGCTAACGGTAGCGTGGCCGATTATGGCCCGCTCTTTCGACATGGTTGCCGAATACCTCGGCACCGTGGCGCAGGTGCACACCGCCTTCTGCAACAAGGACTACTGGCTGGACCGGCTGGCGGAGGGCAGCGCCGACGTCTCGGCGCTCGACTCGTTCGCCGAGGACGGCCGGGGCGGCACCGACATCACCACGACGCAGACCATGCGCGCGGCCGGCCTGCCCAGCATCGTCACGCAGTTCCACTTCGGTGACCTCAGCCTGGTGCGCGAGGAGCACTGGGGCCCGCTGACCGACGGCCGGGCCATCGGGACGGTGCGCAGCCGCGTCCCCGGCGCGCCGGCGACCATCACCGGCACGGGTGTCCTGACGGCCGCCGGAGACGGTGCGCGACTGGATTTCTCGGCGAACGTCGAGGTCCGCATCCCGCTCGTCGGCGGCAAGCTCGAGTCGATGCTGGGCCAGCAGCTGCGGTATCTGATCGAGCTGGAGCAGAAATTCACCGACGACTGGATCGCCGCCCGCTGGTGAGCCGCCCATAAACTCGGGCCATGAATTCGCCCGTGGGCCAGCCACGGAGTACACCTGTCGGCCAGCCACGGAGTACACCTGTCGGCCAGCCGACGCGCGGCACAACGGGTTACAACCGGCTGCGCCGCAGCGACCGCTGGCTGGTCCACTCGCCACGGGTGCGGGCGCTGCTGCGCGCCGCGCCGGACCCCGTCGTCGTCGACCTCGGGTACGGCGCGCTTCCGGTGACGACCGTGGAACTGGCGTCGCGGCTGCGGACGGTCCGGTCCGACGTGCGGGTCGTCGGTCTGGAGATCCACCCGGAGCGGGTACGGCTGGCCCGTGAGTTGGCCGGCGACATCGTCGAATTCGGCCTCGGCGGCTTCGAATTGGCCGGGCACACACCGGTTTTGGTGCGCGCGTTCAACGTGCTGCGGCAGTACGACGTCGCCGACGTACCCGCCGCATGGGCGGAGATGACGGGGCGGCTGGCACCGGGCGGGCTGCTGGTCGACGGCACCTGCGACGAATTGGGACGACGCTGCTGCTGGGTCCTGCTCGACGCCGACGGACCGGTGAGCCTGACGTTGTCGTGCGACCCGTTCGCCATCGAACGGCCCTCCGATCTGGCCGAGCGCCTACCGAAAGTGCTTATCCACCACAATGTTCCGGGCCAGCCGATCCACGGCCTGCTGCAGGCCGCCGACCGCGCCTGGGCCACCTCGGCCGGGCACGGGGTGTTCGGTCCGCGCGTCCGGTGGCGCGCGATGCTCGACCTGCTGGTGGCCGAGGGCCTGCCGCTCGAGCCGCCGCGACGCCGGCTGCGTGACGGCGTGCTGACGGTGCCGTGGTCGGCCGTCGCGCCCACATCGTGACGACGAGCGCATAGGGTTCGCCGTATGCCGTCACCCCGCAGCCGACTGCAGTCGCCGGTCGTCCTGGCCTCGGCCGCGGCGGTGATCGTCGTCGCGCTGATCATCGCGGCCGTCATGAGCAAGCCGCGGCCCGCCCCCACACCGACCGAATCTCCTGCGACGTCGTCCCCGGCCGCGGCGGCGCCACCCCCGTGCCGGCTGGACACCGTCGTGACCGCGCTGACGCCGCGCCAGAAGCTGGCCCAGCTGCTGATGGTCGGGGTCAAGAACCTGGCCGACGCCCAGGCCGTCGTCCGGGAGCAGGAGGTCGGCGGCATCTTCATCACCAGCTGGACCGACTACTCGATGCTCGGCGCGCCCCTCGCCGCGCTGGCGCAGGAACCGCGGCCGCTGCCGCTGGCGGTCAGCGTCGACGAGGAGGGCGGCCGGGTGCAGCGGCTGAAAGGGCTCATCGGCAGCCAGCCGTCAGCGCGTGAGCTGGTTGCCACCGGCAAGACCCCGGAGCAGGTTCGGGACATCGCCCGACTGCGCGGCCAGGCGATGAAGGAACTCGGCATCACCATCGACTTCGCGCCCGTCGTCGACATCACGAACGCGGCCGACGGCACCGTCATCGGCGACCGGTCGTGGGGCAACACCGCCGACGGCGTCACCGCCTACGCCGGCGCGTACGCCGACGGCCTGCGCGACGCCGGCGTGCTGCCGGTGCTCAAGCACTTCCCCGGCCACGGCCATGCCTCCGGCGATTCACATCAGGGCGGCGTCGTCACGCCGCCGCTGGAGCAGCTCCAGACGCTGGACCTGGTCCCCTACCAAACCTTGACGACGCAGCTGCCCGTCGGCGTGATGGTCGGCCACATGCAGGTGCCGGGCCTCACCGACACCGACCCGGCCAGCCTGTCCAAGGCCGCGTACGACCTGCTGCGGACCGGCGATTACGGCGGACGCCCGTTCCAGGGCGCCGTCTTCACCGACGACCTGTCCAGCATGGGCGCCATCACGCAGCGCTACAGCGTGCCGGAGGCGGTGCTCAAGGCCCTGCAGGCCGGCGCCGACACCGCGTTGTGGATCACCACCAAAGAGGTGCCGGCCGTCCTCGACCGGCTGCAGCAGGCCGTCGACGCCGGTGAACTGCCGCGCGAGCGCGTCGACGACGCCGTGCGGCACATGGCGGTGACCAAGGATCCGTCGCTGGCCTGCACCCGCTGATTACGCTGGAGCGCATGCGCATCGCACTGGCCCAGCTCGGCGCGGGCACCGACCCCGAGGCCAACCTGGCACTGGTCGCCGATCACACGGCGCGCGCCGCCGACGCCGGAGCCGAACTGGTGCTGTTCCCCGAGGCGACGATGTGCCGGTTCGGTGTCCCGCTCGCGCCCGTGGCACAACCACTCGACGGCCCGTGGGCCGACGCGGTCCGGGACCTCGCCGAACGTGCCGGCGTCACCGTGGTGGCGGGCATGTTCTGCCCGACCGCCGACGGCCGCGTCACCAACACGCTGCTCGCCACCGGCCCGGGCGTTGACGCGCACTACCACAAAATCCACCTCTACGACGCCTTCGGCTTCGACGAATCACGCACTGTCGCAAGAGGTTTCGAGCCCATCGTGATCGACGTGCCGACCGCCGACGGCGCCGTGCCCGTCGGCCTCACGACGTGCTACGACGTCCGCTTCCCGGAGCTGCACCTGGAACTCGCCGAACGCGGAGCCAAGCTGCTGACCGTCCACGCCTCGTGGGGGTCGGGCCCGGGCAAGCTCGAGCAGTGGACGCTGCTGGCCCGCGCCCGGGCGCTCGACACCGGCTGTTTCGTCGCCGCCGTCGACCAGCCGTACCCCGGTGACGAACTCGCGAAGAAGGGCCCGACCGGCAGCGGCGGCAGTCTGGTGGCCTCCCCCACAGCGGACATCGTGGTGCAGGCCGGGCTCGAGCCGGAACTGCTGGTCACCGACGTCGACCTGGCCGCGGTCGAGCGCGCCCGCGAGACCATCGCCGTGCTGCGCAACCGCACCACGATTCCGCGTAAGGCACAATCGCAAGGGTGACTGACCCCTGGGCCCGCCCCACCAATGAGGACGCTGCACCATCCGCCGAGCCTGCGCAGCAGGCCCCGGAGGCCCCGGGTGCCCAGCCCACCGAGGTGCTGACGGCCGCCGCACAACCGGCACCGGCCGCCGATGTCCCGCCCGCCTACGGCGCCGATACTCCGGCCCCGCCCGCCTACGGCGGCGACGTCCCGCCGACCTCCTACCCGGCGCCCCAGCAGGTGCCCGCCACCGACCCGCCCAAGAAGCGCCGCGGTGTCATGGACCTGCTGCGCGACCCGATGTCGCTGATCCTGATCATCGTCATCGCGCTCGCGCTGTCGGCGGCCGGTGTGGTCGGCGGCGAGTTCTACGCCCGCAGCCGCGGCAACAGCGTCGTCTCGCAGTCCGTCCAGTGCGTCGTCCAGGACAAGGTCGACGTGCAGTTCGGCGCGACCCCGTTCCTGTGGCAGGTCGCCAACCAGCACTACGACCACATCACGGTGACCACGGCCGGCAACCAGCTGCGGTTCGCCAAGGGCATGAAGGCCCAGATCCAGATCGACGACGTCAAGCTCGAGAAGACCGCGAAGTCGGCCGGCACCATCGGTGCGCTCGACGCGACCGTCACCTGGTCGGCCGACGGCATCAAGCAGACCATCGCCGACACCGTTCCGGTGCTCGGTGGCCTGGTCTCCGACGTCACCACCGACCCGTCGTCGGGCACCATCGTGCTGGACGCGCCGATGACCCAGATCGTGGCCAAGCCGACGCTGTCGGACGGCACCATCTCGCTCAAGGTGGAGCAGCTGACGGGGCTCGGCTTCCTGCTGCCGCGCGAGTCGATTCAGCCGGCGCTGGACTTGTTCGCCTCGCAGCTGACCAAGGATTACCCGATGGGCATCAAGCCGGAAGCCCTGCAGGTGACCGGTACCGGTGTGACCGCGAAGTTCGGCACGAAGAACGCGACGATCCCGCTGGGCCAGCAGGACAGCTGCTTCTCCGGCCTCTGATCCCCCCGCTGACCCCAGGGATTTGTGCACGATTTTCCGCGGTGACCGCGGAAAATCGTGCACAAATCCCTAGTTGAGGCCGTCGAGGACGGCGCGGGTACCGGACAGGCCGAGCCGGGTGGCGCCGGCGTCCAGCAGGGCCACGGCGTCGGCGGCTTGCCGGATGCCGCCGCTGGCCTTGATACCCAGCACCGGGACCGTCTGCGCCATGATCTCCACGGCCTGCACCGACGCACCGCCCGCCGGGTGGAATCCGGTGGAGGTCTTCACGAAATCGGCGCCGGCATCGGCGGCCGCGCGGCAGACCTCGGCCAGC
The DNA here is from genome assembly GCF_045310825.1 of Mycobacterium sp. SMC-21. NCBI lineage: Bacteria > Bacillati > Actinomycetota > Actinomycetes > Mycobacteriales > Mycobacteriaceae > Mycobacterium > Mycobacterium sp. SMC-21. The sequence goes on along the minus strand of NZ_JBJIAO010000003.1, from coordinate 116,859 downwards.
GTCGGTGCGCCGGCCATGGTCAGCAGCGCCGCGGACTCGACGATCACCTTCAGCACCGCCGTCGGGGCGGCCCCGCGGACCGCGGCGATGTCGGCGAACACCGCCGAGATGTCGCCCGCGATGGCGGCACCCACGTCGATCACCATGTCGACCTCGTCGGCACCGCGCCGGCCGTCGGATCCGACGACCGACAACGCCGCCTCGCGGGCCTTGATCTGCGAGTCATGCTTGCCCGACGGGAATCCCACGACGGTCGCGATCTTGACGCGCTCGGGTACCTCGACCGCGCCGAGCATCGACGGCGACACACAGACCGCGCACACCCCCAGATCGGCGGCCTCCCAGCACAGGCTCGCCACGTCGGCGGCGGTCGCCTCGGGCTTGAGCAGCGTGTGGTCGACCAGTGCGGCGACCTGCTGGCGGGTCCAACTCATCAGAACGGCTCCTCTGTGCCACCGGGATTGCAACGTGCTCTCACCATCTGGTTGTCGTCGACCACCGGGCGCCACGGCTCGAGATTCCAGCTGGTCTTGCCGGGCGCGCCCGCCTCGGCGAAATACCAGTGGCACATGAACTGGGCGCGCATTCCCGGGGTGTCGGCGTCAGGTGCCAGGGTCAGGACCTCGGCCCAGGCCTCGTCCCCCGACTGCGTGGCGCCCAGGCCGGAGGCGCGCCGGCCGGCCGACGTCGGGTACACCCGCAGGCTCGTCGCACCGTCCCACTGCGTCCACCGGGTGTGGTCGACGTAGGGCGGCGACGGAACGGGTTGTGGAACGGGTTCGGTGGGATCAGCGGCGGACGGCGGAGCCAGCGTCAACGCCGTGGCGGCCAGCACGCCGCACAGGATCGAACGCACCGATTACCGGGATTTCCCTTGGACCTCAAGGAGTTTGGGCTTCACATCGACGAGGTAGACACCAGTGGCGCAGGCGGCGATCGCCGCGCCCACCGGCGGGCCGATGATCCAGCCCAGGACGGCACCACCGCCCAGGATCGCCAGCCACACCGGCTTGGTCAGTTTGTCGACCGCCGTGTAGGCGTCCGGCCGCTGCATGGCGGCATGCACGAACGCATAGACGGTCGTGGCCAGCACCGCGATCTGCAATGCGAAAAGGACGTAACCCACCAGGCTTCCGAGGTACACGCCCTCAGCCTATGTGGGTTACGTCCCTGACGTCTAACTCTCCCGTCGCTTCGCTCGCCCCGGGAAAACGTGATTACTTCTGGGTGACCTTCTTGGCCGGAGCGGCCTTCTTGGCCGGAGCCTTGGCGGCAGCCTTGGCCGGGGCGGCCTTGGTCGCAGCAGCCTTGGCCGGGGCCTTCTTGGCGGCCGGCGCCTTCTTGGCCGGGGCAGCCTTCTTGGCCGGGGCCTCTTCCTTCTCGGGCAGCTCGACGCCGACCAGCTTGGCGGCGCGCTCACCGACGGCGCGGGTCTGGCTGGCGACGTTGCCCAGGGCGTCCTGGGTCAGCTCGGTGACCTGCTCGGTGTAGTTCTCGACGCGGCCACGGACGTCCTCGACGCGCTCGCGGACGCTCTCGATCGACGACTGGGTGCGCAGGCGCTCCAGCGCGGCCTCGCCACGCTCGACCAGCTTGTTGTAGGTGGCCTGCGCGTTCTCGGCGTAGGTCTCGGCGGCCTTGCGCAGCTCTTCGGTGCTGAACTTCTCGCGCAGCTCTTCAACCTGGCCCGGCAGTTCTTCCTGCAGCTTGGTCAGGCGGGCGCGGCCCTCTTCGACACGCGCGTTGGCATCGGTGCGGGCCTCTTCGGCACGCTCACGCAGGCTCGCGACGATCTCGTTGACGGTGGCCAGGGCGAGGTCCGCGGCGCCGACGGCGGCGAACAGGGGGGCCTTCAAGTCTTCGATGGTGGGCTGGCTGGTCTCTTTGTTCTCTGCCATGTTCGTTGTTTCCTTTCTCGGGTACTGCGTTGGTCAGTTCGCTACTTGGTGAGTGTCAGTCGTCGTTGTCTGCTCCTCACTCGCGGCTTCCAATTCAGGCTGATCAGGAAGCGATTTGGACTCGGCATCGTTCTGCTGCCGGAAGGACGTGTAGATGTCGAGCAGCACCTGCTTCTGCCGCTCGGTGATCGAGAGGTCCGCGATGATGGCGTCGCGCACCTCGCCGGCAGCGCTGGGCTCCAGAATTCCGGCCCGCACGTAGAGCACCTCGGCCGAAACCCTGAGCGCCTTGGCGATCTGGTTCAGCACATCGGCCGACGGCTTGCGCAGGCCACGCTCGATCTGGCTCAGGTAGGGGTTGCTGACGCCCGCCTTCTCGGCGAGTTGGCGGACCGAGACCTGCGCAGCCTCCCGCTGGGTGCGGATGAAGCTGCCGATGTCCTGGGCTGCATTCGACATGACGGCGGCGATATCTGCATCCTGCGCCATGTCGTACCCCTGTCTTCGTCGACCGCTTTTGGTTGGCGGTCCGTACCAAAACAACGGTACGAGGGGGTGCTAACTATTGCAAGCGCTAGCAAGCGCCAGCTAGCACTGTCAGACGAAAAGCTCGGCGATCGTGTAGATGACCAGGCCCGCCAGCGATCCGACGACGGTGCCGTTGATACGGATGAACTGCAGGTCACGGCCCACATGGAGCTCGATTCGCCGGCTCGCCTCGTCGGCGTCCCAACGCTCGATGGTCTCCGTGATGATGGCTGTGATCTCCGTCCCATATTGCGCCACAAGGTGTTTTGCGCCCCTGACGAGCCAGTTGTCGACCTTGTCGCGGAGCTCCGCGTCGTCCCGCAGGGACTCCCCGATGCGCACCACCGAGTCTGCAATCCGGGTGCGCAAAACTGACGACGGGTCGTCCACCGATTCGAGGATGATGCGCTTGGCCGTGCTCCACGCCGTCTCCGCCGCGCGGGCCACCTCGTCGCGCGCCAGGATCTGCTCCTTGATCCGCTCCGCCCGCGCGATGGTGTCCTCGTCGTTCTGCAGATCGTCGGCGAAATCGAAGAGAAACTTGGTCGCCGACATCCGCAGCTCGTGCTCGGGGTTGCGGCGCACCTTGTCGGTGAAGTCCATCAGCTCGCGATGGATCCGGTCGCCCACGAGGTGGTCGACCCAGCGCGGCGACCACGTCGGCGAATCCCGCTCGATGACCCGCTCGATGATCTCGCCGGCGTTGAGCGACCACTGGAACGCCCGGTCGGCCAGCAGTTGCAGCAGGGCCTCCTGCCGCCGCTCCGCCAGCAGGCTCTCCAGCACCCGGCCGACCGGCGGACCCCACTGCGGTTCGGCGATCCGCTTGACGATCATCCGGTCCAGCACGTGCTGGACGTCTTCGTCGCGCAGCAGTTCCACCAGTACGCGCAGCACCGTCGACGCCTCGGCGGCCACCCGCGCCGCGTGCACCGGTTCCGACAGCCACTTGCCCAGCCGGCTGGCCACCTGGGCGTCACGCAGCTTGGTCTCCACCACTTCCTGCGACATGAAGTTCTCGCGGACGAAGGTGCCGAGCCCCTCGCCGAGCTGGTCCTTCTTGCGCGGAATGATCGCGGTGTGCGGGATCGGGATGCCCAGCGGATGCCGGAACAGCGCCGTGACGGCGAACCAGTCGGCCAGCGCGCCGACCATGCCGGCCTCCGCGGCGGCCCGCACATAGCCCACCCACGGCCCGGTCCAGCTGTACGCGCCGCCGCGGGACTGTAACCACGTGCACACCGCAAACAGCACCGTCGCACCGAGCAGGAAGCTCAGCGCGACCGCTTTCATCCGGCGCAGGTTGCGGCGTCGCTCTTCGTCGGCCGTCCGGTCCGCGCCGGCAAACGACTCCGCGAGGCTGACGTGCGGTTCGAGGGATGCCTGGTGCTTCGGATGAGCTCCAGTTCCCGGCCTGGGTCGGTGTGCCACGCTTCCATCATCCTGTATGCCAGGCATGGTCGCCCCGTATTATTAAGCGGACCTAGCGGAATGGACGTACTGCGACCGTGGCACAGCAAAACGCACCCTCGTCGGCAAAAGCCGACGGGCGTAAACGACGCTGGCACCAACACAAGGTCGATCGCCGCAACGAACTGGTCGACGGCACCCTCGAAGCCGTCCGGCGCCGTGGCAGCAACGTCAGCATGGACGAGATCGCGGCCGAGATCGGCGTGTCGAAGACCGTGCTCTACCGCTACTTCGTCGACAAGAACGATCTGACGACCGCCGTGATGATGCGGTTCGCGCAAACCACGCTGATCCCCAACATGGCGTCCGCGCTGTCGTCCGACCTCGACGGCTTCGAACTCACCCGCGAGATCATCCGGGTGTACGTCGACACCGTCGCCGCCGAGCCGGAGATCTACCCGTTCGTCTTCGCCAACAGCTCGGCGAGCAAGAGCAAGGCCATCGCCGACTCCGAACAGATCATCGCGCGGATGCTCGCCGTCGTGCTGCGCCGGCGCATGGCGCATGCCGGCATGAACACCGGCGGCGTCGAGGCCTGGGCGTTCCACACCGTCGGCGGCGTCCAGCTGGCCACCCACTCGTGGATGTCGAATCCCCGGATGACGGCCAAGGAGCTCATCGACTACCTGACCATGCTGTCGTGGAGCGCGCTGCGCGGCATCGTCGAGGTCGGCGGATCACTCGAGGTGTTCAACTCGCAGCCCCATCCATCCCCGACACTGCCGAGCCATCTGCTTCACTGATCGCGTGACCTCCGATCTGCCGTCGTTGTGGACCCACGAACCGCACAAGCACCTGGAGTTCAAACCCGGTCTGCGCGTGAGCGACATCGATCCGGACGCGACTCCCGGCTTCCGCGGCAAGAAGGCCGACGCCCCCGACCTGCAGACCGAACGCAACGCGCGATTCGCCGAACTGCAGGAGATGCTGTACGCCAACAGCCGCTCCGGGGACACCCGCTCGATCCTGCTGGTGTTGCAGGGCATGGACACCGCCGGCAAGGGCGGCATCGTCAAACATGTTGTGGGAGCCGGTAATCCGCAGGGGATTCGCTACTCCAGCTTCGGCAAGCCCACCGCGGAAGAGCTGTCGCACCACTACCTGTGGCGAATCCGCAACGCGCTGCCCACCGCCGGGCACATCGGGGTCTTCGACCGGTCGCACTACGAGGACGTGCTGATCGTGCGGGTGCACAACCTGGTACCGCCGCCGGTGTGGGAAGCCCGGTACGACGAGATCAACGCCTTCGAGCGCGAGCTCGTCGACGCCGGGACGACGATCATCAAGGTGGCGATGTTCGTCTCGCTCGACGAGCAGAAGAAGCGGCTGGCCGAGCGGCTCGACCGGCCCGACAAGTACTGGAAGTTCAACCCGGGCGACATCGACGAGCGGCTGCTGTGGCCCAAGTACCAGGAGGCGTACCAGGCGGTGCTGGACCGCACGTCCACCGACTACGCGCCGTGGCACGTCGTGCCCTGCAACCGCAAGTGGTACTCGCGGCTCGCCATCACCGAGCTGTTGATCGAGGCGCTCGAACAACTCGAGCTGTCTTGGCCACCAGCGGATTTCGATGTCGAGGCGGAGAAGAAGCGGCTGGCGGAGGCCTAGGGCCCGGCGCGGCCAGGAGTGAGCGGCAAACGAAAGCCGCCCCCGACGGCGTCGGGGGCGGCTTTTCGGAAAAGCTACTTGACCAGCGTGAACTGACCGATGTTGGTGATGCCGCGACGGAAGAAGTCGGCGCAACCGGTCAGGTACTTCATGTAGCGGTCGTAGACCTCCTGGCCCTGCAGGGCGATGGCCTCGTCCTTGGCCGCCTCCAGGTTGGCCGCCCACATGTCCAGCGTGCGCGCGTAGTGCGGGCGCAGCAGGTGGGTGCGCTCCAGCGTGAAGCCCGAGCCCGCGGCGAGCTGCTCGATGTCCTCGACGGCCGGCAGCTGCCCGCCGGGGAAGATCTCGTCGCCGATGAACTTCATGAACTTCAGGTCGCTGATGGTCAGCTTGATGCCGTTCTCGCGGAAGAACTGCTGTGTGTGCGCAAGGATCGTGTGCAGCAGCATCCGGCCGCCGTTCTCCGGCAGGATGTTGTACGCCCGCTCGAAGAAGATCGGGTAGCGCTCCTGCTTGAAGGCCTCGAAAGCGCCGATCGAGACGATGCGGTCGACGGGCTCGTCGAACTCTTCCCAACCCTGCATGCGGATTTCGATGCTGCGGTTGGTGTCGATCTTGGCGAGCCGCTCGCGGGCGTACTCGGACTGCGCCTTGCTGAGCGTGATGCCGATGACGTTCACGTCGAACTGGGTGATGGCCCGCTCCAGCGCGCCGCCCCAGCCACAGCCGATGTCGAGCAGGGTCATGCCCGGCTTCAGGTCGAGCTTGCCGAGCGCCAAGTCGAACTTGGCGTTCTGCGACTCCTCGAGAGTCATGTCCTCGCGCTCGTAGTAACCGCACGTGTAACCCATGGTCGGGCCGAGCCAGAGGGCGAAGAACTCATTCGAGATGTCGTAGATCGACTGCGACTCCTCGTAATGGGGGGTCAAATCGATGTCGGCTTGTGACATGTCGGTATCTATCCTTTGCGTTTACGTTCGCCGGGACGGGCGGCGCGACCGCATGCTGCGGCCAGCTGACATACCCGTACGTGCGCGCCCTGACGGGCCCAGCGAAAAACAACCCGCACGCAAGGTTAACGAAAATTACTGTCAGGCTCCAACCCGGCGTCTGTCAGTAGGTGTAGAAGCCCTTGCCGGACTTCTTGCCCAGCTGGCCGGCCTCGACCATGCGCAGCAGCAACGGCGGGGCCGCGTACAGCGGCTCCTTGTACTCGTCGTACATGGAATCGGCGATCAGCTTCATGGTGTCCAGGCCCACCAGGTCAGCGAGCTTCAGCGGGCCCATCGGGTGCGACAGCCCGGCGACGACGGCGGTGTCGATGTCCTCGACGGTGGCGAAGCCGGACTCGGCCATCCGGATGGCGGCCAGCAGGTAGGGAACCAGCAGGAAGTTGACAACGAAGCCCGAGCGATCCGACGCCCGCACGACCTTCTTGCCCAGCACCTCGCCGGCGAAAGTCTCGACGCGCGCAGCGGCTTCGGGGGCGGTCGTCACCGAGGAGATGAGCTCGACCAGGGGCAGCACCGGCACCGGGTTGAAGAAGTGCAGACCGAGCACCCGGCTCGGGTTCTTGGTCGCGGCGGCGATGCGCATGATCGGGATGGACGACGTGTTCGACGCCAGCACCGCGTCGGGGTCGGTGATGATCTCGTCAAGCTGAGAAAAAACCTTCGTCTTGACGTTGACGTCTTCGACGATGGCCTCGATGACGAGCTGACGGTCGGCCATGTCGGCCAGGTCGTTGGTGAAGCTCAGTCGACCCAGCGCGGCGTCGCGGTCGGCCTCGGACAGCTTGCCCTTCTTGACCGCGTTGTCCAGCGACTTGGTGATCCGCTCCCGGCCGGCGGTGGTCAGCGCCTCGGTCGGCTCGAACGCCAGGACCTGTGCGCCTGCCTTGATACAGACCTCGGCGATGCCGCCGCCCATCTGCCCGGCCCCGATGACCCCGACTCGTTCGATTGCGTTGCTCACCGCTGTCCTCTCCTCGTGATTACTTCTGAAGATATGCGACAGGCCCCGCCCAGTTTCTGAGCGGGGCCTGCCGTAAAAGCCAGAGGACTCAGTGACTCAAGCCCTCGGTTCCACTTCGCAAGCTCAGTGGAACTGTCCCTCTTCGGTCGAGCCCTTCAGAGCCGCGGTCGAGGTGTTCGGGTCCACGGTGGTGGCGATCTTGTCGAAGTAACCGGCGCCGACCTCACGCTGGTGCTTGGTGGCGGTGTAGCCACGGGCCTCAGACGCGAACTCGCGCTCCTGCAGGTCGACGTAGGCGGTCATGCCCTCGCGGGCGTAGCCGTAGGCCAGGTCGAACATCGAGTAGTTGAGGGCGTGGAAGCCGGCCAGGGTGATGAACTGGAACTTGAAGCCCATGGCGCCGAGCTCACGCTGGAACTTGGCGATGGTGGCGTCGTCCAGGTGCTGCTTCCAGTTGAAGGACGGGCTGCAGTTGTAGGACAGCAGCTGGTCCGGGAAGTCGGCCTTGACGGCCTCGGCGAACTTGCGGGCGACCTCGAGGTCCGGCACACCGGTCTCCATCCAGATCATGTCGGCGTACGGGGCGTAGGCCTTGGCACGCGCGATGCAGGGCTCGATGCCCTTCTGGACGTTGTAGAAGCCCTCGGCGGTGCGCTCACCGGTGACGAACGGCTTGTCGCGGTCGTCCACGTCCGAGGTGATCAGGGTGGCGGCCTCGGCGTCGGTACGCGCGATGACGACGGTGGGGGTGTTGGCGACGTCGGCGGCCAGGCGAGCCGAGGTCAGGGTGCGGATGTGCTGCTGGGTCGGGATCAGCACCTTGCCACCGAGGTGGCCACACTTCTTCTCCGAGGCCAGCTGGTCCTCCCAGTGGGTACCGGCGGCACCCGCGGCGATCATGGCCTTCTGCAGCTCGTAGACGTTCAGGGCGCCACCGAAGCCGGCCTCACCGTCGGCGACGATCGGGACGAGCCAGTTGTCGACGCTCTTGTCGCCCTCGACGCGGGCGATCTCGTCGGCGCGCAGCAGCGCGTTGTTGATGCGACGGACGACGGCCGGCACCGAGTTGGCCGGGTAGAGGCTCTGGTCCGGGTAGGTGTGGCCCGAGAGGTTCGCGTCACCGGCGACCTGCCAACCCGAGAGGTAGATGGCCTTCAGGCCGGCGCGCACCTGCTGCACGGCCATGTTGCCGGTCAGTGCACCCAGCGCGTTGATGTAGGAGTCGTCGTCCTTGGTGACGCCTTCCCACAGGATCTCGGCGCCACGGCGGGCGAGGGTGTGCTCCTCGACGACGCTGCCCTGCAGCTCCTCAACCTGGGCTGCGGTGTAGTCGCGGGTGATGCCCTTCCAGCGGGGGTTGGTGTCCCAGTCCTGCTGAATCTCAGCGGCGGTACGTGGCTTTCCGACGTTGGACATTGTGCTCCTTCGTATTGGGCAGGTAAGCCGCGTCGCCGTGGGCGCCAGGATTCAAGCTGATTGTTAACGCTTCGGCGACTTCGCTTGTGTGCTGTTAACGACGATGACACAGCACATACCCGCAGGTCCAGCGGTTACAAGTGCCAATTTTCGCCAACACTTGTAGCGAACTTGCGAAGATTGCGAAGTTGCTGAGGTGCTTGACCGGTTCAGAAGCTACCGGACGGTAACCGATATGCGCTGGTCAGTACGCTCGTACTGTTAAATCGGCGCACTCAGAGCGCGAACAGGCAGGCGACCGCTTTGACCTCGTCACCGACCGCATATGTGAGCGTTGTAACACTGCGGTCACACAGCTCGGGACCGAATTTCTCGGTCGATCCGGCCGGGTACTCGTGCGTGATGATCTCCAGCCGGTCCCCGAGTGCCACCGCGGCGTCGTGCTCGATGGTCACCCGCAGCGGCGCCTGGAGCAGCTCGGGACGGTAGGTCTGCAGGTAGTCCTCGACCACCGACCAGTAGACGGAGTTGTTCATGTGGTCGAACAGGTCGATGTCGGTGACCCGGACCGGGAAGTCCGCGATTCGGAGTGCGTCGTCGCGAGCGCCGGCCTTGAGGTAGCCCTTCCAGCGCAGCCGGTCCGTGGTCGCGGTCCGCTTCAAACCCGCCAGGAAGTCGTCCGAGATGCGGGCCGGTCCCTGGGTCTCGAGGTTCATGTTGATCCAGAAGGCCTCGGACTCCATGAGTCCGCCCTTGCGGCCGTCGATCCGCACGCGCATCTCACACCACCGGTTCGACGTGCCCGAACACCAGCGCCGCAGCCGCAGGATGTCGCCGCGCTCGATGGGACGGATCAGATCCACCATGGTGCGCCGGACAACCCAGGCGGGATGGACATCCTCGTAGCCCATCTGGCGCAGCTGGTCCTGGCCGATGTCCTGGATGTGGCGGCAGGCGCCGTCGAACCGGAGCCGGCCGTCGCGATCGACGTCGGCCATCCGCAGCGGCCAGCTGGTGTCGAAGACGTCGGGATGCCCCTCCGGGACCGGCGCGAGCGCCTTGGCCAGGCCCGTTACGGCCTTCGCGTCGGTCTTTTCGGCGATTTCGACAGTGCTCATGGCGTCCCTTCGACGCGGGTCCCCTCGGCTGGATCACCCATTTCACCCGCGGCCCGATCCTGCCACAGGGCATTTTTGCCAATTATGCGAAGACGGTATTCACACCATTGCTAGCCTGGTTTCATGGCGAAGACTTTCGTTGGCTCACGGGTGCGTCAGCTCCGCGGCGAACGCGGCTTCAGCCAGGCCGCGCTGGCGCAGATGCTCGACATCTCCCCCAGTTATCTCAACCAGATCGAGCACGACGTCCGGCCGCTGAGCGTCGCCGTGCTGCTGCGCATCACCGAGGTGTTCGGGGTCGACGCGACGTTCTTCGCCTCGCAGGACGACACCCGTCTGGTCGCCGAGTTGCGCGAAGCGCTGATGGATCGCGACCTGGGCGTCGACGTCGACATCCCGGAGATCGCCGACCTGGTGAGCACGCACCCGACGATGGCCCGCGCAATGGTCGACCTGCACCGCCGCTACCGGTTGTCCACCGCGCAGCTGGCCGCCGCCACGGAAGACCGGTTCTCCGACGGCAGCGGCAGCGGGGCCATCACCATGCCGCACGAAGAGGTGCGCGACTACTTCTACACGCGCCAGAACTACCTCCACGAACTCGACACCGCGGCCGAGGAATTCATCCTCCGCATGCACATGCGCCGATCCGAACTGTCCCGCGAGCTGGCCGAGCGGCTGAGCCGCGTCCATCACGTACGCATCGTGCAGCGGCTCGAACTCGGCGACAACGTGCTGCACCGGTACGACCCCGAAACCAGGACGCTGGAGATCGGTGGCCACCTGTCGTCGGGACAGTACGTGTTCAAACTGGCCGCCGAGCTCGCCTACCTGGAATTCGGCGACCTGCTGGAAAGCCTGGTGGCCGAGGGCAATTTCACCAGCGAGGAGTCGGTGAAGCTGGCCCGCATGGGGCTGGCCAACTACTTCGCCGCGGCCGCGGTGCTGCCCTATGGCCAATTCCATGCTGTCGCCGAGGAATTCCGCTACGACGTCGAACGGCTGTCGGCCTATCACTCGGTGAGTTACGAGACCATCGCGCACCGGCTGTCGACGCTGCAGCGGCCGTCGATGCGCGGCGTACCGCTGTCGTTCGTCCGCGTCGACCGCGCCGGCAACATGTCGAAACGCCAGTCCGCCACCGGTTTTCATTTCTCGTCGTCGGGCGGCACCTGTCCCCTGTGGAACGTCTACGAGACGTTCGCCAACCCCGGCAAGATGCTGGTGCAGATCGCCCAGATGCCCGACGGCCGCAACTACATGTGGGTGGCGCGCACCGTGGAACGACGCGCCGCGCGGTACGGCCAACCGGGCAAGACGTTCGCCATCGGGCTGGGTTGCGAACTGCGCCATGCCAATCGGCTGGTCTACTCCGAGGGGCTGGACCTGTCCGGCGGCGCCGCGACGCCCATCGGCTCGGGCTGCCGGGTGTGCGAACGGGACAACTGTCCGCAGCGGGCATTCCCCGCACTCGGCCGCGAACTGGACCTCGACGAACACCGCAGCACCGTGACGCCGTACGTGGTGAAGCGGGCGAATCAGTGACGGGACTTGCCGTTACGGACCTGCAGCCGTCACGCCGCCGGACTTTCTGACTCTTCGCCCGTCAATCGCTCGATCGCCGGCGCAGGTGCACCCGGACGCGCGAAGAACGTGCCGTAGAAGCCGTAGGCCAGCGTCGCAAGGGCCCCGATGATCAGCAGCCCGAACATGATCGGATACTGCGCCATCCACCCGGACAGGTAGCGAACGCACAGCATCACGCCGACGATGACGGCGGTACCACCGGCAATCAGCCGTAGCCGGGCATGAGGCGTGGGCCGAATCGGCTCCCGCAGAGCCGATTCCACCGTCAGGCACAATGCCGCACCGACCACCAGGTCGACGCCGTAGTGGAAGCCGAAGCCGAGCGTCGCGGCCAAAGTGCCCACCAGCCAACAAGTGCCACCGACGCGCAACCACCGCGGGCCGGATCGCGAATGGATGAACACGGCCAGCGCCCACGCCGTGTGCAGCGACGGCATGCAGTTGCGCGGGGTCGACGTGTCGAACGCGAGGGGCACCGCCGGCCCGTCGACGGGCGGCAGCAGGGCCGGCCAGAAGTCGCCGACCTGAAAGCCGCCACCGGCCGCGCCGAACGCATAGGTGGGCCCCACCAGCGGGAACATCAGATAGATCAGCGGGCCGACCAGGCCCAGCACCAGGAAGGTGCGCACGACGAAGTGCCGCGGCCACCGTCCACCCGTGGTCACGCTGCGCAGCTGGTAGATCGCGACGACGGTCGCGGCGGCAGACAGTTCGAGATAGACCCAATGCAGCAGGAAGTAGAGCACCGAGTGGTGCTGCACCAGCTGGCCCAGCACCCATGACGGTTGGCCGAGCGCGACGTCGGCCCGTGCCGCGAACTCGTCGAGAACGGTGGGACGCGTCAGGGACGTGATGGTCAGCCAGGCGTCACCGGCCTTGGTGGCGAGCACGAGCAGCAGGCCGGTGGCGACGCCCTTCAGCGCGGTGTCGCGCTGCGGACCGGTCCACCGCGTCAGCGCAAACACACCCAGGCCGGTCAGCACGACCAGCGCGCCGCTACCCATCGCTGACGGAAGACCGAGAAAATCCCGCCCGGCGACAAAGGCGACGTCGAGCCCCAACGCCGTGGTCACGGCCGGCAGCCGGTACTGCCGCGGCACCGCGACCAAGGCCACCACCAACGCCGCCCACGGCACCGTGAACCCCGCCGGAGTTCCGACGTAATCGCTGATCAGGCGCTCGAGCGGACCCCGGAATCCACACAGCATGGCCGTCACCTGCAGCGCGCACATGAACGTCGCGACCAGCGCAATGCCGATCGCGACCTTCGTCCGGGGCGGTACACCCTCCTTAAGGAAGGGTGAATGTTCGGTGAACACGCATAGACGATAGGCCGTCGGCCGTCGCTACCAGCAATTTGCGATCAATTTGGGACTTGGCGAAACGTCAGTTCGCCCGCAATATCCGGTAGATGACGTAGGCCAGCTCCTTGCGCTGATCATCGATCGCACGCTGGCGCGCTCGATGTTGGTCCTCGCCCTCGGCGCGTTGCACCACCAAGGGCGCCGCGCGCAACAAGACTCCGCGCACCCGGACCATCTGGGCCACCACAGAATCCGGCTGGCAGTACTTCGTGGTCTTCACATAGCTCTCCCCGAGCACGACCCCCTGGTAACCAGTGACCACCTCGCCCTCGATCCGTACCGGCGGTGTGGTTTCGAGGTGTGCTTCCTTCGCCTTGTCAGAGCAGACCTCGGGCACGAACGGCTGTGCGCTGCAACGCTTGACCCAGTTGTTCACCGCCGTGATGCCGTCGAACCCGTCGCGCTCCCGGAAGACTGCCGCGACGCCAAGCGCGTCGACCAATTCATCGGCACCCGGTCGGGGCGACGACAGTGGGTCGGCGGAGCAATCCGCAGGCGCGTCGCCCCGCGGCTGCGCTGACAATTGCACCACTCGGCTGCCGCTCTTGACCGGTGGAGTCATGACCAGTGCCGACAGCTGCGCCGCGGGCCGCGACGCGATGCTGGACGTCTGGACTGTGTCAGGGGCTTGCTCGGCAGCACGCTGGACGAAGCCGTCGACCAATTGGGCTACGTCGTGGACCGTCACTCCCAGAGGACCCCGGGAAATGAACCTCACCCGCAGCACGACTCCGTCTCGGGCCACGACGACGGTTCGGCCGTCCGGGCCGTCGTTTGATGGCCTCCAATACTTGTCACCCGTGGTCTGGGTGGTGTCGAATTGGATTGCATCAGTGGGCATTCCGGGGATGTTGCGGAATGTCTGGACAGCCCAGGTGCCGTAGAAGTCTCGGTAGGTCGCGCAGCGGGTCCCCCAGTTCGCCATCTCGTCGACGACGTTCTCACCGGGGCGGGTTCGCCACAGGTCAACGTGGATCAAGCGGCCGTCGCGATCAAGCCTGTCGCCGTAGCGCGCGGTGAGTTGCGGCCCGTCTGGGTCTCCCGGTTCTGGATACCGCGCGCACTCGATTCGCCGCTGTGCGGAAAATTCGTCATTGCGTGGCACCTCGTAGCCGACCTCGACCATTCCCGGCACGTCGGCCAACGTCGGCAGGTACCGCAGCAACGGATGGTCAGCGGCCCGCGATATCGCCACATCTGTAGCCCGGTCACTACAACTGACCACCATCAACGCAACCGTGAAAATCACGGTCCCCACCCGTTTCCACCCCATAGCTCGACCCTACGACCGCCCTGCCTGTGCCAGACTCGGGAATTGTGAACAGCATCGAGCCGGCCCGCATCGAACCCGGCGGAATCCGTGAACTGGGCCCGCTCAACTGGCTCATCGCCAAGATCGGCGCCAAGACCATCCGGGCCCCGAGGTTTGCGCTCTTCAACGTCCTCGGCCAGCATCACCTGCTGTTCCTGACGTTCCTGCCCTACTCCGGCATGCTGCTGGGCCGCAGCAAGCTGGGGCTCAAGGACGCCGAGCTGGTGATCCTGCGCGTCGCCCATCTGCGCGGCAGCGAGTACGAGCTGCAGCAGCACCGCCGCCTGGCCCGCAGCCGCGGCGTCGACGCCGAGACGCAGGCCCGCATTTTCGAGGGGCCGGACGCCGAGGGTCTCACCGACCGGCAGCGCGTGCTGATCACCGCGACGGACGAGTTCGTCATCACCCGGTCGGTGTCCGACCAGACGTGGAAGTCGCTGGCGTCCTACCTGGATCGCAAGCAGCTCATCGACTTCTGCCTGCTGGCAGCGCAATACGACGGCCTGGCGGCGACCATCGCCACCCTTCGCGTGCCGCTGGACTTCCCGGACTAAAGCGCTCGAACCTGAGCTTGTGTTCGAAATTTCAAGAGAATTTGGCACACAAGCTCAGGCTCGACCGCCTAGAGGTAGGTGACCCCGAGTACCGCCAGCGTCATCAACACCGGCGCGACGGGTAGGCACCAGAGGAACGCGGACTTCGCAAAAGCCTTGCGCTCCTGGAACTTTCGAGCGAAGAACACCGCGACGCCGGCCACCACGAAGACCACGGCGGACATCACCAGCACCCAGAAACTGATGCTGGTGGTGTCCATCGCGAGCGAGATGGCCAGCAGCCACAGCATGTGACCGACGACCAAACCGCCTATCGCGGCAACGACATTCGCGCGCAAGACCGACTCAGAAGTTGATCATGTGGCCGGTCAGGCCGTGGAAGCATTCCTGCAGCGCCTCCGACAGCGTCGGGTGGGTGTGCACGTTGCGGGCCAGTTCGTTGGCGGTCAGGTCCCACTTCTGGGCCAGGGTCAGCTCGGGCAGCAGCTCGGAGACATCCGGACCGATGAGGTGACCACCGAGCAGCTCGAGGTGCTTCTTGTCGGCGATCAGCTTCACGAAGCCCGTCGGGTCCGCGAGGCCGTGCGCCTTGCCGTTGGCGGTGAACGGGAACTTGGCGACGACGACGTCGTAGCCCTCGGCCTTGGCCTGCTCCTCGGTGAGCCCGAAGCTGGCGACCTGCGGCTGGCAGAAGGTGGCGCGCGGCATCATCCGGTAGTCGCCGAGCGTCAGGGTCTCGGCACCGGCGATGGTCTCGGCCGCGACGACGCCCTGCGCCTCGGCGACGTGCGCGAGCTGCAGCTTGGCGGTGACGTCACCGATGGCGTAGATGTGCGGCACGTTGGTGCGCATGTTGTCGTCGATCGCGATGGCACCGCGCTCGGTGAGCGCGACACCGGCGGTCTCCAGGCCGTAGCCGTCGACGTTGGGGCCGAAACCGATGGCCTGCAACACCTTGTCGGCCTTGAGCTCCTGTGTGGCGCCGTCCTTGCTGACGACGACGGTCACCTCGCTGCCGGAATCCTCGATCGACTCGACCTTGGTACCGGTGAGGATCTTGACGCCCAGCTTCTTGTACTGCTTCTCGATCTCCTTGGAGACCTCGGCGTCCTCGTTGGGCAGCGCGCGCGGCAGGAACTCGACGATGGTGACGTCGACGCCGTAGTTCTTCAGCACGTACGCGAACTCCATGCCGATGGCACCCGCGCCGGCGATGATGATCGAGCCCGGCAGGTCCCGCGTCATGATCTGGGTCTCGTAGGTGACGACGTTCTCGCTCAGCGAGGTGCCGGGCACCAGCCGCACCGACGAGCCGGTGGCGATGATCGCGTTGTCGAAGGTGACGTCCTCGGTTCCGCCGGCGTTCAGCGCGACGCGCATCGAGTTGGGTCCGGTGAAGGTGCCGTAGCCCTCCAGCTCGGTGATCTTGTTCTTCTTCATCAGGAAGTGCACGCCGGCGACGCGGCCTTCGGCGACCTTGCGGCTGCGGTCGAACGCCGCGCCGAAGTCGAAGCTGGCCTCGCCGCTGATGCCGAAGGTCTTGGCTTCCTTGTGGAAGATGTGCGCCAGCTCCGCGTTGCGCAGCAGGGCCTTGGATGGGATGCATCCCACGTTGAGACAGACGCCGCCCCAGTACTTCGGTTCGACGATGGCGGTGGTCAGCCCCAGCTGGGCTGCGCGAATTGCGGCGACATATCCGCCGGGACCGGCTCCGAGAACGACGACGTCATAGTGAGTCACATGCACACCTTATAGGCGCGGCGACGTCGACAGTCGGGAGACCGATTCAACTGCGGGAAACCGGGTATTCGGCGGGGACCTTCGTCAGAAAGGGTCGATGCCCCATGTCCAATTCCCTCATGCCGCACTTCACCGATGTGCAGGCGCATTACGACCTGTCCGACGAGTTCTTCCGGCTGTTCCTCGATCCGACACAGACCTACAGCTGCGCGTATTTCGTCCGCGACGACATGACGCTGCAGGAAGCGCAGCTGGCGAAGATCGACCTGGCGCTGAGCAAGCTCGGTCTCCTGCCGGGCATGAAGTTGCTGGACATCGGCTGCGGCTGGGGGTCGACGATGCTGCGTGCCGTCGAACGGTACGACGTCGACGTGATCGGGTTGACGCTGTCGAGGAATCAGGCGGCCCATGTCCAGCGCACCTTCGACCGGATGGACACCGCCCGCAGCCGCGAGGTCCGGCTGCAGGGCTGGGAGCAGTTCGACGAGCCCGTCGACCGGATCGTGTCGATCGGCGCCTTCGAGCACTTCGGCCCCGACCGCTACCCGGAGTTCTTCCGGCGGACGTATGCGGCCATGCCGCCTGACGGCGTCATGCTGCTGCACACCATCTGCGGTTTCGACTTCCGGGACGCCAAGGAGCTCGGCATCCCGCTGACCTTCGAATTCGCCCGGTTCGTGAAGTTCCTGATGACGGACATCTTCCCGGGCGGCCGGCTGCCGATCATCCCCGTCGTGGAGGAACTCGCGACCGCGGCCGGATACCACGTCACCCGGAAACACTCATTGCAGCCGCACTACGCCACGACCCTCGACATCTGGGCCCGGAACCTGGCGGCACACCGGGACGAGGCCATCAAGATCCAGTCGCAAGAGGTCTATGACCGCTACATCAAGTACCTGACCGGATGTGCGGAGTTGTTCCGCAACAAGCAGGCCGACGTCGTGCAGTTCACGTTGCAGAAGTAGTCACCACGAACGAAACCGCCTGCACCGCAATCTGGTGACCTACGCCAAGCCCGGACGCGCACCGGGCACCGGGCACGCCTCCTCGGCGTGCTCGACGATCAACGTGCCGTCCCGCGCCGGCCGGACGCCCTGCGCATACTGGGCGCCGGTCACGGGCGGTTGTGCATTGAGCTCGGCGTTCTCCGCCTCGGTGAACACCCGACCGCGCGACAGGAAGCGCTTGCCTTCGGGCGCCTCCAGGCTGAACCCGCTGCCCCGGCCCGCGACCACGTCGATGATGAGCTGGGTGTGCTGCCAGGCCTCGAACTGCGGCCCGGAGATCCACACCGGGACGCCGTCGGGCCCGACGTCGAGTACCGCCAGCAGCACGTCGCGGTCGCCGACGATGAAGTCGCCGTCGGGGTAACACATCGGCGACGAGCCGTCGCAGCATCCACCCGACTGGTGAAACATCAAGGGGCCGTGCTGGTTCTGCAGCGCGCGCAGCAGGTCCGCGGCCTCGGCGGTGATCAGTGCCCGAGATGGCATACGGCCACCCTACGCCGGGGAGTAAGAATGACCAGGTGAGTTCTGAATCGGTCGCCCCGGAAGATCCCGCCGCTCCGCTCGCCACAGGAGAAGATCCCTACCTCTGGCTCGAGGACGTCACCGGTGACGACGCCCTCGCCTGGGTGCGCCCGCACAACGAGCCGACGATCGCCGAGTTCGGCGGCGAGCGCTTCGAGCAGATGCGCGCCGACGCCCTCGAGGTGATGGACACCGACGCCCGCATCCCGTACGTCCGGCGGCGCGGCGAGTTCCTCTACAACTACTGGCGCGATGCGGAGAACCCGCGCGGGCTGTGGCGGCGCACCACGCTGGACAGCTACCGCACCGACGCCCCCGAGTGGGACGTGCTGATCGACCTCGACAAGCTGGCGGCCGACGAGGACGAGAACTGGGTCTGGGCCGGCGCCGACGTCATCGAACCGGGCCTGCACCTCGCGCTGATCGCGTTGTCGCGCGGCGGGGCCGACGCCACTGTCGTACGCGAATTCGACATGGAGACAAGGCAGTTCGTCGAGGACGGGTTCAACCTGCCGGAAGCCAAGTCCAGCGTCTCCTGGGAGACCCCCGACACGGTGTTGGTGGGCACCGATTTCGGGCCCGGCGCCATGACCGAGTCGGGGTACCCCCGGATCGTCAAACGGTGGCACCGCGGGCAGCCGCTGGCCGACGCCGTCACGATCTTCGAAGGCGCGGCCACCGATGTCAGCGTCGGCGCCGGCTACGACAGCACACCGGGTTTCGAGCGGCTGCTGGTGTCGCAGTCCACCGACTTCTTCAACCGCGAACGCTTCGAGGTCCGCGGCGACGAGCTGGTCCGCATCGACGTCCCCACCGATGCCGCGATCTCGATTCACCGGGAATGGCTCCTGATCCGGCCGCGTGCCGACTGGACCGTCGGCGAGACGACATACGCGCCGGGAACGCTGCTGGCCGCGCGCTATGACGACTACCTCGCCGGAAACCGCGACCTGACCGTGGTTTTCGAGCCCGACGACCACAGCAGCATGCAGAACTTCGCGTGGACGCGCGACCGGCTGCTGCTGCAGACGCTGGTCGACGTCATCGGCCACATCGAGCTCGTCACCCCCGGCACGTGGGAACGCGAGGACATCCCGGGCGTACCGAAGCACGCCACCACGGTCATCGTCGACGTCGACGAGTACGGCGACGAAATCTTCCTGGACTCAAGCGGATTCGACAGCCCGTCGCGCCTGCTCTGGGGCCACGCCGGTGGCGCGGTCACCGAGATCAAGCGCGCACCGGCGTTCTTCGACGCGTCCGAGGTCGAGGTGTCGCAGCATTTCGCGACGTCCGCCGACGGCACCCGCATCCCGTATTTCGTTGTGGGACAACGCGGTGTCACCGAGCCACGCAAGACGCTGCTGAGCGGATACGGCGGCTTCGAGTCGTCGCTGCTGCCCGGCTACGCCGGGGTGCTCGGCCGGTTGTGGCTGACGCAGGGCGGTACCTACGTCGAGGCCAACATCCGCGGCGGCGGCGAGTACGGGCCGCGCTGGCACACGCAGGCCATGCGCGAGGGCCGTCACCTGGTGTACGAGGACTTCGCCGCCGTCGCAGCCGATCTGGTGCGCCGCGGCATCACCACCGTCGAACAACTCGCCGCCGAGGGCGGCAGCAACGGCGGACTGCTCATGGGCGTCATGCTCACGCGGTACCCGGAGTTGTTCGGGGCCCTGGTGTGCAGCGTGCCGCTGCTCGACATGAAGCGGTACCACCTGCTGCTCGCCGGTGCGTCATGGGTGGCCGAGTACGGCGACCCCGACAACCCCGACGACTGGGCATTCATTTCGAAGTACTCGCCGTACCAGAACATCTCGGCCGACCGGAAGTACCCGGCGCTCCTGATGACCACGTCGACGCGCGACGACCGGGTGCACCCCGGCCATGCGCGGAAGATGACGGCGGCCCTCGAGGCCGCCGGCCACCGCGTCCACTACTACGAGAACATCGAGGGCGGACACGGTGGGGCGGCGGACAACTCGCAGGCCGCGTTCAAGGCCGCGCTGGTCTATTCATTCCTGGAGCGCACCGTCGGCTCGTGATTTGTGCACGATTTTCCGCGCCGGCCGCGGATTTTCGTGCACAAATCCCTAGTCAGGCGGCGGCGGGGGCGGGCTTGGACTTGCGGACCACGCGACGGCCGAGGTTGCCCAGCAGCGTGACGAGCACGCCCAGCACCACCAGACCGCCGCCGATCGCGAGGGTGATGTTGAGCCACTGGTGGGCGTTGGCGATGGCCGTGTCGACCATGACGTCGGCCACCTGGCGGACGTTGCCGGTGGTGCGGTTCAGCCCGTCGTTGATGTAGCGCCGACCCGCCTCGATGCCGGCCCAGCCCGCGGCGCCGACGATCATGGTCGAGATACCCAGAGCGGCAATGGTTTTCCCGCGTGACCGGCTCATCGCCAGAGTGAGCAGAGCGAATATGCCCGTCAGCACGCAGATGCCGATCCGTGCCCACGGTCCCCACGTCGTCGCCGCGCGGAACTGGCCCGGCCGCAACGATTGCGCCGAGTCGGTGATCGGTACTTCGATCTTCGACGGGACCCGGATTCCGAACGCCGCCAAGGTCGCCTTGAACGACCGGTCCGACAGCATCGGCGACAGGTCGATGGTCCAGCGACCGGACGCGTCCGAGTGGGCCATGGTGTCGGTGAACAGCCAATCGTGCGCATAGCCGTTCGCGGCGCCGAACTGTCCCGGGAACGCCGAGCTGGAAGTGTAGATGCCGGCGGCGTTCGACACGGTGCTCGTGCTCAGGTCATATCCCGCACCGGTGGCCAGCCTGTTGACCTGGATTCCCAGCTCGCTGGCCGTGGCCTTCTGCAGCTCGTGGTTCTTGGCTGCCGTGGTGGCCAGCGCGACATAGCCGCCCCGGTCGACAAGTGTGTGCTGCGCCCAGCAGACCGGTACGGCCACCGCCACAGCGACGGTGGTGACCAGCCACAACAGCAATGTCGCGACGAATCGCAAGCGCCCTCCTACGTTGGTGGGCGCCGCTCAGTCGGACAGCGCCCGTCCCACGATCAGCGGATCGGCGTGTCCGACCACCTCATGGTCCTTGTTGTCGTAGTCGAATTTACCGAGAACATGCCGCATGGCGTTGATCCGGGCGCGCTTCTTGTCGTTGCTCTTCACCACGGTCCACGGCGCGACCTCGGTATCCGTCCAGGCGAACATCTCTTCCTTGGCCGCGGTGTAGGCGTCCCACTTGTCCAGCGAGGCCAGGTCCGTCGGCGAGAGTTTCCACTGCCGCACCGGGTCGACCTGACGAATGGTGAAGCGGGTGCGCTGCTCGGCCTGGGTCACCGAGAACCACAGCTTGGTGAGGCTGATGCCGTCGTTGGTCAGCATCTGCTCGAAAAGCGGTGCCTGACGGACGAATTCAGCGTGTTGCTTGGGCGTGCAGTACCCCATCACGCGCTCGACGCCGGCCCGGTTGTACCAGGAGCGGTCGAACAGCACGATCTCGCCGGCGGCCGGCAGATGCGTGACGTAGCGCTGGAAGTACCACTGGGTGCGTTCCTTCTCGGTCGGCTTCTCCAGCGCGACGACGCGGGCCCCACGCGGGTTGAGGTGCTCCATGAACCGCTTGATGGTGCCGCCCTTACCGGCGGCGTCGCGGCCCTCGAAGACGATGACGTGCCGCAGCCCGTTGGCCTGGCTCCATTTCTGCAGCTTCAGCAGCTCGATCTGCAGCAGGCGCTTCTGCTCTTCGTAGTCGTGCCGGTTCATCCGCTCGTCGTACGGATAGCCCTCGCGCCAGGTGTCGACCACTTCCCCGCTGGGCAGCAGCACCAGTTCGGGGTCGTCGTCGTCATCATCGCGGACGGTGTAGGTGTCGGCGGCAGATGCGTCCAGGGTCACCGGCTGAACGTAACCGCCGGGCCGAACCTGGCGGTGACGTGACGGTGAACAACTGGTGGTGCTACTTGGCGGTGCGCTTGGGCCGGATCAACGACACCTTGGTCAGGACGTTGTTCATCCGGGCCAGGGCCTTCATCGAATTGTGGTAGTAGTTGCCGCCCGTGCCCTTGCTCGTGCGCGGCTCGACGACCGTCTCCTGGCGACAGAACTTGCGGATGCCGTCGGCCCCGCCGAACCGTGCGCCGATGCCCGACGTCTTCCAGCCACCCATCGGGGCGGTGGTGCACATCAGGTTGGCCAGCACGTCGTTGATGTTGACGGCGCCGCAGTCGAGCTGCAGCGCCACGTCCTTGGCCCGCTGCACATCGCCCGAGAACACGGTGGCGCTCAGGCCGTACGGGCTGTCGTTGGCCAGGCGGACCGCCTCACCGACGGTGGCGACCTTCATGATCGGCAGGGTCGGGCCGAACGTCTCCTCGGTCATGCAGGCCATCGAGTGGTCGACGTCGACGAGCACCGTCGGCGGGTAGAAGCTGCCCGGGCCGTCGGGGCGCTTGCCGCCGGTCAGCGCGCGAGCGCCGGCCGCCACCGCCTCGTTGACGTGCCGCTCGGTGATGTCCACCTGGCTGGCGTCGATCTGCGCGCCGAGGTGGTAGCCCTCGCCTGCGCCCACCTTGAGGTTCTGCACCGCCTTGACGACGGCGTCGACGAACGCGTCGTAGGCCGGTTCCAGCACGTAGACGCGCTCGACAGACACGCACGTCTGCCCGGCGTTGAACATCGCGCCCCAGACCGCGGCGTTGGCGGCCAGCTCGACGTCGGCGTCCTCGAGGACGATCATCGGGTCCTTGCCGCCGAGTTCGAGGCTGACCGGCGTGAGGCGGCGCGCCGCGCGCTCCATGACCTTGCGGCCGGTGGCCGTCGAGCCGGTGAACTGGATGAAATCGGAGTTGTCGATGACGGCCTCGGACACCTCGCGGGCACCCTGCGCGAGGGCCAGCACCTCAGGGGCGCCGGAGTCGGTCCAGCCGCGCAGCAGCAGCTCGGCGGTCAGTGGGGTGCGCTCGGACGGCTTGAGCAGCACGGCGCAGCCGGCCGCGAGTGCCCCGATGGCGTCCATCAACGCGTTGGCCACTGGGTAGTTCCACGGCGCGATGATGCCGACCACCGCGCGTGGGCGGTAGTGCACGGTGATCTTCTTGACCGACAGCATGGGCAGCGGGGCCGGCCGGGTGTCGGGCGCCAGCGCCTTCTCCATGGTCTTGACCACGTACGAGATGATCAGGATCGCCAGCGGAATTTCGGCCTTGGCGTCGACCATCGACTTGCCGGTCTCGCGGATCAGCAGGGCCTCGACCTCGTCGCGGTGGTCATTGAGCCACACCGCGAAACGGGCCAGCACCTTCGCGCGGCCCTGCGGCCCGCGGGCTTCCCATTCGCGCTGCGCGGCGCGCAGGCCGGCGGCGATGCGAGGAACGTCGGCCGGGTCCGTCCAGCTCACGGTTCCTGCGATGGCACCCGTGGCGGGGTCGTAAATGGTGCCGGAGCCGGGCGAACGGACGTCAGACGTAGCGGTCATACCGCCATCGTAACGACCAGGTGTGACGCGGGTCGCATCCGGCTTGACGCGTGTCAAAACCGAGGCGTACCGCACCGGGCGCTAGAGGATCACGCCAGGGCTTTCCGCGGGGTGCTCGGTGACCAGGCGGGCCGCCAGGCACACCAGACTGGACCCGAACAGCAAGGCGCCGACGGTGTCGGTGAAGTAGTGGTACGTGAAGGCCTGTCCGAGCATGCCCAACGGAACGAAGATGCCGGCCAGCACGCGTGACCACAGCACGGCCCCGGCCGCCAGGACGATGACGCCCAGCACCGTCACCATCAGCACGGTGTGTCCGCTGGGATACGCGAGCGCCCCACCTTTGTGACGACCGAACAGCTCCTTCAGGCCGCGCTCGATGAACACCGCCAGCTGGGGCGTCAACGCGATGACCGCGGCCAGACGCCAGCGCTTGTGCCACAACGCGATTCCCACCGCGATCACCAGCATCGCCATGAGCACACGCGGGTCGGTGAAGAACAGCAGCCAGCCGGTATACGGCTGGCCGTCCCGGCCGGCGTCCTGAAAGACGTCATCGACCGGCGTCGAGGCCTTGCCCACGCCCCAGCCCAACAGGGCCATCAGCCCCAGCCCGACTGGCGGCCACCAGCGGACGAACTTCTCGGTTGTCATCTGTGGGCGGCGATGCCCCGTACATACGCGGCCTGCCCGAGGTGCTGCGCGCAGTCGTCGACGATGCTCACCAGCCGCGCACTCGCGGTCACCGGAGGATTCCAGCGTCGGTCGACGATCCGCTCGAGATCCTCAGCCGTCACGCCCGCGACATATTCGAGCGTCACCTTGTGCACCGCGCGGTAGTACCCGACCAGCAGCTCGACCGGCGGCCGCACCTTGCCGACGTCCTCGGCGGTATGGCCGTATCCGATGTCATAACCGGGCGCGTCGCTCTTCGGCAGGTCGAGCGCGAACCGCTGCTCCCAGCCGGCACTCGTCCACACCTGGTGGATGCCCGCGACCTCGCACAGCTGCATGTCCTGACACCGCGCACTGTGCCACAGCAGCCAGGCGATGCTGTTGGCCTCCGGCGTCGGCCGCCACAGCGACACCTCTTCGGTCAGGCCGTCGGTGACCTCGTCGACGTGCTCGATGAGCCGAGTGAACGAGTCGCGCAACAGTTCCCGCGCCGCAGCGGTATCAGACATATCGCCGACGCTACCGGAGCGCACCACTACCCGGCTGCGCCATGGAAGACCGCCTCGACGTTGTTGCCGTCGGGGTCGCGGACGAAGGCCCCGAAGTAGCCGGGGTGGTACTCGGGCCACAGCCGGGGTGCGTGCAACGACTCGGCGCCGAGTTGGACGGCCGCGTCGTGGAACGCGGTGACCGCGTCGGTGTCCGCGGCCTGGAAAGCGACGTGCACCTCGCGGTTCGGACCCGAGGCCTCCCCCGCGCCGGCATCGGCGATCCAGAAGTCGGGCTTGCCGTCGCGGCCGTAACCGATGGCGACGCCGAAATCCAGCTGCCGGCTGAAGCCGAGCACGCCGAGCACCGCGTCGTAGAACTGCTGGGACTTGGCCCAGTCACTGCAGTTGATACCGAAATGGTCGATCATGCCCAGATCGTGCCACGGGGCACCGACAACGCCGGAGCGACGAACCCGCATGGGTCCGCCGCTCCGGGCGTCGGTCGTGTCAGTTGTCGGCCAGGGTGCGGTAGAGCGCCTTCTTGGCCTCGGCGACCGCGGCGGACAGCGTGCTGACCGCCGTCTTCAGATCGGCCTTCTGCGCGTCGTTTCCGGTGAACTTGATCGTGCGCGCCAGCCCGGCGAGCTCGAACAAATCCTTGCGCAGCTTGATGACATCGCCGAACTTGCCCGCCTGACCGAGGAACGCCTGCACCGTCTCGCTGCTGACACCGCGCCAGGCGAGCAGCTGCTCACCGAACTCGGTCAGCGTCGCGACGCCGTCCTCGACCGTGGCCACGCCACGAGCCGCGAGCAGCGAGATGACGAACTCGACCTTGTCCACCGGAGGGGTGAATGCGCCGTCGGTGATCTCCGAAACCCGCTGCGAGAGCTGCTCGGCCGTGGCCGGGCCTTCCTGTAGTAGCGCGGCCGCGGCAATCGCGGCACGCTTGAGACGACCCTTGAAGAAGTGGTGTCCGGCACCCGGCCCGAAGCCGCCGCCGAAACCGCCACCGAAGCCGGGCCCGCAGGCACCGGGACCACCCGCGCCCGGACCGAAGCCCCCGAATCCGGGGCCGAAGCCCCCACCGAAACCGGGGCCGAAACCAGCTGAGAACATCGCATTTCCTTTCGTTGTTGTCGATGCATCTTGTACCTATCACGATACATCGGTTTTGCAATGCCTAGCCGTTCTAACTTCAACTCAAAGCCAACTCACAGATCTGATGACGGCCTGAGTCGTACGTTGTTCACATGAACGCAGCGGGCGTCGCCTACGACATCGTCATTCGCAACGGACTCATCGCCGACGGGTTGGGCGGCGCACCCTTCCAGGGCGATGTCGCAGTTCAGGACGGGTTGATCGCAGCCGTGGGCACGGTCGACGGCACCGGTGCCCGGGAGATCGATGCCACCGGCCTGCTCGTCACCCCCGGCTTCGTGGACCTGCACACGCACTACGACGGACAGGCCATCTGGTCCGACCGGATGACCCCGTCTTCCGCTCACGGCGTAACAACCGCCGTCATGGGTAACTGCGGCGTCGGCTTCGCGCCCTGCCGCCCCGACGACCACGACGTGCTCGTCGACGTGATGGCCGGCGTCGAGGACATCCCCGGCGTCGTCATGGTCGACGGCCTGCCCTGGACCTGGGAGACCTTCCCCGAATTCCTGGACGCCGTCGAGGCGCGACAACGGGATATCGACGTGGCCGCGTTCCTCCCGCACTCGCCGCTGCGCGTGTACGTCATGGGCCGGCGCGGCGTCGACCGCGAGCCCGCCACGCCCGAAGACCTGGCGCTGATGCGCAAGCTCGCGGCCGAGGCCGTGGAGTGCGGCGCGCTGGGCTTCGCGTCGTCGCGGCTGACGCTGCACAAAACCTCTGGCGGACAGCCCATTCCGAGCCACGACGCGGCACAGGTCGAGATCGAAGCCATCGCCCGCGGCGTCGCGGACGGCGGCGGCGGACTGATCCAGTTCGTGCCCGACCTGCTGGCCGGTGACTACGAGGTCGCGCTGAAAACCGTCTTCGACGTCGCGGCCGACGTCGGCCTGCCGGTGACGTTCACCCTCGCCGTCGGCAATGCCGGGCCGGCCACATTCGAGGACGCGCTGCGGATGGTCGAGAAGGCCAACACCGACGGCGGGTCGATCTCGGCGCAGATTTTCCCGCGCCCCATCGGCCTCGTCATCGGCCTGGAGTTGTCCGGCAATCCGTTCGTGCTGTACCCGTCGTACCGCGAAATCGCCGACCTACCGCTGGCCGAGCGCGTCGCCGAGATGCGCAAACCCGAAGTACGCCAACGCATCCTGAACGACACGGCGGCCGCCGACGGGCACCCGCTGATGTTCGCCGTGCAGGCGTGGGACTACATGTTCCCGCTGGGCACTCCCCCGAATTACGAACCGGCACCGTCGGATTCGATCGCCGCGCGCGCCGCCGCCCGCGGCGTCAGCCCGCTCGAGGAGGCCTACGACCGCGTCCTCGACGACGACGGCCACGCCATGCTGCTCGTCACCCTCGCCAACTTCCGTGACGGTTCCCTCGACACCGTGGCCGAACTGATCCAGCGCGACGACGTCATCCTGGGCCTCGGCGACGGTGGCGCACACTACGGAATGATCTGCGACGCATCGTTTCCCACCTATCTGCTGACGCACTGGGTCCGCGACCGCGCCGCCGGCCGGCTGGACCTGGCGCACGCCGTGAAGGAACTGACGTCGGTACCGGCGCGCGTCGCGGGCCTGAACGACCGCGGCCGAATCGCGGTGGGCTACAAGGCCGATCTCAACGTGATCGACCAGGACACGCTGACGCTGCACAAGCCCACCATCGAACACGACCTGCCCGCCGGCGGGCGCCGCCTGGACCAGACCGCCGACGGCTACGTCGCGACCATCGTGTCCGGCGAGATCATCGCGGAGAACGGGGTACCCACGGCGGCCCGGCCAGGTCGGTTGGTGCGCGGCCGGCAACCCGCGCCGGCGTGAGCGGCGACCTATCCTGGCCTCATGAGTGTGAAGGTGGATCTGGAAAAACTCGGCGACACCTTGGCCGACTTCCCGTTCGGCTTTCTGATCACCGTCGGTGACGATTTCCGCCCGCACACGGTGGCCGTCGTCCCGACATTCGACGGCGGCGCGCTGACGATCGAGCCCATCGGAAACACCACGCGGCGCAACACCGGCGCTCACCCGGCCGTGACGGTGCTGTGGCCGCCGCGCGAACCCACCGGATACTCGCTGATCGTCGACGGGACCGCCGAAGCCACCGACACGGGCCTGCACGTCGTGCCCACCCGCGCGGTGCTGCACCGCAGCCCCGAAGGCGTCCACGACTGCGTCTCGCTCAAGGAGACCTGAGTTATCCACAGGCTGACGATCGGGTACTACCGTCGCCCATCGTTGTCGGCTGCTATTGAGCGATGGGGGAAATAGAACAACTGGCGGCTGCGAACGGCGGGGTGGTGTCCGCGGCGCAACTGCGCGCCGCGGGAATGCCGCGCCCAGCTGGCTGGCTGCCGGTGCGGCGCGGCTGGTATGCCGGCCCCTCCGCAAACCCGCAGGTCGTCCGCGCGGTCTCCGCCGGTGGCATTTTGAGCTGTGTCTCTGTGCTACGCCACTACGGCGTCTGGGTGCCCGATTCTGGTTTGCATGTCCGGTATTCGAGGCGGGCCCGCCAATCCCGCCCAAGAGTTCGGTCCTGCCAGCCGTACCGCCTCGATCCACCCATCGTCGGAGCCATCGACCCGATCGACATTGCCGTCGCGTCGGCGGCGCACTGCCTGGACACTGAGGGGCTGATCGTCGTCCTGGACTCAATGCTGAACAAACAAATGATCGAGATGGCCGACGCGCGGGACATTGTGTCGGCATCGCGCTTTGCGCATCTGAACCTGGCCGAGCGATTGGACCCGAAGAGCGAATCGGGCACGGAGACGATGATCCGATTACGCTTGCGCGCCTTGGGGATCCACCTACAAACCCAAGTGGACATTCCGGGAGTGGGCCGCGTCGACCTTTTGGTGGGCGACCGACTGATCATCGAAGCCGACAGCCGTGAGCACCATCTGTCCAAGTATCAGCCCGACCGGACGAGGGACAGGGTGGCCGTCGGCTTGGGGTTCCTGGCCATGCGACTGACCCATGAGGACGTTGTCTACCGCTGGGATCTGATTCTGGAGGACATTCTGTCGGTGGTCCGCAGGGGTGCACATCACGGCACGATCGCAATGTGACGCTGACAGCGTCACCATCGCAAATACGACCATGGCGGCGCTGTCAGCGTCACACAAGAAAAGGCCCGGCCTCCGAAGAGACCGGGCCTTCCCGTAAGAGCTGGACTTAGAAGTCCATACCGCCCATGCCACCGGTCGGGTCGCCGGCGGGAGCCGCGGCCTTCTCCGGCTTGTCGGCGACGACGGCCTCGGTGGTGAGGAACAGCGCCGCGATGGACGCCGCGTTCTGCAGCGCCGAGCGGGTGACCTTGACCGGGTCGGCAACGCCGGCGGCCAGCAGGTCCTCGTACACGTTGGTCGCGGCGTTCAGGCCGTGACCCGAGGGCAGGTTCGACACCTTCTCGGCGACGACGCCCGGCTCCAGACCACCGTTGAAGGCGATCTGCTTCAGCGGAGCCGACAGGGCGACACGCACGATGTTGGCACCGGTGGCCTCGTCACCCTCGAGCTTCAGCTCGTCGAGAGCCGGAGCCGACTGCAGCAGGGCCACGCCACCACCGGCGACGATGCCCTCTTCGACGGCGGCCTTCGCGTTGCGAACGGCGTCCTCGATGCGGTGCTTGCGCTCCTTGAGCTCCACCTCGGTGGCAGCGCCGGCCTTGATGACGGCAACGCCACCGGCCAGCTTGGCCAGGCGCTCCTGCAGCTTCTCGCGGTCGTAGTCGGAGTCGCTGTTCTCGATCTCGCTGCGGATCTGGGCCACGCGGCCGGCGATGGCCTCGGCGTCGCCGGCACCCTCGACGATGGTGGTCTCGTCCTTGGTCACGACGACCTTGCGGGCCTTGCCCAGCAGGGTGATGTCGGCGGTCTCGAGGGACAGGCCGACCTCTTCGCTGATGACCTGGCCACCGGTGAGGATCGCCATGTCCTGCAGCATCGCCTTGCGACGGTCACCGAAGCCCGGGGCCTTGACGGCGATGGACTTGAAGGTGCCGCGGATCTTGTTGACGACCAGGGTCGACAGGGCTTCGCCCTCGACGTCCTCGGCGATGATCAGCAGCGGCTTGCCCGACTGGATGACCTTCTCCAGCAGCGGCAGCAGGTCCTTGACGGTCGAGATCTTCGAGCTGACCAGCAGGATGAACGGGTCCTCGAGGACCGCTTCCTGACGCTCGGCGTCGGTCACGAAGTAACCCGAGATGTAGCCCTTGTCGAAGCGCATACCCTCGGTGAGCTCCAGCTGCAGGCCGAAGGTGTTGCTCTCCTCGACGGTGATGACACCCTCGTTGCCGACCTTGTCCATGGCCTCGGCGATCAGGTCACCGATGGACTGGTCACCGGCCGAGATACCGGCGGTGGCAGCGATCTGCTCCTTGGTCTCGACCTCCTTGGCGGAAGCCAGCAGACCCTTGGTGACAGCCTCGACGGCCTTCTCGATGCCGCGCTTCAGGCCGAGCGGGTTGGCGCCGGCAGCGACGTTGCGCAGGCCTTCGCGAACCAGGGCCTGGGCCAGCACGGTGGCGGTGGTGGTGCCGTCGCCAGCGACGTCGTCCGTCTTCTTGGCAACTTCCTTGACCAGCTCAGCGCCGATCTTCTCGTACGGGTCCTCGAGCTCGATCTCCTTGGCGATGGACACACCATCGTTGGTGATCGTGGGGGCGCCCCACTTCTTCTCCAGGACGACGTTGCGACCCTTGGGGCCCAGCGTCACCTTTACGGCGTCGGCGAGGCTGTTCAGGCCCCGCTCGAGGCCACGGCGGGCCTCTTCGTCATACGCAATTGTCTTGGCCATTGCGAAGTAATTCCTCCGGTTGGGAATTGCACGTCTTTGGTCAGGCGCAGCGCCCGCGACGGACGGCCTGGGCTGTGCTCGCAGATGCGGCCCCGGCCTCACTGTCCCGACCTAGCACTCACCTATCGAGAGTGCCAACGTCTTTTTAGCACTCAGGCAGGGCGAGTGCAAGGTTGTTCGCCATCCGCGCAGGCGCCGCTTCGCGGCCGGAAATCAGGACGCCGACCGGTACTGCGCCACCTGCGCCGCGTAATCGTCGAGCAGGCGCAGCGATTCGTCCTTGCCGACCGACGGCAGGAACAACCCGAGCTGGCCGAAGCCGAGGTCTTCAGCGGTACGCCAGTAGTCCGGTTTCAGGGGTGCACCGAACATCGCGCGTGGCACGTCGTAGTCCGCGCCCGAGCGCAACTGCGCCGTTCGTTCCGCCAGCACGTCCCTGGGGAAAGGATTCGATATCCAGCCCGCCCGGTGACGCAGCACCCGCTTGACGGTGGCATCGGAGTTGCCGCCGACATAGATGGGGGGATGCGGTTTCCGGACCGGCTTGGGCCGGCAGTACGACGCGTCGAAGTTGACGAATTTGCCGTGATATTCGGCGGGCTCGGTGGTCCACAGCGCCGTGATGGCTTCGATGCTCTCGTCCAGCCGGGCGCCACGGGTTTTCGGATCGGTGCCGTGGTCCCGCATCTCCTCCAGATTCCAGCCGGCACCGACGCCGAAGATGAACCGGCCACCGGAGATGAGATCGATGCTGGCGGCCTCTTTGGCCGTGTGGATCGGATCCCGCTGGATGAGCAGGGCGATGCCGGTGAACAGCTCGATGGTCGACGTCACCGCCGCCGCGGCGGCAAGCGTCACGAACGGGTCGAGCGTGTTGTAGTACCAGGGCGGCAGCTCCCCACCGTTCGGATACGGCGACTCACGGCTCGCGGGAATATGACTGTGCTCGGCGACGATGAGCGACGCGAAGCCGCGCTCTTCGATCGCGCGGGCCAGCGAAACCGGATCAATACTGTCGTCATCGACGAAGGTCGAGATCCCGAACTTCATACGGCCGACGCTACTGACGGGGCCGGAGTCCGTCCATCATCAATTCGACGACGCGGTCGGCGGCGTCGGCGCTGTACCGCTGCGCGGCGTTCGCCGCCACGAGCAGCGTCTTCACATCCGAGGCCGTGACGTCCGCCCGAACGGCGCCGGCGCCCTGGGCGGCGGCCAGCAGTTCACCCAGCAGCGCCAGGAATTCCTCTTCGACATCGGGCACCAGGGCGTGGACGTCGATCCCGAGGCCGGCGAGTGCGTCGACCAGGCCCTGATCGGTTTCGCCCCACCGAACCATCGACCGCAGAAAGTCGAACAGCGCGTCGCCCGGCGCGTCCGACGCCAGGCACGCCCGGCCGGCGCCCATGACCGTCTCCAGTCGATCCTCGATCACGGCGCGGTAGAGATCGTCCTTGGTCGGGAAGTGTCGGTAGACGGTGCCGGCGCCGACGCCGGCCCGCCGGGCGATCTCGTCGATGGGCACGGAAAGCCCCTCATCGGCGAAGGTTTGATAGGCGACTTCCAGCACGCGAGCGCGGTTCCGGGCCGCGTCGGCCCGCAGTGGCCTCTTCGGTTTGCAGATCATCATGCTCCCGGGAACAAATTAAACGGGGCGACCGTTCCGGATAGGTGAAGCATCCGGGGCGCTCGCCCCGGATAAGGCCCAGGCTACCGAGGAACCGTCATGACCAAGTGGACCACCACCAACATCCCCGACCAGACCGGACGCACCGCCGTCATCACCGGCGCCAACACCGGCCTCGGCTACGAGACCGCAGCAGCGCTCGCCGCCAAGAACGCACACGTCGTGCTCGCCGTCCGCAATCTCGACAAGGGCAAGGACGCCGTCGACCGCATCCGGCAGGCCACGCCCGATGCCGACGTCGCCCTTCAGGAACTCGACCTCAGCTCGTTGCAGTCGGTTCGCGAAACCGCCGAACAGCTGAAGTCCGAATACCCGGCGATCGACCTGCTGATCAACAACGCCGGCGTGATGTGGACGCCGAAGCAGACCACCGCCGACGGGTTCGAGATGCAGTTCGGCACCAACCATCTGGGACACTTCGCATTGACCGGACTCCTGCTCGACCAGCTGCTGACGGTGCCCGGCTCACGCGTCGTGACGGTCAGCAGCCTGGGCCACCGGATTCGCGCCGCCATCCACTTCGACGACCTGCAATGGGAACGCCGCTACAACCGGGTGGAGGCCTACGGGCAGTCCAAGCTCGCCAACCTGCTGTTCACGTATGAACTGCAGCGCCGGCTGACGGGCGCCGAGACCGTCGCCCTCGCGGCACACCCGGGCGGGTCGAACACCGAACTGGCGCGGCACGTGCCGGTGCCGCCCGCCGTCCTGGCACCCGTCGTCGACCGGCTGTTCCAAAGTGCCGCGATGGGCGCCCTGCCCACCCTGCGCGCCGCCACCGACCCCGCCGCGTTCGGCGGCCAGTACTACGGACCCGACGGACGGTTCCAGCAGACCGGGCACCCGAAGGTCGTCGGCTCGAGCGACCAGTCCCATGACACCGAGCTGCAGCAACGGCTGTGGGCGGTGTCCGAGGAACTGACCGGCGTCACGTTCCCGGTGTGAGCAAAAAGAAGTCCTGTGGGTTGTGCGACAGGAGGTTTCGCACAACCCACAGGACTGTCTCGGCTTCGAAGCGCCTCAGTAGCCGATGTTCAGCAGCCCGTTGCGCCCGTCGCCGACGGTGACGACGCCGCCGCTCCCGTTACCGATGTTGACGATGCCGGTGTTCAGGTTGCCCATGTTGGCGACGCCGGTGTTGCCATTGCCGAGGTTCAGGATGCCCTTGTTTCCGAAACCGAAGTTGAGGACGCCGGTGTTATTGGAGCCGCCGTTGAGCACACCGTCGTTGCTGCCGGGTCCGAGGTTGATGCCGGAGTCGGCGGACGCCGCGCCGGCGCCGAGCAGCGCGATGGCACCGGCACTGGCCACTGCCGCTCCCACGAGGACGGTTGAACGGATCATCGACATGACTTCTCCTTCGCTAGCCCGAATATGGATAGATAGAGAGTAGACAGCAGCCGGGCGAATGCGAAGCAATTTGGCAAATATCGCTACTCGATTACGCGTATGCGAGAGCGCGACCTGTCACAGTTTCACAAGATATGTCGCAATGCAGCGGCCGAGCGTCGAAAATGTGCCAAAGTGATTAATTACCAGCGATATTCACACACGTCACAGGTCACCTATATTTACCGGGTGAATTGATTTTCAACAGAATCATCGTCGGTTCCAGCCCCACGATCGCCGCAAATACAACGAGTATGGCAAATTACCGCCCGAGCAACGTATTTACGTCATTGAGAAATTGCGTAACGTCGCCGTCGCGCATCTTCATTTGCTGACAGTGTCACGGACGGGCCTTCATCCACACCGATCCGATGGACCCTTCACCAATCCTGAAACACGCCACCGCGACAGCCCGGATACACCCGGCCGGCACCGCCACTCAGGGCCCGCACCTGCCCGAAGATGCCAAATCGGTTGTGCACTACAGAAATGAACGTGTTCTAACATATTTAAGACGCTTACGCCGCCCGGCGACCCGGCCGTCGGAGCGCAGACCCGTAACCCCAGGGCCCGAATATTTTCAAAATATGCACGGTAGCCGACTTTCCGCAGGTGAGAACGCCTTTTTCAAGATCGTCCCGGTACCGGCGGTCCGCGATATGAACGGCCGCTCACTTTCCTCAAGATGTTCCCAGCTTGCGATTACGGGTGTTAGTCTCCCCACGTTTATTGACGGGGGTGGTGTTTCTCACACCCGACGCACGAGGAGGATCGTGGGCAAGCACAGGGCAGTGGGGACGAACAGCTGGTGGAGCGCCGCCGGGCCGCTCGCGGCCGCGGGGTTGACGAGCGCGGCATTCGCCAGCGCCGGCGTCATGCTGCTGCTGGGACCCGATTCTCCGACGATGCAGTCGGTGACCGCGGACATCCGGCTCGTCAACACCGAGAGCTCCACCGGCGACAGCGGCTCCAAGTCGAGCAACTCCGGCGCCACCAAGACCACGGACAGCAAGACCAAGAACCCGAGCAAGCCCAAGCCGACGAAGCCGTCCACGAAGCCGACGCCGTCGACCGAGCCCGGTGACACCTCTTCGCCCGGTTCCACGAGCGGCACCCCGCGCAACCCGCGTCAACAGGCGCAGGACCGGATGCGCCAGTACGCCGACGAAGCCAGAAAGGCGCTCAACGATCTGGCGAAGGGCCCCAAGGTAAAGCCCACCCCGGGCAACAAGCCCAAGCACGCCAGCACCCCTGACGGCACCTCGAGCGCCTCGACCGGTAGCTCCAACGCCGGCACCCCCGGTACTCGCCCCGCACGGGGCCCGCAGTCAACTGCCGGGGTGTCCACCGACGGCACTGCCGGCGGACGCAAGGCCACCGCACCCGGCACCAAGCCGACGGCACCGAACCCCACGACCAGCCCGGCCGGCGCCACGACCCCGACGGTTCCGAGTGGCCCGTCCATCTCGTCGGGCGCGGCTACCCCGGGAACCGGGGCGGTCATGACGGCCCCCACGAGCAGGCCGTTCAACCCGATCACCGGCCTGCTGTCCGCCGTCGGCCTGGGCACCATGCTGGCTCCCGACGCGCCGACCCATCCCGACCAGATGCCCGGCGTCTGGGCCGTGATGGCCTGGGTGCGTCGCCAGGTGGAGTACGGCGTCGTCGCCAACAAGCGCCTGCACCCGGCAGCCGCGGCTGCCGTGTCCGCCACGGCCCCGCCGACCGCGGCCAAGCCGCTGAGCGCCGTCAACCCACTCGCGGCAACCGACCCGAAGGCCGCGCCCGCTCCCCTGGGCGCGGTCAACCCGCTCGCCGCCATCAACCCGCTGGCCGCGGTCAACCCGCTGGCCGCGATCGGGCCGCTGGCCCTGCCGACGTTCGTCGACCCGACGGTGATCGTCGCCAACTGGATTTACCAGAACGTGCACTTCGGCGTGCAGGCCTGGATCAACAGCCCC
The DNA here is from genome assembly GCF_045310825.1 of Mycobacterium sp. SMC-21. NCBI lineage: Bacteria > Bacillati > Actinomycetota > Actinomycetes > Mycobacteriales > Mycobacteriaceae > Mycobacterium > Mycobacterium sp. SMC-21. Next base: position 81,134 of record NZ_JBJIAO010000003.1, on the reverse strand, counting down.
ATCGGCTTCGTCGTCGACACCGGAATCAACCTGTTGGCCGGCCAGTACCTGATCGGCAACGGCGCCAACGGAAACCTGATCAACCCCAACGGCGGCAACGGCGGCCTGTGGTTCGGCGACGGCGGTAAGGGCTACTCGAGCGGCCTGCCCGGAGTAACCGGCGGTAACGGCGGCAATGCCCGCGGCTTCGGTAACGGCGGCTCGGGCGGCGCCGGCTACTCGGGCTTCGGCATCTTCACGCCGACGGCCGGCGGCAACGGCGGCAACGCCGGAGGCATCGGGCACGGCGGCACCGGCGGCAAGGGCGGCGACGGTGCCAATGGCGCCGACGGCCTTGCGGCGCTGGGCCAGAACGGCGGCAACGGCCAGACCGGCGCCAACGGCGGCGACGGCGGAAATGGCGGCCACATCTTCGGCATCGGCGGGCGCGGTGGCGCCGGCGGCAAGGCCGGCAACGGCGGTCACGGCGGCTCGGGCGTCCTCGGTGGCGGAGCTCTCGGCGGCGGCGGAAACGGTGGCGACGGCGGAAACGGCGGTGTCGGCGGCAAGGGCGGCAAGAAGGTCGGGTTCATCGGCTCGGTCGGCGCCGGCGGCACCGGCGGCGCGGCCGGATTCGCCGGCAATGGCGGCAACGGTTCCGACGGCAGCTCGTCGCTGATCCCCGACGGCGGCAAGGGCGGTGACGGCGGCAACGCCGGCACCGCGGGTGCCGGCGGCTTCAACGGCAGCGGCACGAAGCGGGCCGCGACCGGCAACGCCAGTGCCACCGGCGGCAACGGCGGTAAGGGCGGCAACGGATTCGACACCATCACCGCGATCGGTGTCGCGGGCAACGGCGGCGCCGGCGGTAACGGCGGCTCCGGCGGGACCGCGGGCAATGGCGGTAGCGGCGGCGCGGGCGGCACCGGTGGCAACGGCGCCAATGGCCTTGCCGCACTTGGGGAGAACGGTCCCAACGGCGGCCACGGCGGCGCCGGCGGCAACGGTGGCGCGGGCGGTACCCAGTCCGGCAACGGCGGCAAGGGTGGCGCCGGTGGCGACGCCGGCAACGGCGGCAGCGGCGGTTCGGGTGTCCTCGGTGGCGGAGCCCTCGGCGGCGGCGGAAACGGCGGCATCGGCGGTAACGGCGGCGGTGGCGGCAAGGGCGGCGCCGCGGCCCACGGCACCGTGGGGGCCGGCGGCCAGGGTGGCGCGGCCGGTAATGGCGGCAACGGTGGCAATGGCTCTGACGGCAGCTCGTCGCTGATCCCCGACGGTGGCAAGGGCGGTAACGGTGGCAATGCCGGCACCTCGGGCGTCGGCGGCTTCAACGGCGCGGGCGTCAGCCAGGCCGCGAATGGCACGGGTGGCAACGGCGGCAACGGCGGCAAGGGCGGCAACGGGTTCAACACCATCACCGCGATCGGCGTGGCGGGTAACGGTGGCGCCGGCGGCAACGGTGGTTCCGGCGGATCCAACGGCAACGGTGGTAGCGGCGGCGGGGGCGGCATCGGCGGTAGCGGTGCCGATGGCCTTGCCGCACTTGGGGAGAACGGCCCCAACGGCGGCCACGGCGGTGCCGGCGGCAGCGGCGGCGCCGGTGGCACGAACGCCGGCAACGGCGGCACCGGTGGTGTCGGCGGCGCGGGTGGTGACGGCGGCAGTGGCGGCTCGGGCGTGCTCGGCGGCGGAGCCCTCGGCGGCGGCGGCAAGGGCGGCAACGGCGGTAACGGCGGCGTCGGTGGTAAGGGCGGCGCGGCCGCGCACGGCACCGTCGGTAGTGGCGGCAAGGGCGGCGCAGCCGGTAACGGCAGCAACGGTGGCGACGGCTCCGACGGCAGTTCGTCGCTGATCCCCGACGGCGGCAAGGGTGGTGACGGCGGCAGCGCCGGCACCTCGGGTGCCGGTGGCTTCAACGGCGCGGGCGTCAGCCAGGCCGCAAGTGGTGCCGGTGGCAACGGCGGCAACGGCGGTAAGGGCGGCAACGGGTTCAACACCATCACCGCAGTCGGCGTCGCGGGTAACGGCGGTGCCGGCGGCAACGGTGGTTCCGGCGGCTCCAACGGCAACGGTGGCAATGGCGGCGCCGGTGGAATCGGCGGTAACGGCGCCAATGGCCTTGCCGCACTTGGAGAGAACGGCCCCAACGGCGGCCACGGCGGCGCCGGCGGCAGCGGCGGCGCCGGTGGCACGAACGCCGGCAACGGCGGCACCGGTGGTATCGGCGGCAAGGGCGGTAACGGCGGTAGCGGCGGCTCGGGTGTCCTCGGCGGCAACACCGGTGGCTCCGGTGGTGCGGGCGGTAACGGCGGCGCCGGCGGCAAGGGCGGCGCGGCCGCCCACGGCACCGTCGGCAATGGCGGCAAGGGTGGCAACGCCGGAAACGGCGGCACCGGTGGTGCCGGGTCCGACGGCATTTCGTCGATCCAGCGCAACGGCGGCACGGGCGGTACCGGTGGCGCCGCGGGCAACGCGGGCGCCGGTGGGTTCAACGGCGCCGGCGCCAGCCAGGCCGCCAACGGCGTAGGCGGTAACGGAGGTGACGGCGGCAAGGGCGGCAACGGCTTCGACGCCCTCACCATCCTGGGCACCGCCGGCCGCGGTGGCGACGGCGGCGCCGGCGGTGCGGGTGGCCTGACCGGCAACGGTGGCGCGGGTGGCGCCGGCGGTACCGGTGGCAACGGCGCCGACGGGACCATCGGAGCGTCGCTGGGCGCCACGGGTCTGTCCGGCACCGCCGGTGGTGCCGGAGGTAACGGTGGCATCGGCGGGGCCGGCGGCACCGTCTCGGGTGTCGGCGGTGGCGGCGGTGCCGGTGGCACGGGCGGCACCGGCGGGTCGGGCGGCGTCGGCGGGCTCCCGGCCTTCGGGTCAAACAACGCGGCCGGTATCAGCGGCGGCGGTGGCTTCGGTGGCACGGGCGGCGCGGGCGGTGCCGGCGGCAACGGCGGCGCCGGCGGATTCTCCGCTAACGGCCTCGACGGCGCCGGTGGTACCGGTGGCGTCGGCGGCAACGGCGGTATCGGCGGCGACGGTCAGACCGGCGCAAACGGCATTCCGTTCATCAACGGCAATGCCGGTGCCACCGGCGGTGTGGGTGGCCACGGCGGCGCCGCGGGCGCCGGCGGCAGCGGCGGCTCCTCCGGCGACAACGTCGGTGGTGCCGGCGGCGACGGCGGCGTCGGTGGTGTCGGCGGAACCGGTGGCGACGGCGGCAACGGCTACAACGACAACATCACCCAGTGGGGCAACGGTGGCAACGGCGGGGCCGGCGGCACCGGTGGCACCAGTGGCAATGGCGGTAACGGCGGCACCGGTGCGACAACTGGCGCCGGTGGCGACGGTCCCGCCGGCGGGGCCGGAGGCGCGGGCGGTTCGGGCGGCGCCAACGGCGGTCACGGCACCCACGACGGCACCGACGGCGCCACCGGCAGCGCCGGCGGCAGTGGTTCGGGGGGCACCGGCAACCCGGCCGGCGGCTCCGGCGTCCTGATCTAGCCACAACAGCGAATGCGGTGTGGTGCCAATCGGCGCCACACCGCATTCGGCTGTTCAGGACGGCCGGATGCCGTCACCTCCGTAGATCCAACAACTCCTCCTGGAACCCGCCGAACTGCCGGCCCGGGTCGACGAGGTGCACCTCGAGAATCCAATGGCATTGCCGCCCTTGGGAATCCAGGCGCCGCATCGGCCGGTCCGAGCCGGGCGCCACATAGGAGTCGATCTCGTGGCCGCGGATCTTCTCGTGCGGGAACTCCCCCACGAGGTGTCCGGCGATGGCGCCGCCGAATTCCCAGCCGGCAGCTCGACTCAACCCGACGACGTGCTCGAACAGCTGCGCGCCGGTGATATCCGGAGTCGACTCGAAGTGGGCCCGCGCCGCTTCCCACACCTTCGGTAAGTCGTTGCGCAAGGCCAACTTTCGTGGGTCGTCACCGATCACGAAGGTGCGGCCGAAGTCGGCTTCCCACTCCTCGAACAGCGGGCCGAGGTCGACGAACACGATGTCGTCGTCGGCGATCACCCGGTCGGGCGGGTTGTCCCGCGCGGTCGCCAGCGTGTTCTCGCCGCCATGCACGATCCGCTTGTGCCAGTGCCGCGTGACGCCGAGGATTTCGGCCGCCAGATCACGGATCTCGTCGGTCACCTGACGCTCGCCGACGCCGGGCCGGATCAACCCACGCTCGTCGATGGCGACGAACAGTTCCGCCGCCTTGTCCTGGGCATCCAGAAGCCGCGCGGCCCGCATGCCCTCGTCAAACTTCTCCACCGCATTGATGCTAGGCGGGTCGCACGAACTCCCATCCGGCCGCCCGCATGTCGGCGATGGCACCGGCGTAGCCGGCGGCGGTACCCGAACCCGGGCGGTTCATGTGGGAGATGACGATGGAACCAGGCTGCGCACCAACGACATTCGCGCGTACCCGGGCGGCGGGCAAGGTGGCGCCGCAGTCGCCGTTGACGCTGAAGCCGAGCGGCTGCAACCCGAGGTCGCGCACGATCTGCACGGCCACGTCGTCGTAGTGGGCGGTGCCCGGCCGGAACCAGGTGGGCGCCCGGCCGGTCAACGCGGTGAGTTTGATCTGGTTGCCCCACACCTCGTCGACCACCTCGGCGGCCGACCGCGTGCCGGCGATGCCGTAGGCGACGCGGCCGGTGACCGACAACGGCACGTGCCGGGTGCCGTGGTTGCCGATCTCGAACAGTGGGTTCGCGGCCAGCTGCGCGGCACGGTCTGGGTGCTGGTCGATCCAACGGGAGTTGAAGAACAGCACCGCGGGCACGTTGTTGCGCCGCAACGTGTCGAGCAGCGCGTCGTCGACACCGCCGCGGCAGGCGTCGAACGTCAGGGCCAGTTGGCGCCCGCGCGCTGGGATCGACGTGACGATCCCAGGTAGCGCCATGCCCCACTGGGTCGGCACCCGGCGCGCGTACTGCCCGGCGACGGCGCTCGGATCCTGCGCGGCCACGCTCGGTGCGGCCAGCGCCAGCGAACCGGCGGCCGCGGCCCCAGCAGCCAGGAAGGCGCGTCTGGTTATCACCGCTGGGACGGTAGGCCGGGACTCTGAACAACGCGTGTCCGGAGCCTGTGAATTCGCCGCGAACTGCGGCAGGTGCGACCGACCTATGGTGGAAATCGAGAAGCCGTCTCCGATCTCGATGGCCACCGGGAGCCGACATGTCGCTGGTAGTACCGCCCTATCCGCCGGCCCGCTATACCGCCGACCGGCCGGAGGTCAGCGCGACGCTGCGGCGTGGTGACGAGCCACCCGATTACGACTCACAAGGCCTGATCCAGTACCACTACCTGGCGAACCAGCAGAAGACCGCGGGCGACTACGGCCTGTACCGCGTCGACATCGCGCCGCACGGCGGTGGCCCGGGTCCACATTTCCACCGCGCCATGTCCGAGGCCTTCTTCGTGTTGTCCGGCACCATGACGCTCTACGACGGCACCGACTGGGTCCAGGCCGGCCCCAACGACTTCCTCTATGTCCCGCCGGGCGGCATCCACGGTTTCCGAAACGAGGCCGACGAGCCCGCATCGGTGCTGATGCTCTTCGCCCCGGGTGCGCCCCGGGAGGCCTATTTCGAAGGGTTCGGCCAACTCGCCGACATGACCGACGACGAACGTCGCGAGTGGTTCATCAAGCACGACAACTTCTTCGTGGAGTGAGGACGGCGGTCGGTCCGGACCGCCTCCCCGCGCCGGCCGTGCACACATTGAGTCATTTGTCTCTACCGGCGAGTAACACAAACATCCCATGATGTGCGTTGCCGTCAATATTTGTTCGATCCGTGATCGAACCGACGGAAAAGTCAGGTAGGCGCTGCCGCCATCATCCGGCCGCAGCGAATGAGAGGAACCCATCTTGCACGCCGCCGTTCGATCGTCCGTCCTTTCCGGAGCCACACTGCTGACGGCGGGAGCCATCGCAGTCACTCCGATCCAACCGCTGGCCCACGTGCCGTCGCTTCCGTCGATCAGTCACGCGGTGTCGACTGCCGCCGTCAACCTGACCAGCAGTCCGTTCGATCTGTATGGCCAGGTGCTGAAGACCGCCGCCGGAAACCTGCAGGCCGACGTCAAGTCCTACCTGGACATGGGGCTGTTCCCGATCCTGCGCCAGATTCTGACCAACCAGGTCGGCACCATGGGCGGTCTGGTCAACGCCCTCGGCGAGAGCGGCAAGGCTGTGGTGACGGCGCTGACCACAGAGGTGCCCGGCTACCTCGGGGCCGCCTTCAGCGACCTCGGCAAGGCCAACGTCGAGGGCGCGCTCAACAACCTCCAGCTGGCGATCGTGCTGCCCATCTTCGCCGCGATCAACCCGATCGGCCCCCTGCCGAAGGCCCTGGGCAATCTGATTTCGCAGCCGCTGCAGAGCGTCATCAACATCGCCAACGATCTGCCCAACATCCTGCTCGAGCTCGGCGTCGGCCTCATCGGACCGGTCGCCAGCACCCTGGGCGCGATGGGCACCGCGACCCAGAACGTCATCAACGCGGTGAAGGCAGGCGACCTCGGCAAGCTGGCGACCGCCGTCATCCAGGCGCCGGCCACCGTCATCGACGGCCTGCTCAATGGCGGCTACGGACCCAACCTCGGTGCGCTGCTGGGACTCAACATCCCCGGCTTCAACATCTATGGCGGCGGCCTGTTCGGCGGTGGCGCAACCCTCCCCGGCGGCACCACGATCGCCGGCACGGTGCAGGCCATCGTCGCCGTCGTGAAGTCGATCCTCAACGACATCACCCCCGCCAAGCCGGCTGCGGCTGCCGCAACGACCACCACCACCAAGGCCGTCTCCGATATCGCCGCCGTGCCCTCCACCACCGCCACGACGGTGACACTGAGCACCGCCTCAGCGACGAAGGCCGGCGCGACCGACACCGCGAGCACCGACAAGGTCAAGGCGACCGGCTCGACGAGCGAGTCGACCGGTTCGGCAACCGAGGGCACGACCAAGGCCGGCGAGACCAAGACCGGCGAGACCACCGGTTCGACGAGCGACGGCACGTCCACCGGCACCGACGGCAAGGCCACGGACTCGGCGTCGGCCGGTGGCACCAAGACCGGTGACAGCAAGACCGGTGACACCAAGACGGGTTCCAGCTCCAGCTCCAGCAGCTCGGGCTCGTCCTCGTCCTCCTCGTCGTCGTCCTCGGGCAGCGATGGCACCAAGACGACCACCCCCGGCCGCAAGGGCCATCAGGGCAAGGCGGGCTCCGACTCCGGTTCGAGCGCCGGCGCCGGCACGGGTTCGTCGTCGAGCTCTTCGGGTTCGGCGTCGGGATCGGACTCGGGCGCCAAGGGCGGCAGCACCAAGGGTGGCAGTGACAAGGGCTCGCACACCGGCTCGAAAAGCAAGTCGAAGTCGCACAGCGCGGCCTGACGCGTGAGACCGGTCGGCGGCGGCGGATTTTCCGTCGCCGCCGACTTTCCGTTTGCGGACCTCAGGGACGGTCGCTCGTCCAGCCGGCTGGGCGCGCCACATCATGAATCTGATGGCGGCTGGTGACACCGAGCTTGGGGAACGACCGATACAGGTGGTTGGACACCGTTCGCACCGACAGGTTCAAGATGCTCGCGATCTGCGGGTTGGTGTACCCCTCGCTGACGAGGTAGACGACGTTGTGTTCCTGCGAGCTCAATGTGCCGGTCTGCACCGACGACGAATGCGGTCGCACCCCGGCCGCCCGCAACTCACGGGTGCACAGGTCGACCCACGGCGCCGCGCCGAGGTCCTGCATGACGGTCAGGGCCGCGGCCAATTGATGCTGGCAGTCCCGGCGCCGTCGGTGCCGGCGCAGCCATCCAGCGTAACTGATGCGCAGCCGCGCCCGCTCGAACGGCCACCGGTTGCCTGCCGGATCGGCGAGCGCCTCGACATAGCGCGCCCCGGCGGTCTCTGGATTGAGGACGGCGTCCGCATGCGCGACCAGCTGGGTCAACCGCGGTGACACGGATCTGGGTAGATGACTCACAATCCGGGTCAGTTGTTCGCGGGCCCGGTCGATGCGGCCCGTCAGCACCGCGGCCTCGGCGTAATCCGCCAACGCCAGATACGACGCATATGCGTGCAGCGGCAATCCGGACTCGTCGAACAGCTCCGCCAGTTCGGCGTGGGCGGTCGTGTCCTGGTTCTCGGCCAGGGCGATCGAACCCGCGATGTGGTGCATCCACGCCGCCAGCGCGGGCCGGTCCCGGAAATCTGCCAACGCCGCGGCCGACTTGAGGCGCGCACGGCCGGTGGCGATCTGCCCGCGCCGGGCCGCCACGGTGGCGATCACCAGATCCGCGATCCGCGCGACGACCGGAACGCCGGCGACGGCCGCCGAGGAACTCATGGTGGTTGCCGCGTCGACGGCCTCGTCCCAGCGGCCCGATTCGACGAAGGCCCAGGACAGGGCGGTCGAGGCCAAGCCACCGAAGCGCGGCGCCAGCGCTCCGGTGTGCGCGCCGCGCAGGCAGCGCACCGCCAGGTCAGGTTCGCCGGCGAGCCAGGCCGCCGCCCCGACCGCGGTGAGCCCGACGGCGTCGCCGACCCGGCCGGACAGCGCGACGATCTCCGGCGACATCAGATGGGCCCGGTGCGGATCGGTGGCGGTACGGATCCAGAGCCGGTCGGCGAGGGCGGGCACGTTCCGGGGTGCCGCGGTGTCCTCCAACTGCCGCAGCAGGCGGGTGACACCACATCGCCCCGCGGCGTCGTCGGCGATGAAGGTGACCGTCGCGGCCACCCGCAGCGACTCCCAGGCGACCGCCGGAGCGACGTCGATCGCCAGGCCGGCCGACTCCAGCAGCAGGTCCAGCACCCGCTGGTTGTCGGCATCCCAGCAGCGCGCCGATCCCAACTCGGTGTGGGCGCGCACCCGGGAGATGACGTCATCGACGCCGTCGAGCGCACACCGGCTCAGCGCCGCGGCCCAGTGCGGGTCGCCGGCGTTGCGGGCCAGGGGCGCGGCGCGCACCAGATGCCGGGCATGTTCGCCGATATCGGTGGTCAGCATCGCCGCGCGCTGCATGGTCACGGCGGCGGCCAGGTAGCCATCCCGGCGCAGCACCTCGTCGCAGGTGTCGGCCAGCTGCGCGGCCAGCGCATCGTCGGGCTTGAGCGCCGCTTGCGCGCGATGCCAGACCTGCCGGTGCGGTAGCGCGGCCAGGGCATCGGCGAGCCTGAGATGTGCCGCCGAGCGGGCTGCCGCCGGGGCCCGGTGATACGCCGCGGACCGCAGCAGCGGATCGAGGAACCGCACGCCGCCGGGCTCGACCCGGACGATCCCGGCGATCTCGGCCGGGGCGAGGACCTCGGGGTCCGCCAGTGCCGCGGGCATCAGATGCCGCAGATCGTGGTCGGAGGCCGCCGCGAGCACGAGCAGCGCGGCCCGCGTCGTTCCGGGCAGCAGTGCAAGGCGGCGGCTGTAGAAACCGAGGCTCGCGGCGGGCAGCGCCAGGGGCTCGGCGGCGGGGCCCACCGTGAGGTCAGCGGCCGCGGCGGTCTCGGCGAAGGCGATGACGGCCGCGGGGTTGCCCGCGGCGGCCGTCAGCACCTGCTCGCGGCGCAAGCCCCGCGGTACCGATGGCTGCCGGTCGAGCAGCACGGCAGCGTCACCGCGCTCGAGCGGCGAAAGTTCGATCTCGACGGCGCGGCCGTCCCCGCTGAGGATCTTCCCGGCCGTGGCCGGGATCGCCAGCACGACGGTCAACGACCGCCCTGCGCTGCGACGGGCCGCGAATATCATCGCCGTGCGCGACGGTGCGTCGAGCCACTGCCCGTCGTCGATACAGACCAGGACCGACTGCCGCTTCTCCACCGCGTCCAGGAGGCCGAGCAGCGCCATGGCGACCCGGACGGTCTCGAGTTGCTCCCCGCTGGGCGATCGCAGCGCCTCGTCGATGACGCGCTGGTACTGCCGCGCCTCGTCGCCCCAGCAGCCCAGGGCGTGCACGAGCTGGTGGACGCCGGCGAACGGGGTATCGGCTTCACCCGGCGTTCCGGCGATCGACAGCACCCGGAACCCGAGCTCACAGGCGTGCCGGCAGGCGACGTCGAGCAGTGCGGTCTTGCCGGACCCGGCGGCACCGGACACCACCACGGTGCGCCCGCGCGGGGTGTCGCTGATCGCGGCCATCAACCGCGAAAGTTGTTCGCCGCGACCGACGAGTTCCGGGGGCGGCGCGGCCAACCGTTCCGGACAGGGCTCAGCGACCACACCACCTCCTGTGATCCACGTCCCACCCGATGCCGAACGTTAGGCAGGCCTCACCTCACTGTCAACTAATTAGTTAGTTAGCAAACGCCGACCCGGCAGCTAAAATCTCCGGAATGGGCCACCCGCGAGATTCCGACGCCACGCGCGCGCGGCTTCTCTGCGCGGCGACCACCGAATTCGCCCAGTACGGCATCGCCGGAGCCCGGGTTGATCGCATCGCCGCCAACGCCGGCGCCAACAAGGCGCAGATCTATCACTACTTCGGCAGCAAAGATCAGCTGTTCGACGCCGTCTGGGCCGCGATGACGCAGAAGTTCTTCGCCGACAGCCCGGTGGTCGCCGACGACCTGCCCGCGTACGCCGCCCATCTGATCGACGTCTATGCCGGCCAGCCCGAAGTCGGCCGGCTCATCTCCTGGCACCGGCTGGAGCGAGCCGACGACACCGCCGCGGGGTTTCCCGGCGAGACGATGCACGAACAGATCGCGTCGATCGCCGCCGCCCAGGCCGACGGCAAGCTCACGGGTGAGCTGCCCGCGCCGGTGCTGTTCACCCTGGTGCTCACCATCGCGTCGATGTGGCACAACCTCAGCCCCACGCTGCTCGCCGTGATCGGCATCGACGACCATGCCCAGCGCAAGGCCATCGTCTGCGACGCGGTGACGCGCCTGATCAGCACCTCGGCCGGCGACACCGACGAGCCGAGCGCCAGGACACGCCGGGCAAATGTGCATCCGCCAAACCCGTTGCCCTAGACTGCCCTTCGACCAAGGAGGAGTCTTCGGGTGCGGGCTTATGCAGCGCCCAGCACCCAGGCTTTGCGGGGCTGGCAGCGTCGGGCTTTGGTGCGGTATCTGACCGCCAAGCCACGTGATTTTCTTGCGGTCGCGACCCCGGGCGCAGGCAAAACGACCTTCGCGCTGCGGATCGCCGGCGAGCTGCTGACGGAGCGCACCGTCGACCAGGTTGTGGTCGTCGTCCCGACCGAGCACCTCAAGACCCAGTGGGCGGAAGCCGCGGCGCGCGTCGGCATGGCGCTCGATCCCAAGTTCAGCAACTCGACGGGCCAGACGTCGTCGGACTACCACGGCATCGTCGTCACCTACGCCCAGGTGGCCAGCCACCCGACGAAGCACCGGGTGCGCACCGAGAACCACAAGACACTGGTGATCTTCGACGAGGTCCACCACGGCGGCGACTCGAAGAGCTGGGGCGAGGCCATCCGCGAGGCCTACGACGACGCGACGCGGCGCCTCTGCCTGACCGGGACCCCGTTCCGGTCCGACGACAGCCCCATCCCCTTCGTGCAGTACGAGCCCGACGGCAGCGGCCATCAGCAGTCGGTGGCCGACCACACCTACGGCTACTCCGACGCCCTCGCCGACGGCGTGGTCCGCCCGGTGGTGTTCATGGCGTACTCGGGCGAGGCCCGCTGGCGCGACAGCGCCGGCGAGGAGCACGCGGCTCGCCTCGGCGAACCGCTCACCGCCGAGCAGACGGCCCGGGCCTGGCGCACCGCGCTGAACCCCGAGGGTGAATGGATGCCCGCGGTGATCGCGGCGGCCAACAAGCGACTGGGCCAGTTGCGGCAGAGCATCCCGGACGCCGGCGGCATGATCATCGCCACCGACCAGACCACGGCGCGTGCCTACGCCAAGCTTTTGCACACCATCACGGGCGAGGAGGCGACGGTCATCCTGTCGGATGACCCGACGGCGTCGGCCCGCATCTCGCAGTTCTCCGAGGGCACCAGCCGCTGGCTGGTCGCGGTCCGCATGGTGTCCGAGGGCGTCGACGTGCCGCGCCTCGCGGTCGGGGTGTACGCCACGAGTGCGTCGACCCCGCTGTTCTTCGCGCAGGCCATCGGCCGGTTCGTGCGCCTGCGCCGCAAGGGCGAGACGGCCAGCATCTTCCTGCCGTCGGTGCCGAACCTGCTGGAGCTGGCCAGCGAGCTGGAGCGCGAGCGCAACCACGTGCTCGGCAAGCCGCACCGCGTGTCCGACGGACTCGACGACGACCTGCTCGAGCAGGCGCAGAAGAAGGAAGACGAGAAGTCGGAGCTGGAGAACGGCTTCGAGATGCTCGGGTCGGACGCCGAGCTGGATCAGGTGATCTTCGACGGCTCGTCGTTCGGTACCGCGACGGAGACCGGTAGCGACGAGGAAGCCGACTACCTGGGCATCCCGGGCCTGCTCGACCCCAGTCAGATGCGTGACCTGCTCAGTAAGCGCCAGGACGAGCAGCTGCAGAAGCGCAGCGCCAAGGCCGCTGCCACGGGCGCACCGCCCCGACCCATGACGACGCACGGCCAGCTGCGCGAGCTGCGCAAGGAGCTGAACCTGCTGGTGTCGGCGTTCCACCACCGCACCGGCAAGCCGCACGGCTGGATCCACAACGAGTTGCGGCGCCGGCACCCCGGTCCCCCGGTGGCCGCCGCGACCCGCGAACAGCTGCAGGACCGCATCGCCGCGATCCGCAACATGCAGCGGGAGCTGACGGCCTAGAGCCGTCAGAGCCCGAGCAGCTCCGGCAGATCGGCGACGGAGTCGACCACATAGTTCGGCTGCATCGCGAATTCGTCTGCGGCCCAACGGTCCAGCGTGTCCTGGCGGAACTTGCCGGTGCGCACCAGCACGCCGGTCATCCCGACGACCTGGGCCGCGAGGACGTCGTTGTTGAGGTCGTCGCCGACCATGTACATCTCTTCGGGTTCGACGCCGAGCCGGGCGGCCGCGGCCAGGAACCCGGCGGGTGCGGGCTTGCCGACGGCGGTGCCCTGATAGCCGGTGGTCTGCTCCAGCCCGGCCAGATAGAGCCCGGTGTCCACCCGCAGGCCGTCGGCGGTGTTCCACGCGTTGCTGCGATGCATGGCGACCACGGGCACGCCGCGGGCCATCCAGTCGTAGACCCAGCTGAGGGTCAGATGCGTGTATTCGGGCCCCGCGCCACCGAGCAGCACGACGTCGGGCGTGTCGGGCTGCTGTGGGCCGGCGAAGTCGGAGGCGTACACCAGATCGACACCGGGCATGTCGGCACCGATCTGGCCGCTGTTCACCAGGAAACATCGGGCGCCGGGGTAGCGGTCGCGCACGTAGTCGGCGGTCAGCACCGCGGCGGTGACGACCTCGTCGGCGGCGACGTCAATGCCTGCCGCACACAGCAATTCGGCGATCTGCTGCCGGGTGCGGGTGGTGGTGTTGGTGAGGAACGAGCGGGCGATCTGGTGCTCCTCCAGCGCCCGCAGGGTCTCGGCCGCACCGTCGATCGGACGCCACGAGGTCACCAGGACACCATCGATGTCGAAGAGCACCCCGCCGATTGCCATGGTGCCGACAGTAAACGCCCGCCGCTCCCGCGCAACTCAGGCGGTCCGCTCGGTAGTGTCTTCGGCCATGACCACCAAATGGACCGCCAATGATGTGCCGGACCAGACAGGGCGCGTGGCGATCGTCACCGGCTCCAACACCGGGCTGGGTTACGAGACGGCGCGGGTGTTGGCGGGCAAGGGCGCTCGCGTGGTGCTGGCGGTGCGCGACACCGCCAAGGGGGACGACGCCGCCGCACGGCTGCGGGCGAGCACCCCGAACGCCGACGTCGTCGTGCAGAAGCTGGACCTGGGATCGCTGACCGCGGTCCGCGCGGCGGCCGACGACCTGCGCGCGGCCTATCCGCGGATCGACCTGCTGATCAACAACGCCGGCGTGATGTACCCGCCCAAGCAGACGACCGCCGACGGCTTCGAATTGCAGTTCGGCACCAACCATCTCGGTGCCTTCGCGCTCACCGGCCTGCTCACCGAGAACCTGCTGTCCGTCCCCGGCTCGCGGGTGGTGACGCTCGGCAGCATCGCGCACCGCATCCTCGGCAAGATCGACTTCACCGACCTGCAGTGGGAGAAGCGTGGGTACAACCGGGTGGCCGCCTACGGCCAGTCGAAGCTGGCCAACCTGATGTTCGCCTATGAGCTGCAGCGCCGGCTCGTGGCCACCAATGCCGAGACCATCTCGGTCGCGGCGCATCCGGGCATCTCCAACACCGAGCTGATGCGCCACATCCCCGGTTCGAACCTGCCTGGGTTCAACGCCCTGAGCGGGCTGGTCGCCAACAGCCCCGAGGTCGGCGCGCTGGCCACGTTGCGCGCCGCCGTCGACCCGGACGCGCGGGGCGGCGAGTACTACGGCCCGTCCGGTATCCGGCAGCTGGTCGGCCACCCGGTGCTGGTGCAGTCGAGCGCCCAGTCGCACGACGCCGGCATCCAGCGGCGGCTGTGGGCGGTGTCCGAAGAGCTCACCGGCGTCACCTTCGCGATCTAGCGTCATGCGGACCGTCGAGGAACATCAGCAGGTCGTCGCCGGCTTGATCAGCGCCCGGCCGGCCGTCGCCGTACCGCTGGCCGAGGCCCTCGGGCTCGCCCTGGCCGAGGACGTGGTGGCGCCGCTGTCGCTGCCCGGTTTCGACAACTCGGCAATGGACGGCTATGCCGTCCTGGCCGCCGACGTGGCCACCGCCACTGCCGACAATCCCGTGAAACTGCCTGTCGCCGAAGACATTCCGGCTGGCCGCACCGACCTGCTGACCTTGGCGCCCGGCACCGCGCACCGGATCATGACGGGCGCCATGCTGCCGGCCGGGGCCACCGCGGTGGTCCAGGTGGAGGCCACGGACGGGGCGACCGATGTCGTGTCCATCTACTCGGCGGTCCCCGAAGGCCGCAGTATCCGGCGCGCGGGCGAGGACGTCGCCGCCGGGATGACGGTGCTGTCCGCCGGTGAGGTGCTGTCCCCCGCGGCGCTGGGCCTGGCCGCGGCCCTCGGCCTGGCCGAGCTGAAAGTGATTCCGCGGCAACGGGTCCTGGTGTTGTCCACTGGAACGGAGCTCGTCACGCCGGGCACCCCGCTGCAGCCGGGCCAGATCTACGAGTCCAACGCCGTCATGCTGGCCGCCGCGCTGCGGGAGGCCGGCGCCGACGTCACGACCGCACCGGCGACGTCCGATGATGTCGCGCTGTTCCGGGAGACCCTGGCCGGTCATGCTGCCGGCGTCGACCTGATCGTCACCACGGGCGGCGTCAGCGCGGGCGCCTACGAGGTGGTGAAGGACGCGCTTTCGGGCGATGTCGAGTTCGTGAAGGTCGCCATGCAGCCCGGCATGCCGCAGGGCGCCGGACGCTTGAAGGACACACCCAACGGCACCTCGATTATCACGCTGCCGGGCAACCCGGTGTCGGCGCTGGTGTCGTTCGAGGTGTTCATCCGGCCACCGCTGCGCGCCGCGATGGGGCTGCCATCCGAAAGGCCGCGCCGCTCGGCGACCCTCACCGAGAAGCTGACCTCCCCTGCCGGGAAACGCCAGTTCCGCCGCGGCGTGCTCGGCACCGATGAACAGGTCAGCAGCTACGGCCCGCCGGCATCGCACCACCTGCGGTGGCTGGCGACGGCAAACTGCCTGCTGGACATCGGCGAGGACGTGGTCGAATTACCGGCTGGATCGCCCGTGCCCGTCTGGGATCTCAGTTAGAGCCCCGCAAACCGTAGAATCGAGTCCCCATGGCCAGACCTGCGCGCCCCCCAGCTGACACCCCAGAGTCCGAACTGTCCCGTTTCGTCGACCTGGTCCGTTCCACCGTTCCCCCGATGCACCCGGCCGGGCTGCCGTTCGTCGGTGGCGCCCTCGGCGTCGCCGCGATCGGCCACCGCAAGCGCTGGGTCCGGGCGGCCGGTCTGGCCGCGGCCGCCGCGTGCGCCGGGTTCTTCCGGCATCCGCCGCGGACACCACCGAGCCGGCCCGGCGTCGTCGTCGCACCGGCCGACGGCCTGGTGACGCTCATCGACGAGGCCGTCCCGCCCGCCGAGCTGAACCTGTCGGACGAGCCGCTGCCGCGGGTCAGCATCTTCCTGTCGCTGTTCGACGCGCATGTGCAGCGCGCGCCGGTGGCCGGTGAGGTCATCACCGTCAAGCACAAGCCGGGCCAGTTCCTGTCTGCCGACAAGGCCGAGGCCAGCGAGGACAACGAGCGCAACAGCATCTGGCTGCGCACCGCCGACGGCCATGACGTCGTCGCGGTGCAGCTGGCCGGTCTGCTGGCCCGCCGCATCGTGTGCGACACCCACCCTGGTGCGCACCTGGCGCTCGGCGAGACGTACGGCCTGATCCGGTTCGGCTCCCGCCTGGACACCTACCTGCCCAAGGGCTCGGTGATCGAGGTCGAGATCGGGCAGCGCGCCATCGGCGGCGAGACCGTGCTGGCAGAGCTCCCGACCACCGGATCGCCGGCATGAAACCCCGGATCAAGACTCCGCAGGTGAGCCTGCGGAAGCTGGTCCCCAGCGCCCTGACGGTCGCGGCGATCTGCCTGGGTCTGTCGGCGGTGAAGTACGCCCTCGACCACCGGCCCACCGAGGCCATGGCACTGCTGGCCGGTGCCGCGATCCTCGACGCGCTCGACGGCCGCGCCGCCCGCATGCTGAACGCGACGTCCAAGATGGGCGCCGAGATCGACTCGCTGGCCGACGCCGTGAACTTCGGTGTGGCGCCGGCGTTCATCGTGTACGCGACGCTGCTGGAGCACAACACCTCGCCGCTGGCGTGGATCGTGGTGCTGCTGTACGCGGTGTGCATCGTGCTGCGCCTGGCCCGCTTCAACGCCATGCTCGACGTGGAGGGCCCGGCGTTCGAGAAGGAGTTCTTCACCGGCATGCCGGCCCCGGCCGGCGCGATCGGCGCCATCGGCCCGCTGGCGGCCAAGATGCAGTTCCCGGGCCCGTGGTGGGATTCGCACTGGGGTCAGGTGTTCATCTGCGTCTGGCTGATCGGTGTCTCGCTGCTGGTGGTCAGCACCGTGCCGATGCGCAAGGTGCACACCTTCGCCATTCCGCCGAACATGGCGTTGCCGCTGCTGGCGCTGCTGGCCATCCTGGTGGCCGCCTCGGTGATGTACGGCTACATCGTGATCCTGGTGATCATCGTCGCCTATGTGCTGCACATCCCGTTCGCCATCCGCACCAAGGCCTGGCTGCGTGCGCACCCCGAAGTCTGGGACGACAAACCGCGCGAACAGCGGCAGGCCCGCCGCGCCATCCGCCGCGCGCAGCCGCGGCGGACCGACCGCGGCCAGCGCCGGTCCACGGCCCGACTGCGGTTGCGTAGGCCGGGTCCGCGTCGATGACGCAGGGCGTGCGGGACGCGGCGTCACCTGAACCCCCACCGGGCCAATTGCGGCTCACCGCACGGCTCAACACCTCGGCACTCGACGCCCGTCGCGGCGTGGTGATGCTGCACCCGGAAGCGATTGCCGCCCTGGGTATCCGCGAGTGGGACGCGGTGTCGCTGACCGGCACGCGCACCACCTGCGCGGTGGTCGGTGTCGCCGCCGCAGGCACTCCCCCGGGCACCGCACTGCTCGACGACGTGACGCTGTCCAATGCCGGCATCCGGGCCGACGCGCCGGTGCTGGTGTCACCCGCGACGGTGTACGGCGCCCGTTCGGTGACCGTCAGCGGTTCGCGGCTGGCCAGCAGTTCGATATCGCCGGCGACGTTGCGAATGGCGTTGCTGGGCAAGGTGATGACGGTCGGCGACACGGTGTCGCTGCTGCCGCGGGACCTGGGCCCGGGCACCTCGACGTCGGCGGCCACCGCGGCGCTGGCCACCCAGGTCGGCATCACCTGGACCTCCGAGCTGCTCACCGTGACGGGCGTCGACCCCGCCGGCCCGGTCAGCGTGCAGCCGAATTCGGTGGTCACCTGGAGCGACGCGACCGTCGTCACGGCCACCGCGGCCGCGCAGCCGGTGATCTCGCCGGCTGAAACCGGTGCCGCCCAAACTCTTTCGATCGATGATCTCAAGGGCATGACCGCCCAGGTGACTCGGCTGACCGAGTGGCTCAAGCTGGCGCTGGATGAGCCCCAGCTGCTCGAAACATTGGGCGCCACCGCCAATCTGGGAGTCCTGGTCTCCGGGCCCGCGGGCGTCGGGAAGGCCGCCATGGTGCGGACGGTGTGTGCGTCGCGTCGCATGGTCGAGCTCGACGGGCCGGAGGTCGGGGCGCTGCGCGCGGAGGACCGGCTCGCCGGTGTCGCCGCTGCCGTGAGTTCGGTGCGCGACGGCGGTGGCGTCCTGCTCATCACCGACGTCGACGCGCTGTTGCCCGCCGTCGCCGAGCCCGTGGCCACGTTGATCCTGACCGAGCTCCGCAAGGCCGTCGCCAGCCGCGGTGTGGCATTCATCGCGACGTCCGCCGTGCCCGACGGCGTGGACGCCCGCCTTCGCGCTCCCGATCTCTGCGACCGTGAGCTGGGACTGACCCTGCCCGACGCGGCCACTCGCAAGGCGTTGCTGGAGGTGCTGCTGCGGTCGGTGCCCGCCAAGGATCTGAACCTGGACGAGATCGCCGAACGCACACCGGGATTCGTCGTCGCCGATCTGGCGGCCCTGGTGCGGGAGGCCGCGCTGCGGGCGGCCGCCCGCGCCAGCGCCGACGGTGCCGAACCCGCCCTGACGCAGGATGACCTGACCGGCGCGCTCTCGGTCATCCGGCCGCTGTCGCGGTCGGCGACCGAGGAGGTCGCGGTCGGGTCGGTGACCCTCGACGACGTCGGCGACATGGTGGCGACCAAACAGGCGCTGACCGAAGCGGTGCTGTGGCCGCTGCAGCATCCGGACACCTTCGAGCGGCTGGGCGTGGAACCGCCTCGCGGGGTGCTGCTGTACGGGCCGCCCGGCTGTGGCAAGACATTCCTGGTGCGGGCGCTGGCCAGCTCCGGCCGGTTGTCGGTGCATGCCGTCAAGGGCGCCGAGTTGATGGACAAATGGGTCGGTTCGTCGGAGCGCGCGGTGCGCGAATTGTTCCAGCGCGCACGTGATTCCGCGCCGTCGCTGGTGTTCCTCGACGAGATGGATGCGCTGGCGCCGCGCCGTGGGCAGAGCTTCGATTCCGGCGTCACCGACCGAGTGGTGGCCGCGTTGCTCACCGAGCTGGACGGCATCAACCCGCTGCGCGACGTCGTGGTGGTGGGCGCCACCAACCGGCCGGATCTGATCGACCCCGCGCTGTTGCGTCCGGGCCGGCTGGAGAAGCTGGTCTTCGTCGAGCCGCCCGACGCCGAGGCCCGCCGTGAAATCCTGCGTACCGCAAGCAAATCCATCCCTCTGGCGCCCGACGTCGACCTCGGCGAGCTGGCCGGAGACCTCGACGGTTACAGCGCTGCGGACTGCGTCGCCCTGCTGCGCGAGGCCGCGCTGACCGCGATGCGCCGGTCGATCGACGCCGCCGATGTCACCGCGGCCGATGTGGCCAAGGCCCGCGAGACGGTGCGGCCGTCGCTGGATCCGGTTCAGGTGCAATCACTTCGGGAGTTCGCCGAGGGCCGCTAGGACCCGGCCAGACCCACGACGGCGCGCATCGCGGCCCGGACGCGGCGTTCCAGCTCACCGGGGTCGGTGCTGTCGAACTTGCCGTCCAGGAACAGGAATGCCAGGCCGTGCACGAGCGCCCAGACGGCGTCGCTCAACGCGTCGGCGTCCGCGTCCGGAAACACGCGGGCGATGTTCGCGCGGAGGTAGGTCGAGATCGCCGCGACGGCGTCGGCCCGCTCGGGGCTGCCGGCATCGCCCTGCTCGCTGAACATCGCCCGGAAGAGCGCGGGACGACGCAGCGCGAATCGGACGTAGGCGATGGCGACGTCGGCGATCTCGTCGGCAGTCGAGGGGGTCTGGCTGACGGCCACGAGGTCCTGCGCCAGTTCGCGATAGCCGACGGCCGCGACGGCCGACATCAGCGCGTCGCGGTCCTGGTAGTGCCGGTACGGGGCGGCCGCGGTGACTCCGGCGTGCCGGGCGACGGCGCGCATCGACAGCGCCGCGGCGCCTTCCTCTTCCAGCAGCGCGAGCGCCGACTGCACCAGGGCGGTCCGCAGATCGCCGTGGTGGTACGTCACTTTCGCCGTCATCCTGCGTCCCGCCTCACAAATGTTGACACTGTTTACATTGCCCCATATAAATGTGAGCAGCGTTCACATCGTACGACCCGAAGGCAACCGACCACCGATGAACCAGCCCGTCCCCCACCACCACGTCGCGATCGTGGTCACCGGCCCAGGCGCGCTCGCGGCGGCGGTCCGGCTGCACCAGGCGGCGGTCGACGACGTCGTGCTGGTCGACCACGACACCGACGAGGTGCTGGCAGTGCACTGGCGGGCGGACCGGCAGCACTGGCGCATCACGACCGCGAGCGGCGAGCAGACGGCAACCCACGTCGTCGTCGACACCGACGCTCTGGCCGACCGGCTGGTCGGCACCGCGGGCGTCTCCATGGCCGAGACCTGGGACGGCGAGCCCGTCGCCTATCTGGGGACATCCGTCCACGGCTTCCCGAACTGCTACCTGGTGCACGGCCCGGACATCGGCCTGCGCCACAACTCGGTCGAACGGATGCGGGAGTCGCAGGCGGAGTACCTCGCCGCGGCAGTGACCTACGCCCGCGACTTCGGCTTCGCCGCGGTCGAACCGACACCGGCGGCCCAACAGAACTACGGCGACTTCCGTCCGCGGCGCACTGCCGATTTCCGCCGGCGCACCAACCGCTTCACCCCGAGGGATCATCTGGTCCAGCGACCGGTGCGCGAGCCGGTCGCCGTCAGCGCGGCGGGTCGCCCCGCCACCGAAAGCTGTTGACGTACTTGCCCATATCCGCGGCCAGCTCCAGGCTGACCCCGGTCGGCGGCCCCGAGCCCGGACCGAATTCGCTGAACGGTCCGGCCGCGGCGGCGATCAACGCGAGGTCGTCCTTGACGGCCACCATGACCAGGATGCGGGTGCGTGAGGCCACGACGTTCTGTCCGTCCGGCCAGTCGTCGGCAGCGACGCCGTAACCCGGGTGATACCCCACCAACGTGTTGGGTATCTCGTAGGCCACCCGCGAGTCGGGGAACTTGTCCAACAGCAACGTCATGGTGATGTCCCTGGCGTCGCGGCCCCGCGCCGGTTCGCCCCACAGCCGCATGATCCCGCCCGTGCCGCCGGTGTATTGGGCCGTCACACCGGTGTCGTCCATGGTCACCGAATAGGCGGTACCCGGCGCCGGATAGGAGACGCTGAAGGCACCGTCGGGGGCGGTGAAGCGCGGGTTGATCACCACGGGCTTCCCCATCGGCGGGTGACCGCAATTGGGTGGGCACTGATACCGCGCCACGGGTTGGGTCGTCGCGGCGGCGACGCCGACCAGCCCGAGCGCCAGCACCACCACCACCGCGGTCCAGACCGCGACCAGCCGCGGCGCGGACAGTGCGCGGGCGGCGTGGGGTGCATCGCCGCCAGATTCTTCGTGCCGCAACGTCAGCCGCAGGACCAGACGGAGCAGCAGCACCCCCAGCACGGCGAACGCGATGTGCCAGGCCAGCTTCGCCCACTGTGAGATGTCGGCCGAATCCTCGTCGCCGAGCCACATGTGCGCCAGCACCGGCACGACCGCGATCAGCAGTACCCGCCACCAGATCCGGCTGCCACGGGGCCGGAACCACAGTGCGGCACCGAGCATGCCGGCGGCGGCCGCCGCGGTGATGGGCATGGTGATGCCACGGATCACGGCGTCGATGAGAAAATCCGCCAACGGCTGGTCGTGGTCGACGAGTCCCGAATCCAGCTGGGCGAACATCCGGACCGCCGTGGTCGCGGCGGTCAGGCCCAGGGCGCCGCTCGCGCCGATGACATAGCCGTACAACGCTTTTCGGTCACCGGGACTGAAGAGCCGGAGAAGCAGTGCGGGCGCGATGACCAACAGCGCCTCCACCGCCGAGAGGCCGGCCTCGACGGTCCGCAGATGCACTGCGGCAACGCCACTTTCGAGCGGAACACCGTAGGCACGCGCGACGACGGCGCCGGACCCGAGGGCGAAGGCCACGCCGAACGCGATGCCGAGGCCCGCACTCACGAGCAGCCGGGCCTGCGCCGCACCCCGGTAGTCCAACTGCCGGATGTACAGCGCGAACAGCAGCGGAATCCCCACGGCCACAAGCGAGATGAACAAACCGGGAAGCCGCAGTGACGCGGCACCGGCGAGCCACGCGACGAAGACGGCCACACCGATCTGGAACGCCCGGTGGGTACGTGCCGGGAGCTGCGGGAACAGCGTGCTCACCAGTCCGATGCCGCTCATCCGGTCGTCCCCTGCGCCACCAGCAGGCTGCGCGCCAGCTTGTCGACATCCGGCGTGCCCAGGCCGGTGACGGAGTCGAAGCCGGGCCCGGCCATCGCGACCGCGTTACCGCCCACGGTGACATCGTGGAACGCCGGGAGGCGGCCGGCCCGCTCCAGGCGGTACAGCAACGGGTTCAGGTCGCCGAGCAGTCGTCCGCCATGATCGAGCAGGTACTGGTCGATCACCGCGGCCATCCCGGCCCAGATCGGTGCGGACATGGACGTGCCACCGGCCAGCACCGTTTCGCCGCCGAAGACCATGCGGGCTCCGGTGAAGAAGTCCGCGACCGCCGAGATGTCCGGGACCAGCCGCTTGTTGCGGCCGCGGTCCGACGGCACACCCCGTTGCCATGCCGGGCGGTCGAACAGGGCCGACGCCCCGCCGCCACTGCCGTGCGTCAGCGGCACGTCGAACCAGGCCAACTCACCCAGCCACTGGCCGTGCTCGTCGGTGGACAGCGTGGTGCCGCCGACGGCCGTCATCTCGGGCACCGACGCCACCGAGTCCAGGCCGATGTCGTCGATGCTCGGCGGTGCCGACCAGTCCTGCCCGCCTTTGCATTCCAGGCCCGCCAGGTCACCACTGGCGTCGAATGCGGTGGTGCCGCTCCGGTGCGCCCGCGCCAGGGCCGAGCGCACCGGCGCCAGATCGGCAGCGGTGAGCATCTTGTCGCAGCCCCAGCCGATCGACAGGCTCCACTCGGCGCCGGGGAAGCGCCGGTCGGCGTCGGCCATCATCTCGCCGATCTTGCGGTAGGCACCGTCGCCGGACACCGTCGGCCGGGCATTGACGTAGACGGTTCGGGCATCGGGCGCGATGGCGTGCGCCATCTGGAGATCCATCGTGGTTTCGCCGGTGCGCTCGGATGGCATGTCCCCCACCACGATGGGGGTGAAGCGCGGCAGCTGGTTCAGGTCGGCGAACATGTCGAGATCGGATTGATCGAAGCCGTCGAAACCGAAGATGACGATGGTCCGTCCCTTGCCCGTGTAGCCCTGATCGGACAGCGGAAAGACGTTGTAGGCGCGGCGCAGATCCTGGGCCGTGAGACCACCGGCGGGCACGTCACGCGGCATGATCAGCGGCCGCGACTCCCGGAACGGCGTGTAGCCGAGGAGCCTGCCGAATCCGCTCAGTTCGGGCACCAGCGACTGCGGCGGCTCAGGCTGACTGGTCGCGGCGTAGAAGGTCTGCCCGCGGCGCCCGCGGTAGTCGCGGACCTCGACGCGCAACGCCCGCGCCATGGCACGGGCGTCGCCTTCGACGGTGGCCCAGTCGTCGCCGGGCCGCCAGTGCACCGAAAGCCCTGCGGCTCTTGCCCATTGGATCAGCCCGTCGGGCCGCGTGGCACGGGTCAGCGCAGCGGTGAGTTCGACGTGCGCTGCTGCCGAGGGGCCGAGATCGACCGACGCCGAGAGCAGGTGGGCCAGTGGACCGGACAGGGACAGCCGTCCGCCCCGCTCAGCAGGCGGGCCGGCGGACGCCAGCGCCGTCAGCCCGACTGCTACCAGTACTGCGCCGATGCGCCGTACGGCGCATCGGCGACCTACTGGGATGGAGCTCCCGTCTTAGTGCGGAGCGGTGACGACGTTGCCCGGCAGCGCCGTCTGCGGTCCCGGAGCCTTCACCGTCGGGGAGAACGAGTTGCCACCCTTGGTGGGCCCGCCCTTCTCGCTCGGCGTCACCGGCGACGAGGAGGCGGGTGCCGACGTCGTGGTGGTCGTGCTCGTGGTGGTGGTCGGCTCTTCCTTGGCCTTCTCGCCGCAGGAAGACAGCAGGCCCATGGCGAGTCCGGCGGTCACGGCGAGGCCGGCCACCATCTTCTTGCGGGTCGAGTGCCGAACGGTGGTCATACCGATTCTCCTTAGTCCATTCCGTTCGCCCCGACGGCCGAAGCCACGAAGAAACGGGCATCGCGATCGTAATCTGATTCGCTTCTCACAGCATACCGACAAGCGATTTCCATTGCTGGGATATCTAGCCCGATATCGGGACATCACACCGTGCCAGCAAACAATGAGGCAGGCATGAGAATTCGGGCCGAGAGCGCAACTACTGGGGCCGATGAGGCGGCAGTGGCTGTCAACCCTAAACGTTTCCTCAAAGTAGTACTTGGCGTACCAGTGACCAATACGGTCGGAATGGTTCGGACTTCAATGGCGAAGTCGTTTCACTGTCGAATACATAGGGGAAGTTTCACGTGAAAAACGAATTGCTGTTCCGCCGCACCGCCGCCGCCATCGGCATCGCCGCGGTCACCGGCGCCGCCGTCGTGGCCTGCTCGCAGACCAAGGACATCGGCTCCACCGCGTCGTCGGCCGCCAGCTCCGGCGCGAGTGCGGCATCATCCGCCGCCAGCTCGGGAGCCAGCGCGGCATCGTCCGCGGCCAGCTCCGCGTCGAGCGCCGCGTCATCGGCGATGGCCGGTCCACCCTCGTCCATCAACGCACCCGGCGTCGGCGAGGTACAACTCGACGGCCCCATCGCCGACGCGTACCACAAGGCCGGCGGCGAGGCCGCTCTCGGCCTACCGACCGCTCAGCCCCAGAAGGTCGGCGACGGCACGGTGCAGGCCTTCGCCAAAGGCACCATCTTCAGCTCGCCCGCGACCGGAGCCCATCTGGTGCAGGGCGAAATTCTGCGCGAGTACACCGAAAAGGGTGGTGCCGGAGGCGAATTGGGCTTCCCCACCACTGACGAAGCCCAGACCGCCGGCGGCCCGGACGTACCCAAGGGCGGCTGGATCAGCGAGTTCCAGAAGGGCACCATCACCTGGCTGAACCAGGGTGACGGCACCTTCAAGGCCACCATCACCCCCAAGCAGTAGTCACTGCTCTTCGGCGAGCGCGGCGAGCCGGGCCAGTGAGGCCTGCAGCCAGTCTGCGGAGGTCTGCCTGGCCCGGTTCAGCCGCTTCTCGTCGGTCAGTGCGGTCCAGTCGTAGGTATGGGTGACGCGGGTGTGCCCGTCGTCGATGGGCTCGAGTTCCCAGCGCCACAGGTGCCCCGGCTGCGGCAGTCCGGGTTCGGACGGCTTCCACGCGATGCGCCGTCCCTCGTCGAATTCGACGACGTGGTTCTCCCGGACGGCGCCGACGGTCAGGCCCATGACGAACACGTCACCCACGGCGCGGACGCGTTGGCCGGCGGCCGCCTCCGCCAGGTTGTCGTTGCCGTCCCACCGCGGCTGCTGTGCGGGGTCGGCGATCAGCTCGAAGATCCGCGCCGCGGGGGCGGCGATGTCACGGCTGGCGCTGACGACCCGAGTTTCGTTGTCCACGAGTCATATTCAACCCTATGTCGGCAGTCGCCGGTTGATCACCAGCGCGGAGATCACCGCACACGTCAGGGCAAACACGCCGAGGCGCAGCCATGCCGTCCCACCGGGGCCGCGGATGATCTCGTAGCCGATCTGCTGCTGAATGGCGTCGTAGCTCTTGTTCAGGTCCTCGATCTTGGCCGCCGTGTACATCTGCCCGCCGGACAGCTCGGCGACCCGCTTCATCGTGGCGTCGTTGACCGGGACGTTGACACTCTGATTGTCGACCTTGATCTTGCCGCCCTTGGTCCCGAACGCGATGGTGGAGATCGGGGTATCCGACTCTTTGGACGTCCGCGCGGCGGTGTACGCGCCGTGCGGGCTGTCCGGGTTGCCCGGCCGGTTCTCGGCACCGTCGGACAGCAACACGATGCGTTTCGGCGGCTTGTCGGTGTTGCCACTGCCACCCAGCACGTCCGACAGGGTCGAGATCGCGCGCAGGGCCGCGAAGATGCCGTCGCCGGTCGCGGTGCCGTCGTCGACGGTGAGGTGGTCCAGCGCGGTGATGGTCGCGTTGTGGTCGGGGGTCGGCGACACCAGCAGGTTGGTGTTCCCGGAGAACGTGACCAGACCGAGGTTCACCCCGGGGGTCAGCTTCTTCGCGAACTGTTTGGCGGCGTCTTTCGCGGCGGCCAGCCGGCTCGGTGAGACGTCATCGGCCTCCATGGACCGGGAGACGTCCATCACCAGCATGATCACCGCGCGGTTGCGTGGGGTCTTGATCTCGTGGGTGGGCGCGGCCAGCGCGACGGTCAGGGACAGCAGCGCGGCCACCGAGAACACCATCGGCAGGTGCCGCCAGCGCGTCGGCTGCAGGGGCACGACGTCGGTGCGCGGCTGGTCGCCGGCATAGCTGCGAAGCCGGGCACTGCGGTTGCGCTGTGCCGCGAGATAGGCGGCGACCAACGCGATGGGTAACAGTGCGGTCAGGAACAACCAGGGGTGGGCGAAGCCCGACAATGACACCGATCCGATTCCCGGAAGACTCATCGGCGCCCCGTCGCGTTCGTCACCATAAGTGAAAAGTGTAGGAGTCGGTGCATCGTGCACCCGGTAGCGGGGCTGTGGCCTGCGACAACCGTCAGACCACGGCAGTCACAGGCGCCCCGTAAGCTGGCCGCGGACCGTCCCCGACGCCTGCCGGAGGCCCATGCTCACCGTTCTGTACGTTCACGCGATCGCCACTGTGCTCGCTCCACTGTTGGTACGACGCTGGGGACGGCGGGCTTTCTATCCGCTCGCGCTGGCGCCCGCCGGCTCCCTGGTCTGGCTGGCTTCGAACTGGCCCGGCACCGGCGAGCAGACGGTGCACATCGACTGGGTGCCGCAGCTGTCCATGGACATCACGCTGCGGCTGGATTCGCTGTCGGCGATCGTGTCGGTGCTGGTGCTGGGGGTCGGCACGCTCGTGCTCCTGTACTGCGCCGAGTACTTCCACCACGCGGACGGGCACACCGAGAACCGGCTGCCCAGCTTCGCCGCCGAACTCGTGGCGTTCTCGGGCGCCATGTTCGGACTGGTCTGCAGCGACAACACGCTGCTGCTGTATCTGTTCTGGGAGCTGACGACCATCCTGTCGTTCCTGCTCGTCGGCCACTACGCCGAACGCGTCGCCAGCCGGCGCGCGGCCACCCAGGCACTGCTGGTCACTACGTTCGGCGGCCTGGCGATGCTGACGGGCATCATCATGCTGGGCACGCTCGCCGGCACCTACCGGCTGTCGGACCTCGTCGCCAACGCGCCGACGGGCACCACGTCGTCGGTGGCCGTCGTGCTGGTGCTGATCGGTGCGCTGTCCAAGTCGGCCATCGTCCCGATGCATTTCTGGCTGCCGGGCGCCATGGCAGCGCCGACGCCCGTGAGCGCCTATCTGCACGCGGCGGCCATGGTGAAAGCGGGCGTGTACCTCATCGCCCGCATGACGCCCGGTTTCGCCGACCACCAGCCGTGGCGGCCGACGGTCGTGACGCTGGGTCTGGTCACGCTGCTGCTGGCGGGTTGGCGCGCCGTCCGCGAGTACGACCTCAAGCTGATCCTGGCCTTCGGCACGGTGAGCCAGCTCGGGTTGATCACGGTGATGGTCGGCGCCGGCGGTGGTGATCTGATGCTCGCCGGCCTCGCCATGCTGTGCGCGCATGCCATGTTCAAGGCCGCACTGTTCATGGTCGTCGGGATCATCGACCACGCCACCGGCACCCGCGACATCCGGAAGCTGGCCTGGCTCGGCCAACGCAGCCCCGTGCTGCTGGGCATCGCCGTCGCGGCGGCCGCCAGCATGGCCGGGCTGCCGCCCTTCCTCGGCTTCGTCGCGAAGGAAGCCGATTTCGAAACCCTGTGGCACAGCCCGACGTTGGGGGCCTCCGCCCCGTTGGTGCTGGCGACGGTGGCGTTCGGGTCGGTGTTCACCATGATCTACAGCCTGCGGTTCCTGTACGGGGCGTTCGCGCGTAAAGGCAAGGACGAGCCCACGATTCGCGTCGCCGAGATGCACCGGCCCACCGTCGGTTTCCTGGTGCCACCGGGCTTCCTGGCCGTCGCCGGCCTCGGCTTCGGGTTGCTGCCGAACGCCCTCGATCACGCCATCGCCGACTACACCGCGACCATGCCGGGCAGTACCGGGTACCACCTGGCGCTGTGGCACGGCGTCAACATGCCGCTGCTGCTGTCGGCCGTGATCGTCGCTGCCGGCGCGGCGGCGTTCGTCCTGCGGCATCGCCTCGAGCGAATCCGGGTGCCCTATCTGCCGCTGGGCAACGCCGACCGGATGTACGACGCGGCCATCCGCGGCGCGGACCGCTTCGCCGTGCGGTTGACGGCGTTCACCCAGCGCGGTTCGATCCCGACGACGCAGGCGATGATCCTGTCCACCCTGACCGTGCTGCCCATCGCGGTGCTGTTGCTGGGCCCGCGGGACCAGCCCGACCTGAAATTGTGGAATTCGCCGCTGCAGGTGGTTGTCGGCCTCATCGTGCTGGCGGCGGCAGTCAGTGCGACGGTGATGCGCAACCGTCTGGCGGCCGTGCTGGTCGTCGGCGTCACCGGTTACGGCTGCGGCACGCTCTACATCTTCTACGGGGCACCGGACCTGGCGTTGACCCAATTCCTGGTCGAGACACTGACTTTGGTGGTCTTCCTGCTGGTGCTGCGCACCCTGCCCGCCGAATCCGACGCCGCCCACATGAAGCGGCACCGGCTCCCCCGCGCGCTGCTGGCCACCGCTGTCGGCGCGTCGGTGACGGCGCTGGCGGTCTACGCCATGGCCGCCCGCCACACCCGGCCGCTGGCCGAACTGCTGCCCGACGCCGCGTACTACCGCGGGCACGGCGCCAACACCGTCAACGTGCTACTCGTGGACATCCGGGCCTGGGACACCCTCGGCGAAATCTCGGTGCTGCTGGTCGCCGCGACGGGCGTGGCTTCAATGGTGTTCCGGCACAGGCGTTTCGGTTCGGCGCCCCGGGTACCGAAGGATTACCGGCCGACACCCGACATCACCTGGCTGCGCGGCAGCGACCTGCGCGATCCGCGGCACCGGTCCCTGGTGCTCGAAGTCGCGACCCGCATGATCTTCCCGCTCATCATGGTGCTGTCGGTGTACTTCTTCTTCGCCGGGCACAACACGCCCGGCGGCGGTTTCGCCGGCGGCCTGACGGCCGGTCTGGCGCTGGTGCTTCGGTACCTCGCCGGCGGCCGTTACGAATTGGGCGAGACGCTGCCGCTGGACGCCGGGAAGATTCTGGGCGCCGGCCTGGCCCTGTCCGCCGGGACGGCGACAGCCTCGCTGCTGCTCGGTGCGCCGGTGCTGTCCAGCGCGGTCGTGAAATTCACGCTGCCCCTGCTGGGTTCGGTGAAGGTGGTGACGGCGCTGTTCTTCGACCTCGGCGTGTACCTCATCGTCGTGGGCCTGGTGCTGGACATCCTGCGGAGCCTCGGCGCCAAGGTCGACGAAGAGTTGTACGCACCACGTGAGGCGGCCACCCGATGACGACCTATCTCGTCCCGCTCGTGCTCATCGGCGGTCTCACCGGCACCGGTGTGTACCTGCTGCTGGAGCGCAACCTGACCCGAATGCTGTTGGGCCTGTTGCTGATCGGCAACGCGGTGAACCTGCTGATCCTGGTGATGGGGGGTGACTCCGGTAATCCGCCGGTGCGCGGCCGCACCAGCCACGGTCAGACGGGAACCGCCGACCCACTGGCGCAGGGCATGGTCCTCACCTCGATCGTCATCACCATGGGTGTCGCCGCGTTCGTGCTGGCGCTGATCTACCGGGCCTACCGCCTCACCACGGTCGAAGAGGTGGGCAACGACCCCGAGGACAGCCGGGTGGCGCAGCTGTCGACCACGGACACCCCGGCGGTCGAGGAAGACCGCGGCGAACCGTCCGTCGTCACCGACGCCGACGCGCCCGCGGAACTCGACGCGCTGCCCGCCGACCCGGTGGAGCAGGCGTGACGACGGGTGCGGTGCTGGCACCGCTGCCCGTTCTGATCCCGATCCTCGGGGCCGCCGCGACGATGTTCGCGGGCCGCCGGCCCCGGCTGCAGCAGGTCGTCGCGCTGGTGGCGCTCGCCGCGATGACAGCGGTCTGCGCGGCGCTGGTCTACGTCGTCGACCACAGCGGGACCGTCGCCGTCCACGTCGGCGGCTGGGGCCAGACCGAACCCGGCATGGGACCGCTCGGCATTGTGCTTGTCGTCGACCGGCTTTCGGCCCTGATGCTGGTGGTGTCCTCGATCGTGCTGCTGGCGGTGGTCTGGTACGCCATCGGGCAGGGCATCCGCGACGGCGGTGACGAGCAGCCGGTGTCGATCTTCCTGCCGACCTACCTGGTGCTGTCGGCCGGCGTCTGCATCGCGTTCCTCGCGGGCGATCTGTTCAACCTGTTCGTCGGCTTCGAGGTGCTGCTGGCCGCGAGCTTCGTACTGCTGACCGTCGGCGCCAGTGAGGAGCGGGTCCGCGCCGGCATCGGCTACGTCATGGTGTCCATGGTGTCGTCGGTGATCTTCCTGATCGGCATCGCGCTCACCTACGCGGCCACCGGCACCCTGAACCTCGCCGAGCTGGCGAACCGGCTCGACGGCATCACCCCGGGTACCCGGGCGGCGCTGTTCGCGGTACTGCTCGTGGCGTTCGGCATCAAGGCGGCGGTGTTCCCGCTGTCGGCATGGCTGCCCGACTCCTACCCCACCGCCCCGGCACCGGTCACCGCGGTGTTCGCCGGCCTGCTCACCAAAGTCGGTGTCTACGCGATCATTCGGGCCCATACTCTGCTGTTCCCGGGCGGCTCGCTCGACGGCGTGCTCATGGTCGCGGCGCTGCTCACCATGTTGATCGGCATCTTCGGCGCCATGGCCCAGAGCGACATCAAGCGACTGCTGTCCTTCACCCTGGTCAGCCACATCGGCTACCTGGTGTTCGGTATCGCGGTGTCCAACCGGATCGGCATGGCCGGCGCCATCTACTACGTGGCCCACCACATCGTCGTGCAGACCACGCTCTTCCTGGTGGTGGGGCTGATCGAGCGGCAGGCCGGGGCCTCGACACTGCAGCGCCTCGGTGGACTCGCGGCGGCCAGCCCGCTGCTGGCGTTCGTGTTCATCATCCCGGCGCTGAACCTCGGTGGCATTCCGCCGTTCTCGGGTTTCATCGGCAAGGTGGCGCTGCTGCAGGCCGGCACCGAGAGCGCGTCGGTGCTCGCGTGGGCACTGGTCGCCGGCTCGGTCATCACCAGCTTGCTGACGCTGTACGTCATGGCGCGGGTGTGGACGCTCGCGTTCTGGCGCGCCCGCGCCGACGCGCCGGAGGGCATGCTGTCCACGGCGGCCCCGGCCGGCCTGCTCGAGCCGGTGGCGAACGTGGCCGTCGACGACCGGCCCGACGTCGGCCGGATGCCCGTCAGCATGCTGGCGCCGACCGCGGTGCTCATCGCGGTGGGGCTCGCCCTGACGGTGTTCGCGGGGCCCATCTTCGGGTTCGCGGAGCGGGCCGCCGACCAGGTCGCCGACCGCGGCCAGTACATCTCGGTGGTGTTGACGCCATGAGGCAGTGGTTACCGCGCGTGGGCATCCTGGTCTGGCTGATGGCGGTGTGGATTCTGTTGTGGGGCAACATCTCCGCTGCCAACATCCTCGGCGGCCTCGCCGTCGCCGTGCTGATCACGGTGCTGCTGCCGTTGCCGCAGGTGCCGGTGGCGGGCCGGCTGCATCCACTCTCACTGGCGTGGCTCGTGCTCAAGGTCGCCTACTACCTGGTGCAGTCCTCGTTGCAACTCGCCTGGCTGGCGGTCAGACCCGGACCCCCACCGCTGACCGCGGTGCTCCGGGCCCGGCTCGCCCTCAAATCCGACCTGGTGCTGGCAGTGGCGGTCAACGTCATCAACCTCATCCCCGGCTCGATCGTGCTGGAGGTCGATCAGGCGCGCCGGATGATCTACGTCCACGTGCTCGACGTCGGATCCGAGCGCGCGGTGCAGCAGTTCCACCGCCAGATCGCCGAGGTGGAGCGGTTGATGATCGCCTCGTTCGAACGTGAATCCCATTGGCAGCCTTTGGAAGCGGACCCCGCATGAACACCATCTGGACCATCGCCGCTGTGATGCTGATCGCGGCCGCGGCCATCACGGTGTTCCGGCTGCTGGCCGGCCCCGGCACCCTGGACCGCCTGGTCGCGCTGGACACGTTCGTCGCCGTCACCATGTGCGGCATCGGCACGTGGGCGGCCTACAGCCTCGACACCACGGCGACGTACAGCTTGACGGCGCTGGCCCTGATCACCTTCGTCGGCTCTGTCAGCGTGGCCCGGTTCCGTGTCCGCGACACCGATCAGGAGCCGCCGCGATGAACGTATTCGACATTGTCGCAGGCGTTTTGGTGCTCGCCGGATCGGTGCTGGCACTGACGGCGGCCATCGGCGTCGTGCGTTTCCCGGACACGCTGTCACGGCTACAGGCCGCCAGTAAGCCCCAGGTGCTGGGGCTGCTGCTGGTGCTGACCGGGGCCGGGCTGCGCCTGCGCGGGCACGCCGACGTCGGCATGCTGATCCTGGCCGGCTTGTTCACCCTGATCACCGCCCCGGTGGTGGCCAACCGCGTCGGCCAGCTCGCCTATCGTGAACAGAGTTTCCGCGACGACCTGCTGATCCGCGACGAATTGGACGACTATGGCGCGAACTGACGACGATTCCTGGGACATCACCGAAAGCGTGGGCGCCACCGCGTTGGGGGTGGCGATGGCCCGGGCCGCCGAATCCGCCTCGGACAAGCCGTTGTTCGAGGATCCGTGCGCACAGATCTTCGTGGACGCGGCGGTCGCGCGCGGCTGGTCGTCGCCGTTCGCCGGCGGCGCTGCCGGTTCGGCACAGACGCAACGCATGCGCATGGTGTGGGCATACGCGGCAGCGCGCACCAAGTGGTTCGACGAGTTCTTCGCGTCGACCAGCGCCGACGGCATCCGCCAGGTGGTCATCCTGGCCGCGGGACTGGACGCGCGGGCCTGGCGACTCCCCTGGCCGGACGGCACCGTGGTTTTCGAGATCGACCAGCCGAAAGTGCTGGCGTTCAAGGAGGAAACCCTGGCGACCCATGACATTCAGCCGGTCGCCCGGCACGTCGGCGTACCCATCGACCTCCGTCACGACTGGCCGGAAGCCTTGCGGCGAAGCGGTTTCGACCCCGCTCAGCCGACGGCCTGGCTCGCCGAGGGGCTGCTGCCCTACCTGCCCGCCGAGGCCCAGGATCTGTTGTTCGACCGTATCCACGAACTCAGTGCGCCCGGTAGCCGCGTCGCTGTCGAGGGCTTCGGCGCCAACTATTTCAGCGAGGAGAACCAGCGCATCCGCAAAGCCCGGATGGATGCGATCCGGGAGGAAGCCGCCAAGGCCGGTCAGCAGGTGACCGACGTCTCCGAGCTCTTCTACCCAGAGCCGCGCGAGGACGTCGCCGAGTGGCTGGCCCGCCACGGCTGGCAGACCCGCGTCGAGACCTCCGTGGAGGTCACCGGCCGCTACAAGCCCGACGTCGCCGGCGAGGTGCCGGACATCGGCAGCGAGTTCGTGGACGCCAAGCTCAGTTGAACTTGATCTTCACCTGCTCGCCACTGACGTCGGCGGTGGTGCCGGTGACATATGAGGTCAACGTGCCGCGCTTGGTCCCGCCATTGCGGCCCTGCCCGCTCACGTCGTAGTGCACCTCACCGCTGATCCGGACCTCCATGCGGTACTCGTCCAGATCGCCGACCTTGACCCCACTCATGTCGGGCTGGCTCCACGTCACGGTGCCGTCGACCAGTTCCCGGTCGCTGATCTTCACGGGGCACGGCGCCGGCGGCACCAGTGAGCGCGACGACGAGCAGCTGCCGTATGCCGCGTCCAAGAGCTTGGCGATGGTCTTGGTGCCGGATTCGTTGAGCGCGAACTTGGGTTGCAGGTAGGCGCTCGACGAATACCCTTCGACGGCGTCGAGCAGCAGCGGCTTGGCGGCGGTGACCGACACATACGGGCTGGTGCTGCCGAGCTCGAGGAAGCCCGGGAACACGTAGATCGCCGATTCCTCGGCGATCTCCTTGCCGAACACCGTCATGGACTTGCGGGCGGCGTTCTCGGTGCTGCTCAACGACGACAGATCGAGCTTGACGGCGGCGTGGGCCAGCTGCCACTTGCCGCCTTCCTTCTTGACGTGGATCGTGGCGTCGGAGTTCTTGTCGCCGAACTTGGCCGCCACGTGGACGTCGGCGCGGCCGATCGACTCCATGGTCTTGTCTTCGTTCAGGATGCGGATGTCGCTGATCGGCCATTCGGCGATCTGCTTCTTCAGCACGTCGCTCGAGAGGAATTCCTTCGATGCCGGCTGGTCGTTACTGAAGGACAGCGCCATGTCCGCGTTGCCGTTCGACAGCGCTTCCAGGTAGCCCTTGACGACCTCACTGGCGGAACTCGAGCCGCCGCTGTCGCCCGAGCCGAACGAGTCGTAGACGTAGTAGATGCCGCCACCCAACACGACGAGCACCACCACGATGGCGGCGATGATCAGCGGCACCTTGTTCTTCTTCTGCGGGGTGACGAACGGCTGAGCACCGTAGCCACCCGCGGGCGCTCCGGGCCACCCCTGGCCGGCACCTGGTGCCGCCGGCGGGGTCCCCCACCCCTGCGGCGCCCCGGTGGGTGCGCTCGGCACCTGGCCCCAGCCGCCGGTCTGCGGCGCGGCCGGCTGGCCCCAGGCCGGTGTCTGCGGCGCACCTGCCGGCGGCTGGCTCAACGGCGGCGGCGTCTGCGGGGGCCATCCGGGCGCGGCCGGCGGCGTGGTCTGGTGAATCGCCGTTTCTTCTTCGTCCGACGATCTACCCGCGCCGCCACCTGGGTTGGGACCGTTGTAACCGCTCCCCTGCCAACCCGTCATCGTGAACCCTCCCCGTAGCACAACATGCTGTGTCCAGGATAAGCGGTGCCACACCACCCCGCCTGCACGGAACTGCCCGTACTAGTCCTCGGACAACTGGAATTCCACCATCGCGGTGAGACTCTCGACCGCTTCCTCGAGCGCGCCCAGCCGGGCCGCGGCATTCGGCGCAGCCAGCACCGAATACTTGTCGGCCTGGCCGATCGGCAGTAGCGCGGCCAGCGCGTACAGCCGTTGTCCCACATCGGGTTTGACGGTCCGCGCCAGGATCGAGTCCCGGTCCCGCAGCCGCGCGCCCTGGGCCGACGCGATGCGTTCGAACACGGCGATGATCCGGTCCTCGACCGCCACGATGGACGCCTCGGGAACCACCGGCCCCGGCTCGTCGGGCCACCTCTCGATTTCGGCCCGCGGGTACGGATCGTCGTTGTGCCACTGCACGATTCGGATGCGGTCGGTCACGCTGCAGCTCAACATGTACCGGCCGACGCCCTGCGGCTGGCACCGGTCGATGCGGGCGAGCGCGCCGACCGAGCAGCGGGCGTCGCCGCCGCCGACCTCACGGCCGGCCGAGATCAGCACCACGCCGAAAACCTGCTCCGTGGCCGCCATACAGTCTCGCACCAGTTCGCCGTACCGCGGCTCGAAGATGCGCAGCGGTAGTTCCTCGCCGGGCAGCAGCGCGGATTCCAGCGGGAACATCGGCGTGATCGGCACGGCTACAACTCCAGCTCCGACACCAGCGCGTCGACGACCTCCAGCAGGTCCCCGTCGGTTTCCTCGGCGACCCGGCGCTGCCGTTGATAGGAGCCGCCCAGGGTGTAGATGTCGGCGACCCGAGCCAGTTCATCGGCGCAATGCAGCGATGCCGCAACCGGTTCCAGCCGGTTCAGCAGGTCGTCGAGGTCTTCGGTGACCAGCCGCTCGTTGCTGTCCGCGTCCAGGATGATCTCCGCGTCCAGCCCGTAACGCGCTGCGCGCCACTTGTTTTCCTGCACATGCCAGGGCGGCATGGTCGGCAGCTGCTCACCGGCGTCCAGCCGGCGGTCCAGGTCGACGATCAGGCAGTGCGTCAGTGCAACCAGCGCACCGAGTTCGGCGATGTTGGACACTCCGTCGAAAATCCGGACCTCGATGGTGCCGAGATGCGGCGACGGCCGGATGTCCCAACGGATTTCGTTCATGTGGTCGATGATGCCGGTCTTGCGCTGGTCGTAGACGAAGCGCTCGAAGTGCGACCACTTCTGGAAGTGGAACGGCAGGCCCGCGGTCGGCAACTGCTGGAACATCATGGCCCGGTTGCTGGCGTAGCCGGTGTCCTCACCCTCCCAGTACGGCGACGACGCCGACAGCGCCAGCAGATGCGGGTACTGATTGAGCAGCGACGTGATGATCGGCATCACCTTGTGCGCCGACGAGATCCCGACGTGCACGTGCACGCCCCAGATCAGCATCTGCCGGCCCCACCACTGGGTCCGTTTGATCAGCTCGGCGTAGCGCTGACCTTCGGTGAGCTGCTGGCTCTCCCACTCCGCGAACGGGTGGGTGCCGGCACAGAACAGCTCCATGCCGCGGTCGCGCACGATCCGGCGGACCGGGCCGAGCGTGGACCGCAGGTCGTCCATGGCCTCGCCGACGGTGTCGCACACGCCGGTGACCACCTCGACGGTGTTGCGCAGCAATTCCTTGTGCACATGCGGGGTCTCGCCGATCTCGGCGATGACCGCGGCGGCCTCGTTGCTGAGGTCACGCGTGCGGGCATCGACGAGGGCGAACTCCCATTCGACGCCGAGGGTCGGCCGAGGCGACCCGGCGAAATCGATTCGCGGTGGGGTGTGGCTGTCCGCGCTACCCGGCAGCGATGACACCGCACGCCACGCGCTTACCGGAGTCACCGGTGTTCATCGAAGCCTCGTCCGCACCGGGAGCGGCGCCCTGGATCTGCTGGTACCGGTCAGCCGGGATGTTGCCGAAGTTGTCGGCCTTCTCGTGGATGATCAGCGCGGTCTTGTTACCGGCGAGCAGCTGCTCGGCGGTGAAGGCGTCGGTGGTGGTCACCAGAGAGCCGGTGCCGTCGCCCTTGATCTGCAGCGAGGCGAGGTCACCACTCATCGGGTAGCCGGTGTGGCCGGGAGCCTGGAAGTGTCCGCCGGCGGACAGGAAGTCACCGGGCGCGCCACCGGTCGGGGCAACCGAGTTCGGCTCACACTTGCCGGCCGAGTGGATGTGCAGGCCGTGGAAACCGGGAGTCAGCACGCCGCCTGCGGTGGTCTTGACCGTCAGCGTGGCGAACCCGCCGTTGAACAGGAACTCGGCGGTCGCGACCGTCGTTCCCTCGGGGGTCTTCAGCTCGGTGACCAGCTTCTCGCCGATCGGGGCAGCCTGCGGGGCCGCTTTTTCGCCGGCCTTTTCACCGTGGCCCTGCGGGGCGTGCTCGACGCCGGTCCAGATCGCCGGGGTGGTGCCGGGCACGGACGAGGGGACCTGTCCGGGAGGGGCACACGCAGCGACGACAGGAGCGATGACCGCAGCGGCGGCAAGGAAGCGAATCGGGGCTGAGATCGGCATGCCGGAGAGCCTAACCGGTCACCAGAACGATCACGCCTGGTCCCTTGTCATTGAGGGCCGGGATGCGCGGTTCGACGGGTGCGTCGAGGATTTTGCCGACCGCTTCGGCGGCTTCCTTCTCCCCCGCGGCGTCACCGAAATACACGGTCGTGGCGGGCGGCGGCGCGTCCACGCTGAGGTTGTCGGTCTCGGTGACGTT
Organism: Mycobacterium sp. SMC-21; assembly: GCF_045310825.1. NCBI lineage: Bacteria > Bacillati > Actinomycetota > Actinomycetes > Mycobacteriales > Mycobacteriaceae > Mycobacterium > Mycobacterium sp. SMC-21. Next base: position 43,267 of record NZ_JBJIAO010000003.1, on the reverse strand, counting down.
CCACTGCGCCTCGTGCAGCTTGTCGGCGACGCCCTTTGCGGCGCCGGCAACCTCGGAGATGTTGAAGACCTTGACGTCGGCCTTGGCGGGCGCGGGCGTCGTCGACGTCGTGGTAACCGTGGCCGAGGTGGCGCTGGCAGAACTGCTCGACGAGCTCGAGTCAGAGCTGCTGTCCGAACTCAGCGACTGGAACGCCACCAGCAGGAACACGACACCAAGAAACAACAGCACCATGACCATGGCGCGCAGGGGCAGTCCGGAGGACTCTCGCTGATTCATTGCTCCCCACCTTATCGAGGCGGACCCTCAGGGCAGAAAAGCTAGGTGATTTCGAAACCGAGACGACGCGCGGCCTTGGCCTTCTGGCGGCTGGCCCGCTGCCGGCGCAGTCGCTTGACCAGCATCGGGTCCGCGGCCAGCGCCTCAGGTCGGTCGACCAGGGCGTTGAGCACCTGGTAGTAGCGGGTCGCCGACATCGAGAACAGTTCCTTGATGGCGTCCTCTTTGGAACCCGCGAATTTCCACCACTGACGTTCGAAACCAAGAATGTCGTGTTCGCGGCGGGTCAACCCGTCGGCGAGCTCAGAGTCGTCCCCGGATCGCTCAGTACGCGCCATAGCGCCGTCCATTTCGCCCCTGGACCCTTTCTCTGATCTCGGTATATGCCAGCCTGTTTCGCGCGTCACAACGGATCTGGGACGCAGCAAGTGGTTCGGCGAACATTCAACCATGACCGACGGTATTGAGCCGTGATCGTTACCCGCGAGTCGGGTCACTAAGATTGCTCGTCATGGCTGTCCGTCCAATCTGCATCGTCGGTGACCCTGTTCTGCACACCGCGACCACTCCGGTGGCCGTCGGCGCCGACGGGTCTCTTCCTTCCGATCTCGCCGAGCTCATCGACGACATGTACGAAACGATGGACAAGGCCAACGGCGTGGGTCTGGCGGCAAACCAGATCGGTGTCGGGCTGCGGCTGTTCGTCTACGACTGCGCCGACGACCGCGGCCAGACCGCGCGGCGTCGCGGCGTGGTGATCAACCCGGTGCTGGAGACGTCGGAAATCCCCGAGACCATGCCCGACCCGGACTACGACGACGAGGGCTGCCTGTCGGTTCCCGGTGAGTCGTTCCCGACCGGCCGCGCCACGTGGGCGAAGGTCACCGGTCTGGACGCCGACGGTAAGCCGATCGAGCTGGAAGGCACCGGCCTGTTCGCCCGCATGCTGCAGCACGAGACCGGCCACCTCGACGGCTTCCTGTACCTCGACTGCCTGATCGGCCGCAACGCGCGGGCCGCAAAGCGGATGATCAAGTCGAACAAGTGGGGCGTGCCGGGGCTGAGCTGGATGCCGGGCGAGGTCGACGACCCGTTCGGGCACTGATGCCCGCCAGCGGGCGCGTCGGTAGCCGCGTCTCGCTGCGCTACCGCTTGGCCGAACCTGAGGCCGACCCCGGCGCCGAGGCCTTCACCGACGTCGTCGGCCATCTCGAGGCGCTCGACCCCCTGGTCGTGGTGCGCACCAAATCGGGTGAGCGCGTCGAGATCAGCCCCGCCGCGGTGATGTCGGTACGCGAGCTGTCGCATGCCCCGGTACGCAATTCGGAGATTCGAGCGGTCGAGCATGCTGCCGCGCTCGCCTGGCCCGGCACCGAGCAGCACTGGGTCGACGGCTGGCTGCTGCGGGCCGGTGGCACGGACATGCGAACCAATTCTGCTGTGCCGCTGCTCTTTTCATCGGACTTGACGGCCCTGCCGGCCATCGCCGACTGGTACGCCGCGCGCGGACTGCAGCCGTGGGTCGCGCTCCCGGAGCGGCTGCTGCCGGTCCGTTCCGAGGGCATCGAGCCCAATCGCGTTCTGACCGTTGAATTGCCGGGCGGCGCGGCTGCCGAACTGCCCGCGATCCCGGATGCCCGGTGGCAGCAGATTCACGCGCACGACGTTGCCGTCGAGGTGCTCACCGCCGTCGTCGACGGCGACGTGGCGTTCGCCACCGTGGCCGATGCCGCGGTCGGGCGCGCCGCGGTGACCACCGCACCCGACGGCACGGTGTGGGCGGGACTTTCCGACGTCGCCGTACTGGAGCCGGAACGTCGACGCGGACTGGGCCGCGCCGTCTGCGCGGAGCTGATGTCCTGGGCCGCCGGCCGCGGTGCGACGCACGCATATGTACGGGTTCCCGACGACAACGCGCCGGCGCTCGCGCTGGCCGAGTCGATCGGTTTCCGGTTGCATCACCGGTCTCGGTACGTGCTCCTGTAACGCCGAAGACCACGGTTTCTCGCGCGACATCGTCGGCGCCCGGGAAACCGTGGCCTCGGCAGGTACCGGCTAGGCTGCGTCAGCCCCGCTGTGGGACGAACCACCCTGGCCTGCGGTGGATTTCGCCGGTGCCGGCTTCTTCGCGGGCTTCGGCTTCTCGGCCTTCTCCGCCTTCGGCTTGCCCGGCTTCTTCGAATCGGACTTCTTGGTCTCCGACTTGGTCGTCTCCGACCTGGTGTCGGACTTCGTTGCATCCGGCTTGGTCGAGTCCGGCTTGGTCGAGTCGGGCTTGGTCGACTCGACCTTGTGGTCGTCCGACTTCTGGTTGTCGGGCTTCGCCGGGGTCGCCGGGGTCGCGGGCGTCGCCGGAGTCGCGGGGGTGGCGGGCGTCTCCGAGCCGGCCGGCGTCGCGGGCGTGGCCGGGGTCGCCGGCGCAGCCGGAGTTGCCGGGGCCGCCGCCGTCTCCGACTTGGCGGGGGTGGCGGGCTTCTCGGCCGTCTCCGGGGCCTGTGCCGCGGTGGCCTTGACCTGAGTCACCGCGAGGGCAGGCTGCGGGATCGAGGTGATCGAGTTGTCCGTCGCTGCCTTGGTCACCGACACCTGCGTCGTCGCGGCTGCCGGCTCGACAGCAGCCTTGGGGGCCAGCGGGTTACCGGTGCCGCTCCAGCCGATGGCCTTGGCCAGAATGTGGCCGAGGGAAACCAACGCCCCGATCGGTCCGATGCCACGACCGTCAACGGGGAACTCCGAGGGCCCGAAGATCTCGGTGTAGACGTCCTGGCCGATCGAGTTGAGGATCGAGCCACCGATGCCGCTGTCGTCGAAACCCGTGGCACCGGCGGTGAACAGCCCGCCGAACTGGATGCTGAGTGCCCGGAGCTGGGTGTTGTACTTCAGCAGTCCCGAGTTGTTGACGAGGGGCGTCAGCGCCGTGAGGTCGAGCTTGGCGCCGTTGAGGAAGCCGTTGACCATGTTGGCCGGGATGTTGATGACGGACTGCACAGCCTTGGCCACATCGCCGGCCGACAACGCGGCGCCGACGGCGGTGAGGCTGTTGACCAGTGCCACGACCGGGCTGATCGCCGGGCCCGCCAAACCGATGAGAACACCGCTCAGTGGCGAGGCCAAGAAGGTCAGGACCTGCGAGACGACAGCGTTGGCCTGCGGGTTGTCGTAGGTCGGCAACATCTTCGGGATCATCTGGAGCAGCAGCGTGTGCCAGCCATCGTTCGACTGAGACGCCGCGGCGGTGTCGGCGGGATTAACGCCGATGCCGGTGGCGGCGCCGACCGCGGACTGCAGGTTGTGCCCGACCTCACCGATCACCGTGCCGATGCTGCCCGGGTTCTTCAGGATCGCCTCGACGTGGCGGATCTGGTTGGCCAAGAACTGTTGCAGCAACACTGCCGGGGCGTCGGAGAATGCCTCTCCGATGCGGCCGGCATTCGCCGATGCGGTGTTGAACGCGTTCAGCCACGGCTGCAGCGGGTTGTATGCCGCTGTCAGCTGCACCGCGGCGGTACTGACCGACGGCAGCGCCGGAAGCTTGACCGAGGCAGGTGCCGACGACAGCAGTGGGGCGGCCACGATGGCCGCCGTGGTCGCTGCGCAGATACCCGCCTTGGTATGGCGACGGACCGCTGAATCCATGTGTACGACTCCCTCTTTCCGAGTTGATTGGGGTTGGTTGATGCGGGGAATCGGTGGGCCTCCCCCGAGCCGGGAGGCCCACCGATCGTTGACCTGCTAGCTCGACGCGCCCGAGGCGTGCGAGCCGGCGCCACCGTCGGCGCCGTGAGTCGAACCACCCTGGCCCGCAGTGGATTTCGCCGGAGCATGCTTCTTCACGGGCTTCGGCTTCTCCGACTTCTGCTTGGCCGGCTTCTTCGATTCGGACTTCTTGGTCTCAGACTTCGTCGTCTCCGACTTCGTCGTCTCCGACTTGGTCGAGTCCGTCTTGTGGTCATCCGACTTCTGGTTGTCGGGATTCGCCGGGGTGGCCGGAGTCGCGGGGGTGGCGGGCGTAGCCGGGGTCGCCGGCGTCTCCGCAGTGGCCGGGGTGGCCGGGGTGGCGGGCGTCGCCGGAGTGGCCGGGGTCGCCGACGTCTCCGACTTGGCCGGCGTGGCCGGCTTCTCGGCTGTCTCCGGCGCCTGCGCCGCGGTGGCCTTCACCTGCGTCACCGCCACCGATGCCTGCGGGATGGAGGTGATCGAGTTGTCCGTGGCCGCCTTGGTCACCGAAACCTGGGTTGCCGCAGCCGGTTCGGCGGCGGTCTTGGGGGCCAACGGGTTACCGGTGCCGCTCCAGCCGATGGCCTTGGCCAGCAGGTGGCTGAGGTTGACGAGCGCGCCGATCGGCCCGATGCCCTGGCCGGTGATTTCCAGCGGGAATCCCGGAGCGAGCACCGTTTCGGCCGTCAGACCCAGGGAGTTCAGGATCGAGCCACCGATGCCGGTCATGTCCATGCCCGTCACGCCGGCGGTGAACAGGCCACCGAACTGGATGTTGAGTTTCTGCAGTTCGTTGCCGGCCGGCATGGTCTTGGTGATCAGCGGCGCCAGCACATCCAGGTTGAGATTGGCGCCGTTCAGGAAACCATTCACCATGGCGGCCGGGATGTTGATGGCAGCCTGCGCCGCGGCCATCGCGTTACCGGCGGCGAGCGAGGTGGCGATCTTGGTGATGCTGTTGACCAGCGCCACCACGGGGCTGATGCCGGGACCCACCAAACCCATCAGCACACCACTGAGGGGTGAGGCCAGCACGTTGACCACCTGCGTGACGATCGCGGACGCCTGCGGGTTGCCGGCTGTCGGAAGCATGTTCGGGAGCATCTGCGCGACCAGGCCGTGCCAGACGTCGTTCGAGCCGGCGATGGTCCAGTCATCCGGCTTGGTCCCCAGCAGCGTGGCGGCGGTGATGGCCGACTTCACGTTCTGCCCGACGTCCTGGATCACGGCGCCGATGTTGCCGGGGTTCTGCAGGATGGCCCCCACATGGCTGATCTGGTTCGCCAGGAACTGCTGCAGCAACACCGCCGGCGCCTCGGAGACGACCGCACCGATTCGCTGCGCGTTCTCCGACGCGGTGTTGAACGCGTCGAGCCACGGCTGCAGCGGGTTGTACGCCGCGGTCAGCTGGACCGCGGCGCTGCTGACCGACGGCAGCGACGGCAGATGCGCGGCGGCAGGCACCGACGGCAACAGCGGGCCGGCCACGATGGCCGCCGTGGTCGCTGCGCAGATACCCGCCTTGGTATGGCGACGAACCGCAACATTCATGAAGTGACTCCTCGGGGTCGGCTTGCTTACTGGCGGGTAATTTACCGACGAGTAACCGAGTTAATCCAGAGTTTTTGACGAAGTCGTAACGAATCGGTAGCGACGGCATACGGCTCACAGGTAACACCAAGCCTGTTTGCGTATTAGCCGGTAAACCGCCGTTTATAGGCCCGCTAACCGTCCGGCAAATGGCCAGTCGGCAAACCCATTTACGGCGCCCGGTAAGGCTTCGGCGCGACCCCGTAAACCCGGCCGAACCTGCCAGATATATTCCGATTAGTAATGCTCAGACGCGTTTTTTGCATCGTGACCGAGACCACACCGGGCTGTGATCGTGACCGGAATCTCACACGAGCAGAAGCCGCCCTGTGAACTCGGCGGGGGCGCCCTGTTTCCCACACGCGGCAAATCGGACATGGGTCACAGCGACGCTTTCGCGAGATTGCTGCAGCCGCGTGCCCGGCAGCCGGCCGAGGCTTCGACCGGTGTCCACATGGTGAGACAACATGTGGGACTGACGGTCCCGGGCAATGCGGGCGACGGTCGTCCGGGGCTCCGCAGGGCACGACCGCCGATGCCGGCCGGCACTTCGCCAAGTATCTTGGATCGGCGGTGGAACGCACCGAAGTGTCAGGCTGGTCAGGGGTTGCGGGTGCAAGAGAATGCGGCGCTGTCGGCCGCCGAGTTGCTCGAACTCAACCGTGACGTTCAGGGCTCGCGCGCGGTCCGGCTGCTGGCCACCAACAATCTCGGCGTCTATGCCACTTTGATGGAGCGGCACCTCAGTGACGGCATGGTCGCCGAGACCGATCTGGTCGTCCGGCTGGAACGCGATCTGGCGGCGCTCGGCGACACCGACGACCAGCTCGGGCAGTCCGGCCTCGCCCTGATCAAGTCGTGGGCCAGCCAGGGCTGGGTGCACCGCGTTGCCGAAACCCGCACGGGTGCCGAACGCAATGTCTGTTATCTGACGCAGGACGCGCGTCGTGCCCTCGACTTCGTCCGCGGCATGCGTCGCGGCGACAGCATCGCCACCGGCGGTTCGATCGCCGGTATCGCGTCCCGCATGCGTCAGATCGCCACGCGTGCCGGAAACGACCCCGACCGCATCCGGGCCGGTATCGAAGCCGAGATCGCCGCGCTGCACCGCGAGCTCGACGAGTTGGAAGCGGGCCTGCGCCCCGAGCCCGACGTCACCGACATGTACGACGAGGCCCGCGCCATCGCACTGCAGATGGAACGGCTGATCACCGACATCGGCCTCTACGGCACCATGATCGAGCAGGCCACGCAGGCGCTCGACGATCCGATCGACACCAACATCGAGTACCGCGACCGGCAGCGCCAGATGTATGCCGACTACCAGGCGGCGTGGGATTCGGCGGGCCGCGATTCGCATCGCGCGTTCCTGCGCATGATCAACGACCCCGACCAGCGTGCCGAATTCGAGAACGACATCGCCACCGTGGCGTCGGCGCTGCCCGAGCTGGACCCGGCGCTGCGCAAGGTGATGGCGGGGTTCTTCGAGTTGATCGGCCACCAGATCGACGAGGTCGAACGCATCCAGCAGCGGTGCGCGCAGCGGGTCAAACGGTTCACCGCGTTCGGCACCATGGAGTCCAGCCGCGGCGTGGCCCGCCAGCTCAACGAGGCCATCGGCGCGGCCCGGACACTGCTGAAGTCGTCCCTCACCGACTCCCGCCTGGATATCGAAGTCCCCTTGGCCCGGCACGCGATCAGCTCGATCGGCGCACTGAGTTTCAAGATCGGCGACCTCTCGGCACCCAAGCCCGCCGAAGCGGCACAGGGTGACGTCGACCTGTCGACCTTCGCGGCGCTGACCACCCAGGTCGACGCACCCGCGATGTCCGAGATGATCAATGCCGCGGTCGCGCGCCGCCCGGTGTCACTGGCCGAGGCCGTCTCGATGCTCGATTCGGCGTACCTGGGCCACGTCATCGTGTTGTGGTCGTGGGCCCTCAAACAACCCGCGGGACCGGGTGACCAGAGCGACGACACCATGTCGGTGCGCTTCCGCTCGCTCGACGGTCGCGACCGCGAGATCGAGGTGCCCTACCTGATGTTCACCGAGCCGGTCATGAGTACAGGAGCCATGCATGACTGACAGCCCCATCGATTTCGCCTCGCTGCCCGAGGTCGACAGCACCAGCCGGGCGGCACAGCAGCGTCGCCCGCGGTTCGACGGCGACGTCAGCGCCATGCCGGACCGCGCCTGCTGGGCCCTGCAGCATCTGCTGACCCGCCGCTACATCAGCAGCGAGTCCGACCGCGACATCTACAGCTGGATTCTGGAGTACCGCAACGAATTGTCGGTGCGGCTGTCCGAACTCGACCTGCAGTTGCGCATCTCCGAAGGCGTCGACATCGCGTTCATCGAGCAGGCCCGTTACGAGTCGGCCAAGGGCATCAAGCTGTTGCGCCGCGAGCCCCTGGGCACCTACGACTCGATTCTGGCGCTGCATCTGGCGCAGCTCATGCGCGCCGGCGGCGACCAGAGCTTCCTCATCACCCGTGACGAGATGCATGGCATGTTCAGCGGCGTGCTGAACGAAACCGACCGTGACGCAGTCACGTTCACCGCCCGGATCGACGCGGCCATCGCCCGCCTCACCGGACTCGACATCCTGCGCCGTAGCCGTGATGACGAGGACAGCTACACCGTGAGCCCCGTCATCACGGCTGTGATGACGGCCTCGGTGATCACCGAGCTGCAGCAGCAGTTCGAACAACTCACCGGCGGAGGTACTGAAGCCGATGTCTGAGCAGTTCCACCTGTCCCGGCTCCAGATCATCAACTGGGGCGTGTTCGACGGTTATCACAGCATTCCGTTCAGCGCCGGCGGCTCACTGGTCGCGGGCGGCTCCGGCAGCGGTAAATCGTCACTGCTGGACGCGATTTCACTGGGCTTCTTACCGTTCAACCGGCGCAACTTCAACGCGTCGGGCGACAACACGGCGGCCGGCTCGAGCGCAGGCCGCCGCACCGTCGACAAGTATGTCCGCGGCGCCTGGGGCCAGCGCAGCGAAGCCGGCACCAGCCAGGTGATGTACCTGCGCGGTGAAGGCACCACCTGGTCCGCGGTCGCGGTGACCTACACCAGCAACACCGGCCGCACCATCACCGGCCTGGTACTCAAATGGCTGACCGGAGAATCGCGTTCGGATTCGTCGAGCCGGTTCGTCATCGGCGACGGCGACCTGGACATCGAGGACGTCTGCAACCGGTGGGCCGCGGGCCGGTTCGACGCCGGCGTTTTCAAGGGCGACGGCTGGCGGTTCACCACGAAGGTCGAGTCGCAGTACCTGGCGCAGCTGTACGCCTCGATCGGCATCCGTGCCTCGGACGCCGCACAACAGCTGCTCGGCAAGGCCAAGTCCCTGAAAAGCGTTGGTGGGCTTGAGCAGTTCGTCCGGGAGTTCATGCTGGATGAGCCCGACAGTCTGGCCCGGCTGCCCGAGGCGCTCAAGCAGATCGACCCGCTCGTCGAGGCCCGGGAACTACTCGCGGTGGCTCAGCGCAAGCGCAAGATCCTCGGCGACATCGAGGCCATTCAGGTCCGCTATGCCTCCGAGTCGACCGACCTCGGAATCATCGATCTGGTCGACCTGCCGATGGTGCGGGCCTACACCGATCATGTGCGGCTGCGACACTGCCCCGCCGAGATCGAGACGCTCGACGCGACCATCGATCAGCTTGAGAACGAGAACGCCGACCTGACGCGGCAGCTGAATCTGGCCAAGGCCGAGGGTGATTCGCTCAACGCCCAGATCAATGGCGCGTCGGCGAATGTCGGCCCGCTGCAGGCCCAGGTCAATGCGGCCGAAGCGCAGGCCGACGACGTGGCCCGGCGGCGCGCGGCTTACGAGGAGATGGTCGCGGCCCTCGGCGTCGAAGTGCCCGATACGGCCGACGAATTCTGGAACCTGCGCGAGGAGCTCACCCGGCAGGCCACCGAGATGCTGGGCAAGCTCGAGTGGGGGCGCGATGCGTCCACCGACGCGGAGTACGCACAGAAGTCGGCGCGGATCCTGCGCGACAACGCGGCCAAGGAACTCAAGCGTGTCGAGCACGTGGGTTCGGCGCTGCCCGAGTCCGCCGTGACGATGCGCGACCACATCTGCGCGGGCGTCGGCATCGACCCTGCCGAACTGCCTTATGTCGCCGAACTTTTCGATTTGCAGCCCGAGCACTCCCGCTGGCGGCTCGCGGTCGAGAAGGTGCTGCGCGGGGTCGGCCTGCGGTTGCTGGTGCCCGATCAGCACTATGCCAAGGTGCTTCGGTTCGTCAACGAGACCAACATGCGCGGACGGCTGGCGCTGCACCACGTTCGGGCCGGCGCCTCGGGACGCGAGGCCGAGCCGAACACGTTGGCGGGCAAGCTTTTCCTGGTCAAGCCGAAGCATCCGTGTGCCGCCGAGGCCGCCGATGTGATCGCCGCGGCCGGTGACCACATCTGTGTCGACACCCCCGACGTGTTCGTGCGGTTCCGCCGCGCCGTCACCGACACGGGCCTCTACAAGGACTCCGACCGGCTGGCCATCAAGGACGACCGCCGCCCGATCAAGCCGTCCGAGTACATCTACCAGGGCGACATCGGCGCCAAGCTGGAAGCGCTGCACGCCGAGCTCACCGAAGCCGAGGAAGCGTTCAACACCGCCCGGCGGGCCGCGGATGAGATTGCCGCACAACGGCAGCGCTGGCGCGACCGCGCAGCGGCGTGCAAGGCCGTCTACGAACAGTTCCCACAGTGGAGCCAGATCGACACCGACACCGCCGAGGGCCACGCCGACCGGCTCCGCGAGCAGTACGAGCTGCTGCTGGCCGACCACCCCGACATCGAGGCGCTGTCGGCCCGCGCCGAGGAGTGCTGGGTCGACATCCAGACCCTGATGACCCGGCGCGGCGCCATCCAGACCCGGCGCGACGATCTCGACGCCCGCCGGACCAAGCTGATGGACCTGCAGGACCGGCTCTCCCCCGCTGCGGTGTCGGAGCAGGCCACAGATCTGTTGCGCCGCTACGCAGCTGAAGTGCCGGTGCCGCTGGAACTGCTCAACCCCGAGCCGCACCGCGAGGCGCTGTTCGCCGCCATCCGCCGCGAACGCGACCAGCTCACCGAGAGCCGGCGGCGCTCCTACGAGGAGCTTTCCCGCATCGTCGCGACGTTCGACGCGTCGTTCCCGGATGCGATTCCGAACGACTCGGACGACTTCGATGAGCGCATCTACGACTACGTGGCGGTCTGCCGTCACATCGACGAGCGCGAGTTGCCCGACGCCTATGACCGCATGATGCGGCTGATCACCGAGCAGGCGCCCGACGCGATCCTCACCCTGCACCGCGTCGCCGAGCAGGAGACCCGGCGGATCAGCGAGCAGATCGATCGCGTCAACACCGGTCTGGGCGCGGTGGAGTTCAACCGCGGCACCCGGCTGACGCTGCGCGCCAACCCGCGGGCCATGGCCGCCGTCTCCGAGCTGACCGACATCGTCAAGGCGATCTCCCGGCGCATCGCCGAGGTGGGGCTGGGCGACAAGAAGGCGATCCTCGAGCAGTACGCCGACATCCTGCGGTTGCGAAACCGGTTGGCCGGCAACAATCCCGAGGACCGCGCCTGGACCCGCGATGCGCTCGATGTGCGCAACCGGTTCACGTTCGACTGCGCCGAGTGGGACGTGGCGAGCGATGAACTGATCCGCACGCACAGCAACGCCGGCGACAACTCCGGTGGCGAGCAGGAGAAGCTGATGGCCTTCTGCTTGGCCGGGGCGCTGAGCTTCAACCTGGCCAACCCGGAAAGCGGCGACAACAAGCCGGTTTTCGCGCAGCTGATGCTGGACGAGGCGTTCTCCAAGTCCGACCCACAGTTCGCGTCGCAGGCGCTGCAGGCGTTCCGCAAGTTCGGTTTCCAGCTGGTGATCGTCGCGACGGTGCAGAACGCCACCACCATTCAGCCGTACATCGACGGCGTGGTGATGGTGTCCAAGTCCGAGGCCACGGGCCGCAATGCCCGGCCGGTTGCCAATGTCGCGACCAAGACCATCACCGATTTCACTGCCCTACGTCGGGAACTGAAAGTCCCCGAGCCTGTCTGATCGGAGCGTCATGCGTATCGCCACCTGGAACGTCAACTCCATCCGCACCCGGGTCGACCGGGTCACCGACTGGCTGTCCCGCGCCGACGTCGACGTGCTCGCCATGCAGGAGACCAAGTGCAAGGACGAGCAGTTTCCGACCATGCCGTTCGCGGCGCTCGGTTACGAGGTGGCGCACGTCGGGCACAGCCAGTGGAACGGCGTGGCGATCGCGTCCCGCGTCGGACTCGATGACGTGCAGATCGGTTTCGCGGGCCAGCCGCAGTGGCAGGACGCCGATGAGGCCCGCGCCATCGGCGCCACCTGCGGCGGGGTCCGGCTGTGGAGTCTGTACGTGCCCAACGGCCGGACATTGGAAGACCCGCACCTGCCGTACAAGCTCAAATGGCTTGCCGCCCTGCGTGATACCGCGGCCGGCTGGCTGGCCGACGATCCGTCGCTGCCGCTGGCCCTCATGGGTGACTGGAACATCGCACCGACCGACGAAGACGTCTGGGACATGGCGGTGTTCGCCAACTCGACGCACGTCTCCGAGCCGGAACGTGCGGCGTTCCGCGCCATCAACGACGCCGGCTTTGCGGACGTGGTCCGCCCCTTCACCCCGGGGCCCGGCGTCTACACCTACTGGGACTACACGCAGCTGCGGTTCCCCAAGAAGCAGGGCATGCGCATCGACTTCGTGCTGGGCTCACCGGAGTTCGCGGCCCGCGTCACCCACGGCGAGATCGTCCGCGAGGAGCGAAAAGGCAAGCAGCCCAGCGATCATGCACCGGTGCTGGTGGAGTTGGCGCAGTGAGCACGGTCATTCACGCCGCCGAGCCGGCCAGCCTGCGCGCCCGCATCATCCACTTCTTCGCGTCATTGCTGTTGGCCCGCATCCTGATTCGCGCGCTGACCACGGCGGAGTACGAGGCGACGACACAGCGGATCGTGCGGGTGGGACGCAATGTCAACAAGTTGGCCAGCCTGCAGCGTCGTCGGCCACCGCGCGGCTTCCGTCTGGTCGCCGAGAACTGGAACGGCCTGCCGGTCGAGTGGGTTTCGCCGTCGGACCTCGACGCGCCCATCACCGACGGCGTCATTCTGTACTTCCACGGCGGCGGGTTCGTCCTCGGTGATCTGAACACCCACCTGCGCGCCGTCGCGGCGCTCTCGCGCGTCACGCGATTGCCGTTGGTACACATCGAGTATCGGCAGTACCCGGAGGTCGACCTGGCGACGACCATCCAGGACTGCCTGGGCGCTTACCGTCACTTGCTGAGCCAGGGCGTCGATCCGGCCAAGGTCATCCTCGCCGGCGACTCGGCCGGTGGATTCCTGGCGTTCGCCACCGCGCAACAGGCCCCGAAGCACGGGCTCCCGGCGCCGGCAGGGGTGGTCGGTATCTCGCCGCTGCTGGAATTGGACAACGCGGCACGCACCGCGCATGCGACCGCGGCGACGGACGTCTTCGGGATCGCCGCCGGCTTCCCTGTCATCACCGAGCGCATCTGCCCCGCCGGCAATCTCGACGAATTGGAGCCGGTGTCCGGTCCGATGGACGCGATGCCGCCGTCGCTGATCGTCGCATCCGAGACGGAATCACTGCTGTGTGACGCCGAACGGATGCAGGACAAACTGCTCCAGGCCGGACGCAGGTGCGATGTCGCGGCGTGGCCGAGTCAGGTCCACGCGTTCCCGGCCATCTTCCCCGGGCTGCCCGAGAGCCGCCGGGCCTACGCGCGTATGGCCAGTTTCATCGCCGACTGCCTTTCCGGCACGGCCCCGGCACAGTCCGCCTAATTCAGGTACTGCTCCACCGACTCGACGAGCGCGGCCTCGACGCGGCGCAGCGGCACGTCCGACTTGGTTGCCTGGGCCATGACGATGGCGCCCTCCACCGCGGCGACGGTCAGCGTCGCCTGCCGCGCGGCATTGTCGGCTGACAGTCCGGCGGCTTCCAGGCCGGCAGCGATGCGGCGTTCCCAGTCGAGGAAGACCTCACCAGCGGTGTCGGCCGCGGCCGGTGCCTCCGACCTGCCGAGGGCGGCTGCCATGATCGGGCAGCCGATCTCGAAGTCACTGCTGTTCAGGTTCGAAATCCACATCTCGACGAAGGCCCGCACCGCCCCGACCGGACCGTTTTCGCCGATCAGGCGGTCGATGCCGTCGCCCAGCATGTTGCCTGCCGCGACGGTCGCGTCGGCGACGAGTTCGGCCTTGCCACCAGGGAAGTTCAGGTAGAGGGACCGCCGCGCAGTACCGCTGCGTTCGAGCAGCTGGCTGAGCCCCATGCCGGAAACGCCCTGGCGCCGAATCAGATCGATGGCTGTGACGACGAGCCGATCCCGGGCACTCATGTGACGTAACTCCCTGTCCTTCAGCATTGTTTGTACACCAGTCGGTCTACTAGCGTCTGCCTCCAATAGTAGACCGAACGGTGTAGTTCCGGTCTCGAATCAAGGGGGTCCGGGTGGGACACAACAGTAGGTTTTTCGCCGCCACCAGTCGTTTCTGTGCCAAATGGGCGTGGGCCGTCATCGGCTTCTGGATCGCACTCGCCGGAATCCTCAACGTCGCCATCCCCCAACTCGAGCAGACCGTTGCCGAGCACTCGGCGCCGTTCATGCCCGCGAACATCAAGGCCGCACAGACGCTGCGCGAGATGTCCGACGCCTTCGGCGTCCCGCGGTCCTCGGCCGTCGGGAGCGTGGTGCTGGTCGATGAGAAGGGCATCAACGCGGCCGACGAAGCCCTGTACCGCAACATCGTCGCCACCTTGCAGCGCGACACCACCAACGTCGCCTACGTGCTCGACACCTATGACAATCCGCAACTACGGGACATCGCACTCAGCCCCGACCACAAGGCGATCAACCTCGTCCTTGCCGGCACCGGCGACGTCGGGTCCACCAAGGCACACAAGAACACCATCGCGATCCGCGATCAGCTCCAGGCCCTGCCCAAACCCCCGGGGGTCGGGGTGTACCTCACCGGACCGTCGCCGACATTGGCCGACCTGTTCAGTGCCATGGACTTCTCCCTGCTGATCATCACCGCGGTGTCCGTCCTACTGATCACCCTGGTCCTGCTGATGGTCTATCGGTCGCTGGCCACGGCAATGGTCCCGCTGCTGACCATCGGCATCGCCCTCGGCGTGGCCCGCCCTATCGTGTCGTTGCTCGGCATGGGCGGGACCCTCACCGTCTCGAACTTCACCATCTCGCTGATGACGGCGATGCTGCTCGGCGCCGCCACCGATTACGCGATCTTCATCCTCGCCGGCTATCACGAGGCCCGGCGCAGCCAGGTGCCCGTCGTCGATGCGATAGCGCAAGCCGGACAGCGGGTTTCGGGCATCCTGATCGCCTCGATGCTGACCATCGCGGCGGCCGCTACCGCGATGGGATTCACCGAGCTCGGCATGTTCAAGGCCGCCGGCCCACCGATCGCCATCGCGATCGTCGTCGGACTGGCGGTGTCGATGTCCCTGCCCTACGCCCTACTGTCGATCCTGGGACGCCGCGGCCTGGCCGAACCGCGTCCCCTCAACGACCGACGCTGGCGCCGCATCGGATCCACCATGATCCGCCGGTCCGGAGTCCTGGTGACGGCATCGCTGGTGCTGCTGCTCAGTTCCGCAGCGGTTCTCACCACCTTCCGGGTGAACTTCGACGAAAATTCCATGCAGCTCGACGACACCGAGAGCTCCGTCGGCTACGAGAAGACCTACGCCCACTGGGGTGTCAACGAGGCGGCACCGGAATACCTCATCGTGTCGGCCGACCATGACATGCGGAACACCGACGACCTGGCCGCGCTCGACCGCGTTGCCGGTCGCCTGTCGGGGATGCCCGAGATCGCCTACGTCCGTTCGATGACCCGGCCGGCCGGAAAGCAGTTGCCGCAGACCACCATCGGCTACCAGGCGGGGATCGTGGCCGACCGGCTCGGCGATGCCAAGAACCAGGTCAACAAAGCCGTTCCCGACATCCACCGACTGGACGCCGGCGCGGCCCAACTGCGCGACGGCGCCGCCTCCGCGGTGACGCAGCTTCCCCAATTGGTTTCGGGCATCAGGCAAGTCACCGGACTCGCCCATCAGGTGCTCGACGGATACCAGGCCGCCGGCGCCGGGCTGTCCACCCTCACCGACGGCACCGTGGACGTCCGGTCGGCATTGGCCGATCTCAGCTCCTCCACCGGATTGCTCGACGCCGCGTTGCAGGCCATCGACGGCAACGCACAGGTCGCCGACGCCGGTCGGCTGGTGAGCTCGGCACTGGGCTCCGCCCTGGACCCGCAACCTGGACCGGACTGCCTGATGAACCCGGTGTGCAGCCGGGCCCGCGCCGACATCGCCGAACTCGACGCCATCTCCAACGGCGCGGTCAGCCGGGCGCTGCTACAGGCCCAGCGGCTCTCCGCGGTCCCGCAGGTGACCGTCGAGAAGGTGCGGGCCGCCGAGCCGGCCATCCGAAAAGCGTTGGCCACCTTGCAGAAGATGGTGTCGAACCTGCCCGGCGGCTCGCCGGCGCAGGCACGCACCCAGCTGACCGAACTCGTGCGAGGCGCGGACCAGCTCAGCGCCGGGATGACCCGGCTGGCCGTCGGGCTCGATCAGGTCAAGGGCGGCGTCGACCAGGTGGTCACCATGTCCGGCCGGCTCACCGACGGGCTCGGCCAGGCGACGGACTACCTGACGACATTGAGCACCCACACCGGTGACGGCCCAGCCTCCGGCTTCTACCTTCCGCCGCAAGGTTTTTCCGATCCGGCCTTCCGGGCCGCACAGGACCTGCTGTTCTCCCCCGACGGCAAGACCGCGCGGATGCTCGTCATCTGGAAGATCAACCCGTACAGCGCCCAGGCCCTCGACGCCTCCCGCGCACTGGCGCCGGCGGCGACCGAGGCCGCGTCTGGAACGTCTTTGCAGACAGCACGTTTCGCGAGTACCGGCCTGGCGTCGCTGTCGGCCGACATGCGTGACCAGGTGTGGCACGACTTCGCCGTCTACGGCATCGTCGCGATCCTGGGTGTGCTGCTGGTGCTGATCGCGCTGCTCCGTAGCATCCTCGCGCCCGTATTCATGGTCGCCGTGGTGACGCTGTCGTTCGCCGCCGCCTCTGGATTCAGCGTCCTGGTGTGGCAGCACCTCATCGGTGTCGACATCGACTGGTCGGTCTTCCCGGTGTCCTTCATGGCGCTCATCGCCGTCGGCGCGGACTACAGCATGCTGTTCGCCGCCCGCATCCGCGACGAGTCCGGGGACGGCATGATCCGCGGCATCATGCGCAGCTTCGGCAGCACCGGCAGCGTCATCACCACCGCCGGAATCGTCTTCGCGCTCACCATGTTCGCGCTGATGACCGGCCGAGTGATCAACCTGCTGCAGATCGGGTTCACCATCGGCATCGGCCTGCTGATCGACATCACCCTGGTACGCACCGTGCTGGTGCCGGCGGCGATGGCGATGATCGGCAACCGCATCTGGTGGCCGAGCAAGCCGAACGCCGGGCACTCCGCGACGGCGAACATGGAGCGCGAGCCGGTGACCGTCGACGCTTAGGTGGGCTGGGTAAGTCGCGGGCGGTCCTCCGACCGCTACCGCCGCCTGGAGGCAGCGCCGGCGGATCGTCGACGGTTAGGTCGCCTAGCTGTCCTCTGACGTTCATGCGGCACAGGACCCTCGACGGTTAGGTCGACTCCGCAATCGTTCCGGCCCATCCCAGAGGGCTCCGGCGCCGGCCGGTCGATCCTCGACGGTTAGGGCGACTAATCGGTCCTGTCGTTCCAGCGCGGCGGGTTGTCGGCGGCTCGCCGTTTGGCGTCCCGCGTTCGCGGGGCGAGTTGGCTAGTTGCCCTAACCGTCGACGATCCCCGCCCGGGCGCCAATCCTGCTGGGGCCCTTCTGTTTAGGTGTCCTAATCGTCGATGCCAGGGTGTCGCAACCGCCTGGACTTGTCGGTGGGCAGGTCTACATTCGAACGTATGAGCGAAACAATTAGTGATCCCCTCGCCGCGGCCGCGGCGGTCGACGCGATCACCCTGGCCACCCGGGAAGAGAACGCCGCCGGCGCCCGCCGCCTGGATGCGATCGGTGACCTGTGGGCGCTGCGAGCCCCCGACGACGACATCGAGAAACGCTATTGGGCGATCGACGGCTATGCCGGCCTGGTCGTCGAGGTCGCCGCCGCCCTGGGGGTGTCCCGCAAGCGGGCCCAAGCGCAGGTGGACCGGGCGGTGATGCTGCGCACCCGCCTGCCCAAGGTAGCGGCCATCTACGCCAACGGCCTGATCGACGCGGTGATGGTCGCGATGATCGTCGCCCGCACCGACCTGATCATCGACGACGACGTCGCCGGCCAGGTCGACGCCGACCTGGCCGCCAAGATCGTGGCCTGGGGCCGGTTGTCGAAACCGAAAATGGAACAACGCATCGACGCCATCATCGCCGCGTCCGATCAGGCCGGGGTCCACCCACCCAAGCCCCCGTCGCAGGCCCGCTACCTGGATGTTCGTGCGTCCGGCCCGGGGTGCGCGAGCATCTGCGGCACCGTGGACGCGGCGACCGCGGCCGTGCTGGACGCCGCCATCGACGACCTCGCCAAGGGGGTGTGCCGTAACGATCCGCGCAGCCATGATCAGCGCCGCGCCGCCGCTATCGATGCCCTGGCCCGCGGGCAGCGCCTGGCATGCCGATGCGGACAGGACGACTGCCCAGCGGACACCGGCGAGCTGCCGGCCCAGACCGTCGGGACCCGCGCGGTCATCCACGTCATCGCCACACCGGAGGCAGTGAACGGGCAGGCCCCAGGATTCCTGCCCGGGTACGGACAGATCCCCGCCGAGCAGGTCGCCCACCTCGCCGAGGGCGCGATCATCCGTCAGGTGGAGATCCCGCCCGATGCGGCCGAGTCGCGGTACCGGCCCTCGGCCAAGCTGGCCGAGTTCGTCCGCTGCCGGGATTTGACCTGCCGGTTCCCGGGCTGTGACCGGCCTGCGCAGGCGTGCGACCTCGACCACACCGTGCCGTACCCGGCCGGGCCGACGCACCCGTCAGACCTCAAATGCCTGTGCCGGTTCCACCACCTACTCAAAACATTCCACGGCTGGACCGACCACCAATACCCCGACGGCACCGTCGTCTGGGTCGCCCCCACTGGACACACCTACATCACCAAACCCGAAGGCGCCCACTGGTATCCCCAACTGGCCACACCCACCGGAACACCCACAATCACCGAACAACCACCACGCACCCCCGGGCGCGGCCACTGCATGCCCAAACGCAAACGCACCCGCGCCCAAGAACGCCAACAACTCATCAACGAAGCACGCATGCTCAACGAAGAACGCATCGCCAGCGAAGAATGGCACCGATACCGCGAACTCGAAATGGCCCGCGCCGCAGAGGAATGGGATGAACCCGCACCCTTCTGAGCACGGAAGGCGGCAGCCCACAACGGGTTTCACCGTCATCAGCTACGCCGAGTGCTACGGGCACCCCAGGAACTGGCAGGTCGCGTTGGTGTTCTCGCCCGCGACGGTGCGGTAGTGGGGGTGGCCGCCGTACCAGCCGTCTTCGGCGGTCATGCCGACGACCTGGGGCGGCATTCCGCGGTGTACCAAGTTGTATCGATGGCAGGTCGTCCAGTCCCAGTCGACCTCGGTGAAGCCTCCGGGGACCGGCTGGCCCGGACACCAGGTGCCCGAGGAGGGTTCTGCCTGGGCAGTGCCGGCACTCAACCCGAAAGCGGCCAGACTCATCCCGCCGGACAACAGTGCCGCCGCGGCCAGTCGTGCGATTCGTCGCGTCATGTGAACTCACCTGTCTCTGCTGCTGATTGGTGAAGGAAGCATGCAGCCCGACGCTTGGCAGATTCTTGGCTTGCCCCCACGGGGCAGCCGAGCACGACCCGGCACCGGTCCGGTCCCCGGGTCGGTTCGGCGCCTGCGGCTAAACCAGTTCCGGCACCCGCAGGTGAGCGAAGGCCACGTCGAACTCGGCCTCGTCCAGCTCGGCCGCACCGGTTTCCTTCATGCGCATCTGCTTCATCGTGCGCGCGCCATCCCGGTTGCGCTCCATGGCTTCTCGGCTGTCGAACGTCGTGCAGGCCACGCCGCGTCCGGTGTTCCGATTGACCAGCAGGCTGGTGCTGCAGAAGCCCTCGAGCGCCTCACTGTCGGGGACGATGTTCATCTTGAAATGCTCGATGGCGGCGTCGGCGTGGGCCGGGTCGACATGTCCCCACGTAACCCGCGCGCACGCGCCCTCGGGCATCTGGCGAGCGCGGTGCAATATCGCGATGTCCCACTCGTCAACGGTCGGGGCGCCGCCACTGAACATCTGGGTCGCCTTTTCACGAATCGGCCGAACCTGCTCGGCGACGGCGTTCATCGCGTCCTGGGACTCCCACGCGGTCACCACGATGCACCGGCCGGACTCCCGGTCGGTGAGCAGCGACATGCCGACGAACCCGTCGAGACCTTGGAGTTGGGGCATCACTTCATCGCGGAGGTGAGCCACTCCCGAGTCGATAGCCGAGGGTTGTGCGTTGATAGTGGTAGAGCGTGCGTACACGGCCCACCCCCTCTATATCGGGGCAGCGCCCCAGCGGCGCCGCCGGTCCACCGATATACGTTCCTCCGATGTTCGGCGGGTGGCAATAGCCGATCGACACGGGTCTCGATATTGACGAGTGAGGACGAATTCCGTTCTGCGAGAACAGGAATTGACGACTAGCTTCGTTTTACGCCGGGAAGCCGGTCGACGAGCCAGCCCAGCCGGGCCACCGTGGTATCGAGCGGCTCCACGACTTCGGCGAGCCGCTTCAGGCTCGGCAGGGTCGCCGCGATGGAGTTGGCACCGTGGGCGATCTTCTCGGCAGACGTGTCGATGCCGGCCGCGGCCTCGGTCAACGTGGTGATCTGGCTGGCGATCAGTTCGGCGTGCCTGTCGATGCCCGCTGCGCTCTCGCTCAGGGCGGCGATGTTGTCGGCGATGAACTGCGCGGATTTCCGGAGTTCGGCGACATCGTCCATCAATGCGAACACCGCTTGGACGAGGGTCTTCGGCCCGCGCTTCCGTTTGCCGGAGGAAGCCTCAGCTCCGTCTGCCTGCGCCATGACTCACGCCTTCCGTTCGACAGGAGCCCCCTTGTCCTTGGCCTCCTGCTGGTACTGCCGCAGCTCGGCACGCACCGCTTCATCTAACGCGCGGTCAAGGCTAGCGTGAGCAGAACGGCGAGATACACGGCGCATGGCATCGATGAGGTCGGCGGCCCAGGCAAGTTCGACGTCGTTGCTGGGATACCAGCCGGTCCCGCGCTGCCGAACCACCTCGGTGTGCCCGGCCCGGGTCATGGCGCGGGCCGCTTCGTCGAGCTTCTTGTCGACCGCCGTGGTGGTCTTGAGGATCGCCGCCAACGGCATCCCGCGGGAGATGAGCTTGGCGAAGTCGTCGATCACCCGCCGGTCCGGGACCAGGTAGGAGTCCTTCTCGTCGGTCGGCTCGATGATCCGGCCCGAAACGAGCCGGCGCAACGTCGCGCCGTCGAGCCGGCCCAGCTGCATCTCCAGCTCCTGGCGCGTCATGGTCTGCGCCTCGGGATTCGACCACGGCGCGATCACCAGCTCCTCGAGATCGGCCAGGTCCAGCACCTCGACGAGCCCCTCACCGCGCTGCAGGCCGGTGAGGAACTTCAAGATGTGCTTGACGGTGAAGCCCTCGCTGAGCAGCCGGACGATCGCCTGCAGCTGGCTCAGGTGCCGGTCGGTGTAGATCGCGACCCGGCCCCGGCGCTGAGGCCGGGGCAGCAGGCCGTTCTCCTGGTAGACGCGGACGTTCCGGGTTGTCGTCCCCGCTTCGCGCGCGAGGTCGTCGATCCGGTACTCAGCCACCAGCGGATTCTATGCGGTCAGGACCGAAGCACTGCTGGTCTGTGCAGCAGTGATCTTGAAGTCGTGCAGATTGACCGTCTTCAGCTGGTTGACGTACTGGGTGGCGAACCCGGGGAACATCGTCGCGTTGAAGCCGTCCTCGGTCAGGTACCAGCTCTGGCAGCCCGAGTTCCACGTCGTGGACTGCAGTCGCTGCTGGATGTCCTCGTTGTACCGGGCCTGGACCTCGGGCCGGACGTCGAGCGACTTCCACCCGAACTGCAGCAGCTTGGAGATCGCCTCGACGATGTAGTCGATCTGCGCCTCCATGTACACCAGCGCGGAGCTGTGGCCGGGTCCGGAGTTGGGTCCGAACGTGAAATACAGGTTGGGGTAACCGGATACCGCGACGCTGCGGTAGGCATACGCGCCCCGGCTCCATTCCGCGGCGAGCTCCCGGCCGTCGATACCGATGACGGGGAACGGGGTGCCGGCCTTGGACACATCGAAACCGGTGGCGAAAACGATGGCGTCGAATTGGTGCTCGATGCCTTCGACTGTCCGAATCCCCTTGGGCGACAACCGTGCAATGGGCCACGTGATGAGCTTGCAGTTGTCGGCCTGCAGCGCCGGGTAGTAGTCGGCGGTCATCAGCAGCCGCTTGCAGCCGGCCGAGAAGTCGGGGGTCAGCTGGCGGCGCAGCCACGGATCCTTCACCTGCAGGCGCAGATTCGCCAGGCTCAGTGCCTCGACCACCCGGGTGAACGGGCTGTCCCACACCACACCGAGCGCCACCGACTCGTGTCCCCAGAACCACGCGGACCGCGCGAGCTTCTCGGCGAACGGCACGTCCTTGTAGATGCGCTTCAGCCAGCCGCTGGTCGCGCCGTTGATGCGCGGGATCACCCAGCCGGGCGTGCGCTGGAACACCTTGACCGACTTGGCGACCTTGATCAGTTCCGGGACGATCTGCACGCCACTGGCGCCGGTACCGATGACCGCGACCTTCTTGCCGGTGAAGTCGTAGTCGTGATCCCAACGGGCACTGTGGATCTTCTTGCCTTCGTAGGTCTCGATGCCTTCGATCTTCGGGAAGCTGGCGTTCGCCAACGGTCCCGAGGCGACGATCACGGCGCGCGCCTGCACCGGTTCGCGCCCCTCGAAGTTGACGGTCCACTCCCCCGCCACCTCGTCGTACTCCACACCGGTGACGTTGTGGCCGAAGCGGATGTGCGGCGCGATACCGAACGACTCCACCATGCTGTCGATGTAGCCGAGGATCTCGTCGCTACCGGAGTAGGTGTGCGACCAGTCCGGGTTCGGCGCGAAGCTGTAGGAATACAGGCGCGACGGGATGTCGCACGCCGCACCGGGATACGTGTTGTCGCGCCAGGTGCCACCGACCCGGGTGCCGCGCTCGAAGATCTCGAAATCGGTGATGCCCTGGTCTTTGAGCCGGATGGCGGCTCCGATGCCGGCGAAGCCCGCACCGATGATCGCTACAGAAATGGTCATTCGTGAATTCCCTTACGCAACCGGCTCGTAGGTCAGCTCGTCCGACCAGGTCGGCGTGTACTTCACCAGCGGCATCGGGATGGCGCCGGTGACCACCACCAGCGAATCGGCCAGCCAGTGGTACTTCGAGGTACGGTCGATGACCTTCTTGGCGTGCCACGAGATGAACCGGTACATGGGCACCCGGCGCGCGAAAGCGCTTCGCTCACCGACACTTTGGAACCGCCGCATGGCCTGGTACAGGCGTTCCTCGTTGACGCCCATGGCCACGATGTTGTCGCGCATCTTGTTGAGCAGGGGGAAGTAGCTCAGCGTGCCGACGATCAGTGCCGGGTTCATCCAGCTGCCGACGAAGTCGACGACCAGCTTGCGCATGTCGGCGTGGCCGAGGATGTCCATGACCTCGAAGTCGACGGCGAGGTGTCGCGACTCGTCGGAGTTGATGCGCTTGAAAACCTCCTGCGCCACCGGGTCTTTGACCTCATCGGTGATGAATTTGATGAGTGCGCCGTCCAGTGCCACCTCCAGCATGGGGATGACGGTGCCGAGGATCGACAGCGACATGCCGTCGGAGAACTTGTCGAGCCAGGTGATCACCAGCTGCACATTGACGCTCGGCGGCGGGACCTCGTCGTTCTCGAGCATGCCCCAGCGCCGCATCAGGGCCAGCTCGGCGTTGGCGTGCTTCTGCTCCTCGGCGTGGAAGTGCTCGTAGATGCTCTTGAGCGTCGGGGTCGGGGCCTTGCGGGCCAGTGCGGCGAAGCCACGGGCGCCGACGTTCTCGATCCACATCAGATCGGTCATGAACGGCTTGAGCTTGGCCCACAGTTCCGGCTCGATCAGTTCAGCACCCGGTGCGTCCCAGTCGATGTCGGCCAGGGCCCACTGCTTGTCCTTGATCTTCTGCAGCATGTCGTCGAGATCCATTGCCATGATGGGTTCCTTTCAGTCCTTGGGAAGTACGCGACCGAGCAGTCCGGCACCGCGGACGTACAGGGCCGGGAAGTGTCGCTTGAGGTGCCAGATGACGGTGGCGTCGATCTGCGGCACCACGTAGAGCCGGCCGCCGTCGTGCGCGTCCAGCGTGCGGGCGGCGACGTTGTCGGCCGACAGGCCGGTCCAGCGGGCCAGCTGCTGGCTCAGGCTCATCGAGCCGGGGGTGATGCGGCCGTCGGTGAAGACGTTGGTCTTCACGAAGGTCGGGCACAGGACGGTGACGGCGACGTCGGTGCCGTCGAGTTCGGCGGCGAGGGTTTCCGACAGCGACATCACGCCGGCCTTCGACACGTTGTAGGCCGCCATCGACGGCGCGGCGGCGAATCCGGCGGCCGAGGCCACGTTGATGATGCCACCCCGGCCGGCTTCGCGCAGCAGCGGCGTGAAGACCTCACAGCCGTACACCACACCCCAGAGGTTGATGCCGAGTGCCCAGTCCCAGTCCTCGAAACCGATGTCGCCCACGGGCTTTCCGCCGATGCCGACACCCGCGTTGTTGATCACCAGCGTCGGCGCGCCACCGAAGATCTCCTGCGCCTGCTTGGCCAGCAGCTCGATGGCGGTGCGGTCGGCGACGTCGCACTGCACGGCGTGGCCCTTGCCGGTGGGCAGCTGGTCGATCAGCGCGACGGTCTCTTGCGCGCGCTCCATGCTGATGTCCGCGCAGATGATCTCGCCGCCCCGGCGCGCGAGCTCGAGCGCGAACGACCGCCCGATCCCGCTGCCGGCGCCGGTGACGACCGCCTTCGCCTTGTCCGAACGGCGTTCGCCGCGAAAGACATTCAGAATCGTGTCGAGGCCGATCATCAGCACACCTCTTCGAGTTCGTTGGATCGCTTGTAGGCATCGGCGATGAAGGCCGCGGCGCGGCGCAGCGCCGGGGCGGCCTCGGGTGCCAGATGCGGCAGGGCCTGGAAGACGTGCACCATGCCGGGCCAGACTTCGAGTGTGCTGACACCACCGGCGCGGCGCAGCTCGGCATCGAGGTAGCGGGCGTCGGCGCGCAGCATCTCGAAACCGCCGACCTGAATCAGGATGGGCGGCAACTGGTCGGCCTTGGCGAAGTCGAGGCGCAGCCGCGGATCGGCCAGGTTCTGGCCCTGGGTGTACAGCCCGACCATGCGCGCAGCCGCCGTCGCCGACATCGCCGGGTCGCGGTACGACGCCTTCTCCTGCTCCAGAGCCAGTCCGAGCGTCACGTCGATCAGCGGCGAGAACAGCACCACGCCCGCGGGCCGGAAGTCCGGGTCGCCGGCGTGCGCCAGCAGCATGTCGCAGGTCAGGTGACCGCCGGCGGAGTCGGCGCCCATCACGATGTCCGAGGCCGCATAGCCCTCCGACAGCAGCCAGCGGTACCCGGCTTCGACATCCTCGGCTGCCGTCGGGAAGCGGTGCTCGGGGGCCAGGCGGTAGTCCACGACGAACATCGGCAGTCCGGTCGCCTCCGACAGGCGGGCCACCAGCTTGCGGTGGGTGCGCGCCGAGCAGATGACGTACGCACTGCCGTGCACGTAGTAGCCGGCGCGGCGGCCGAATTCGACACCCGGGCCGAGGACCCATTCGCCCCGCAGGTCCGGTGTGCGCACCGGGATGATCCGAGTGCCGCCGGGCATGGAACCGAAGGTCTCCATGATGGTCGCGATCAGCCCGCGGCCGAACCAGACACCGGGCGTGTTCATCGGGATGACGCTGGTCAGATTGCCCAGGGTCCAGCGGGTCACCGTGGCCGAGAGCGCGGCGCGCAACGTTGCGCGCGTGGGTACTTCGGGCAACGTTGCCCGATCAGTTTCCGTCACGGCAACTAGGTCATCATTAACTGTGCCATTTGTCAATGGCACAGTTGGCGGCGACAATCTGACCTGGTCCCACAACGGAAGGCATTTTCATGACCGCATCGACAGCGTCCAGGTCACACGAGTTGACCGTGGTCGACGTGATCAGCGAGACCCCCGACGCCGTGTCGCTGGTCCTTGCAGCCAAGCACGATGCGCGCCAACACTTCGCCTACGAGGCCGGCCAGTTCCTGACACTGCGCATCCCGGCGCGCGACGGCGCGGTCTCGCGGTGCTATTCACTCTCGAGCAGTCCGTCCGCCGACGAGCATCTCAAGGTGACCGTGAAGCGCACCTCGGGCGGCCTCGCCTCCAACTGGCTGTGCGACCACGCCAAGGCCGGAATGACGCTGGAATCACTCACGCCCGCAGGCGCTTTCACTGTCCGGCCGGCGGACAGCGAGCTGATCTTCGTCGCCGCCGGCAGCGGCATCACCCCGGTCATCTCGATGATCCGCGCCGTGCTCCTGCAGTCCGGCCGCCGGGTGACGCTCGTCTATGCCAACCGCGACCGCGAGTCCGTCATCTTCGACGCCGAGCTGACGGAACTCCTTGCGGCACATGCCGACCGGCTGACCCTCATGCACTGGCTCGAGTCGGAGTCCGGCCTCCCCACCCCGGCCGGACTGCGCGCCCTGCTGCCCGCGATGCCGGGTGCCGATACCGCCGCCTATCTGTGCGGCCCGGCAGCATTCATGGACGTGGCCGCGGCGGCCTTGCACGATGCCGGCGTCGCCCGCGAGCACGTGCACCGCGAGGTCTTCGTATCGCTGACCACAGACGCTTTCGCCGCACCGGAGCCGGTGACCGATGCCGCCCCGGACGGCCAGGCGGCGACCGCGACCGTCGAGATCGACGGCGACACCCACGAGATCAGCTGGCCCAGAACCGAGGTGCTGCTCGACACCCTGCTGAGCAAAGGTATCGACGCGCCCTACGCCTGCCGCGAGGGCAACTGCGGCGCCTGCGCGTACACCCTGCGCCAGGGCGAGGTGAGCATGCGCGTCAACGACACCCTCGACGACTACGAACTCGGCATCGGCGTCCGGCTGGCGTGCCAGTCGATACCCGAATCCGACCATCTGACAGCGGTTTTCGACCGCTGATCGGCGGTCACGCCGCGTTGTCGGCGCCGGGCTCCGTGGCGTAGGTGCCCGGGTTGAACATCGACGCCACCGCACCGAGCAGCATCATCACGGCGGCCGCGCCGAATACCACGACCAGGCCCGAATGGAACGGCTCGGTGATCAACTGCGGGAAGAAGCTCTGACCCGTCAGGGTGGCGGCATTGACACCGGGCTGTTGCAGGGTGTGGAACGGCGCCAGCAATTCGCCCATGGGGTTGTAGCCGAGGAAGGCCGCGAACAGGCTGCCCACCGGCGGCAGCTCGGCCACCTGCTGCGCGACGTCAGCCGAAACCCCTTGCTGCTGCAGGCCACTGGACAACGCGGTCGGCAGCGTGCCGGCCAGCCCGACGACCATGAGCGAGAAGAAGATACCGATCGACAGCGAGCTGCCGGCGTTGAAGAACGTCGACCGCACGCCCGATGCCGCGCCGCGCTGCGCGGCCGGCACGCTGGACATGATGGCCGCGGTGTTCGGCGCGGTGAAGATACCGCCACCGACGCCGTTGAGGAACACCAGCAAGGCGAATTCCCAGTACGCGAAGTTGACCGGAATGAGCAGCAGCGCAACGAAAGTCACGGCCATCAGCAGCATGCCGCCGACCGCCAGCGGCCGCGCGCCGAAGCGGTCGGACAGGCTGCCTGCGACGGGTGCGGCCACCAGGAAGCCGATGGTCGCCGGCAACAGGTAGATGCCCGCCCACAGCGGCGTCGATTCGAAGTCGTAGCCGTGCAGCGGCAGCCAGATGCCCTGCAGCCAGATGATGAGCATGAACTGCAACCCGCCACGGCCCACCGACGACAGCAGCCCCGCCAGGTTGCCCATGCCGAAGGTCGCGGATTTGAACAGCCGCATGTCGACCATCGGCGACTCGACCTTGAGCTCGATGATGCAGAACACGACCAACAGCAGCAGGCCCACGCCGATGGAGCCGAGGACAGCGGGGCTGCCCCAGCCGGTGGGCGAATCACCGTACGGCTGAATGCCATACGTGATGCCGAGCAACAGCACCGTCAGGCCCAGACCGAAGGTCACCGTGCCGGCCCAGTCCAGCTTGCCGGGCGACCGGGTACCCAGCTCACGCAGCGAGCGGTAGCTCCAGATGGCGCCGATCACGCCGATCGGGATGCCGACCCAGAACACGGCCTTCCACTCCCATTCCGAGAGGAAGCCGCCGATCAGTAGGCCGAGGAACGATCCGGCCACGGCGGCCACCATGTTCACGCCGAGTGCCATGCCACGCTGGTTGGCCGGGAAGGCGTCGGTCAAGATCGCCGACGACGACGCCATCAGCATCGCGCCGCCGACACCCTGGATCACCCGCCAGGCGATGAGCCAGACCGCACCGCCGCCGAGATGGAACGGATCGAACGACAGCGCGACGGCCGCCAGCGTGAAGATGACGAAACCCAGGTTGTAGATGCGGACCCGGCCGTACATGTCGCCGAGCCGGCCGAAGGGCACCACGAGCACTGCGGTCACCACGAGGTAGCCCATCAGCATCCACAGCAGGTAGCTGACGTTGCTCGGCGCCAGCGGGTTCAGCCCGATGCCCCGGAAGATGGCCGGCAATGAGATCAGCACGATCGACGCGTTGATCGTGGCCAGCAGCGTGCCCAGTGTCGTGTTGGCCAGGACGACCCACTTGTAGCGCGGGTGGTCGTGGTCCATCTGGACGCGTCGGCGTGCGGTTGCCGCGAGGGCGGTGTCGGGCTGCCCGGTGAGCTCGGTGTCAGTCGTCATCAGTCGGTCTTCGCTCCAATATCAGAAAAACATATGTTAGCTATACAAACGACCTCATGACAATTCGATTCCCAGTCACCGAACAGCCGAAACGGCGGGCATGGGCACGTACCGCCACACCCTTGCCTTCCAGCGAGCATCGACTACGGTGAACTACGTCCGCGCGGGAGCGCACACCTTGGTGCGCTGAGAGGACGGCTGGATGGCGCCGTCGACCGTATGAACCTGACCGGGTAATGCCGGCGTAGGGAGTAAGCAGATGACTGCAATTGCTGTATTCAACGACCTTTCCTGCGGCCCCATCCAGGGCAGCACGAAGGTGTACCGGGAGCTTCCCGACGGTGGCAAGGTCCCGTTCCGCCGGGTCAACCTGACCACCGGCGACCACCTCGACCTGTACGACACCTCGGGTCCGTACACCGACGAGAACGCCACCATCGACCTGGAGAAGGGCCTGCCGGCCCGTCCCGGCGTCGTCAAGGACCGCGGCACGCAGCTGCAGCGCGCCCGCAACGGTGAGATCACCGCCGAGATGGCGTTCATCGCCGAGCGCGAGGGCCTGCCCGCCGAGCTGGTGCGTGACGAGGTCGCCCGCGGCCGCGCCATCATCCCGGCCAACCACAACCACCCCGAGCTCGAGCCGATGATCATCGGCAAGGCCTTCGCCGTGAAGGTGAACGCCAACATCGGCAACTCGGCCGTGACCTCGTCCATCTCCGAAGAGGTCGACAAGATGGTGTGGGCCACCCGCTGGGGCGCCGACACGATCATGGATCTGTCCACCGGCAAGGACATCCACCAGACCCGCGAGTGGATCCTGCGCAACTCCCCCGTCCCCGTCGGGACCGTGCCGATCTACCAGGCGCTCGAGAAGGTCAACGGCGATCCCACCAAGCTGACGTGGGAGCTGTACCGCGACACCGTCATCGAGCAGTGCGAGCAGGGCGTCGACTACATGACCGTCCACGCCGGCGTGCTGCTGCGCTACATCCCGCTGACCGTCAAGCGCGTCACCGGCATCGTGTCGCGCGGCGGCTCGATCATGGCGGCGTGGTGCCTGGCGCACCACCAGGAGTCGTTCCTCTACACGCACTTCGAAGAGCTCTGCGACATCCTGCAGCGCTACGACGTCACCTTCTCCCTCGGTGACGGCCTGCGTCCCGGCTCCATCGCCGACGCCAACGACGAGGCCCAGTTCGCCGAGCTGCGCACCCTGGGCGAGCTCACCAAGATCGCCAAATCCCATGGCGTGCAGGTCATGATCGAAGGCCCGGGCCACGTCCCGATGCACAAGATCGTCGAGAACGTGCGCCTGGAAGAGGAACTCTGCGAGGAGGCCCCGTTCTACACACTGGGCCCGCTGGCGACGGACATCGCGCCCGCGTACGACCACATCACCTCGGCCATCGGCGCGGCGATCATCGCCCAGGCCGGGACCGCGATGCTGTGCTACGTCACCCCCAAGGAGCACCTGGGCCTGCCCAACCGCAAGGACGTCAAGGACGGGGTGATCGCCTACAAGATCGCCGCGCACGCCGCCGACCTGGCCAAGGGTCACCCCGGCGCGCAGGACCGCGACAACGCGCTGTCGCAGGCCCGCTTCGAGTTCCGCTGGCACGACCAGTTCGCGCTGTCGCTCGACCCCGACACCGCTCGCGAGTACCACGACGAGACGCTGCCGGCCGAGCCCGCCAAGACGGCGCACTTCTGCTCGATGTGCGGGCCGAAGTTCTGCTCGATGCGCATCACGCAGGACATCCGCGACGCCTACCCGGACGGGGTCGCCCCCGATTTCGCGGACGAGATCGCCCAGGGCATGGCAGAGAAATCCCAGGAGTTCGCTGACCACGGCAACCGGGTGTATCTACCCTTGGCTCCGTGAACCTCTTGCCCTTGACCCCGCCGGGCAAAACGCCGCTGCGGGTGATGACCATCGCCGGCTCTGATTCCGGCGGCGGCGCCGGCATCCAGGCCGACCTGCGTACCTTCGCGATGCTCGGCGTGCACGGGTGCGTCGCCGTCGCCGCGGTGACGGTGCAGAACTCGGTGGGGGTCAAGGGTTTTCATGAGCTGCCGCTCGACATCATCAGCGGGCAGATCACCGCGGTCGTCGATGACATAGGCATCCAGGCGGCCAAGACCGGCATGCTGGCCTCGGCCGACATCATCGGCGCGGTCGCGGAGACATGGAGTTCGCTCGACGGTGACATCCCACTCGTCGTCGACCCGGTGTGCGCGTCCATGCACGGCGACCCGCTGCTGCACCCGAGCGCGCTGAATTCGGTTCGCACCCAGCTGTTTCCGATCGCCACCCTGGTCACCCCGAACCTCGACGAGGTCCGGCTGATCACGGGCATCGACGTGGTGGACGCGTCGACCCAGAAGGATGCCGCCAAGGCCCTGTACGACCTGGGCCCGAAGTGGGCCCTGGTCAAGGGCGGCCACCTGCGCTCCAGCGATCACAGCCCGGACCTGCTGTACGACGGCAACGAG
The DNA here is from genome assembly GCF_045310825.1 of Mycobacterium sp. SMC-21. NCBI lineage: Bacteria > Bacillati > Actinomycetota > Actinomycetes > Mycobacteriales > Mycobacteriaceae > Mycobacterium > Mycobacterium sp. SMC-21. The sequence continues at coordinate 12,038 of NZ_JBJIAO010000003.1, read as the reverse complement.
TTCTACGAATTCACCACCGAGCGCATCGACACCGGCCATGACCACGGCGCGGGCGACACGCTCGCGGCGTCGACGGCTTGTGCGCTGGCGCACGGCTTTTCGGTGCCCGACGCGGTGGCGTTCGGCAAGAGCTGGGTGACCGAATGTCTGCGGGCGGCCTACCCGCTGGGCCACGGCCACGGTCCGGTCAACGCGCTGTTCAGGTTGCAGGCATGAGCCTCGACGACATCGCGGGCATCGCGCACGAACCCGACGGGACGCCGACGGGCGTCGTGCTGCTGACGCACGGCGCGGGCGGTAACCGCGACGCCCCACTGATCATCCGCATCTGCGACGAATGGGCCCGCCACGGCTGGCTCGCGATCCGCTACAACCTGCCCTACCGGCGGCGCCGCCCGAAGGGTCCGCCGTCCAACTCGGCGGCCTCGGACCAGCAGGGCATCGTCGAGGCGATCGAGCTGGCGCACACCCTGACCGACGGCCCGGTGATCGCCGGCGGACATTCCTACGGCGGCCGGATGACGTCGATGGTGGCCGCCCAGGGCGCCGACCTGGCGGCCCTGACGCTGTTCTCCTATCCCCTTCACCCGCCCGGCAAGCCCGAGCGGGCGCGCACCGAGCACCTGGGCCAGATCGAGGTCCCCACAGTGTTCACGCACGGCACGGCCGACCCGTTCGGCAGCATCGATGAGCTCACGGCCGCCGCCCAGCTGATCCCGGCACCCACTGAGCTCATCGAGATCACCGGGGCCCGCCATGACCTGGGATCCAAGACCGTGGACGTCCCTGCGCTGGCGGTCGCCGCGGCCCTTGTGTTCGTGGCCCGAAGCGGTACCTGAGGTACCGTCTGAATATGACGACGCAGCAGTACGACGCGGTCATCGTCGGCGCGGGATTCGCCGGTATCGGTGCGGCCATCCAGCTCAAACGCCTCGGGATCGAGAACTTCACCATCCTGGAGCGCGAGGACGACCTCGGCGGCACCTGGTACGTCAACCACTATCCAGGTCTCGCGGTCGACGTGCCGACGACCACCTACTCCTACTTCTTCGAGCCCAACCCGAACTGGTCGCGCCTGTTCACCCCGGGACCGGAGATCAAGCGGTACGCCGACGATGTCGCGGCCAAGTACGACGTGCGGCGGCACATCCGGTTCAACGTCGTCGTCAACGGCGCCCGCTGGGACGAGGAAGCCGCGCTGTGGCGCATCAACATCGCCGACGGCGAAACCCTCAGCGCCCGCTATCTGATCACCGCCACCGGCTTCCTGTCGCAGCCGAACATCCCGGCGATTCCGGGCATCGAGACCTTCGCCGGCCGCGTCATCCACACCACCGACTGGGATGACGACTACGACCCGGCCGGCAAGCGCATCGCGGTCATCGGCACCGGCGCCACCGCGGTGCAGTTGATCCCCGAGCTGGCCAAGACCGCCGCCGACCTGACGGTGTTCCAGCGCACGCCCATCTGGGTGGTGCCCAAGATCGACCCGCGCTTCGGCGCCCGGGCGAAGAAGATGTTCGCCCGGTTCCCGTTGACGCAGCGCGTGCTTCGCTGGCTCACCGACTCGATCTACGAGGTCATGGTGTCCGTCGGGGTGCGGCACTACGGCACGTTCCGCGGCCGCTTCAACATCTCGGCCTCCGACCTGTCGAAGATGCACCGCTTCTTCGTCATCCGCGACAAGGAGCTACGGCGCCGACTCACCCCGGACTACGACTTCGGTTGCAAGCGGCCGACTTTCAGCAACGGCTACTACCAGGCCTTCAACCGGCCCAACGTGCACCTGCAGGACGCCGGCATCGACCGGATCGAGGCCGACGGCATCGTCGGCAACGACGGCATCAAGGTCGAGATCGACACACTCGTGCTCGCAACGGGTTTCGATCTGTGGGAGGCCAACTTCCCGGCCATCGAGGTGATCGGCCGCGAGGGCCGCGATCTCGGAAAGTGGTGGCGCGAAACGCGTTTCCAGGCCTACCAGGGCGTGTCGATGCCGTACTTCCCGAACTACCTGAGCCTGGCCAGCCCGTACGCGTTCCTGGGATTGAACTTCTTCAACACCATGGAATACCAGATGCGGTTGATGGACCGGCTTTTCACCGAGGTCAAGAAGCGCGGTGCGACGACGTTCGAGGTCACCGAGGAAGCCAACACGGCGTTCCTCGACCGGATGACCGAACTGCTCGGCGACTCGCTGTTCACCCTCGGCAACTGCGCCAGCGCCCACTCGTACTATTTCAATCCCGCGGGTGAGCCCACGCTGCTGCGCCCGTCGTCGACCGAGACGGCGATCCGGGAAGCATCCGAATTTCCGTTGAGCGACTACAAGATTTCGTGATCAGAGAGGACCACAGGTGACCGACGCCGCTGAGAACACCGCTGGAAAGAAGGGCCTGCTGGCCGGGATCGGCCTGGCACTGGCCGGACTGGCGCACTTCGTCAAGCCCGACCTGTTCAAGGGCATCACCGCCACGGCGTTCCCGGACGACATCGACAAGCACCTCAAGGTCAACGGATCGATCGAGACGGCGCTCGGCGTCGGCCTCATCGTGCCGCAGACCCGCAAGCTCGCGACCGTCGGCGTGATCGGGTACGTCCTCTACCTCGCCGCGAACGTCGCCCGCAACCGCTAGGCGCGGGCCGGCAGGTGCTTGGACCAGCCGGCCGCACAGATCACCGTGCACACTGCCGCCAGTAGGCCGACCACGGTGAGCATCGCCGGGTAGCTGACGTAGTGGGCCAGCGCGGCGAGCACCGCCGGCAGCAGGAAGCCGACGTACGCCAGCGAGTAGTACACGCCGGACACCCCGGCCAGCTCGTGCGGTTTGGCGATGCGCTGAATCTCCAGCAGCCCCGACACGATGGCGATGCCGTAGGCGCTGCCCAGCAGCATGGCCACCAGCACCGCGACGGCCGGCGAGCGCGTGACCGCCGTGGCGACCGCGGCGAACACGCCTGCCGACATCAGCACCATCGACACCACCACCGCGCGGGCGCTGGAATGGTCGTCCAGCCGCCGGGCGACGGGCTGCACCAGCACGCCACACGCCAGCGTCAGTACCGTCAGGCCCGCGGTGTACAGCAGCGCCCAGGAGCCGAGCCGGTCGGCGACCAGCGCCGGCACGATGGCATACGCGATGGCCGCCGAACCGAACACCCACGGCGCCATCGGGGCGACCACGCGGACGAAGCGGCGGTGCGTCGCGGCCGGAACCCGCAACTGCGACAACAGGTCTCCGCTGACCCGCGCAGCCCGGGTCTCCACCGTCCGATACCGCACGAGCCACAGCGCGGGCGCGCACAGCGCCGCCTGCACCAGGTACGTCAGTGTCAACGGCAACGGCGCGAACTGCGCCAGCAGGCCCGAGCACAAGGGACCGATCGCCAGGCCCAGCGACAGCCAGATCGAGGCCCGGCGCGCGCCGGCACCGGCGGCGGCCGAGTCATACGGCGACGCGGACAGCTCGGCGATCCAGGTCGAACCGACGGCCATCGCGACACCCACGCTGAGACCGCAGAGCAGCCGGCCCACGAAAAGTGCTGGGAATCCGCCCAATCCGCCGGTCGCGAGAATCAGACTGCCGACCGCCGAACTGATCAGCCCGGCGATCATCAGTGGGCGCCGGCCATAGCGGTTCGACATGGCCGCCGCGACCAGCAGACCGGGGATCAGGCCGAGCACGTACGCGCCCAGCAGGACGTCGACGTCGACCCGGGAGTAGCCGGCGCGGTGCACATACTCGATCAGCATCGGGGTGAATTGGTTTCCGCCCCAACCGATGCAGAAGACGCCGGCGGCGACGGCGAGCCATGGCTTCACACGGGCGCGGCTCATCGCAGCACCACCTCGTACGTCGACTCGAGGTGCGCCAACAGGTGGGCGTCGAACGCCGTCGCGTCGCGGACGTCGATGGCCCGGGCCAGCTCGGCGTGCTCGGCGATGAGCCGTTCGACGAGCGTCTGGTCGGCCTGCACGGCGTCGGCCATCATGCGGCGTTGCCGGTCGCCCAACGAGCCGTAGAACCGCTGCGCGATGCAGTTGCCGGCGGAGTCCACGATGTGCCGGTGGAAGGCATCGTCGAGTTCGGCGAAGCGCGCCAGGTCGGCAGCCGCGCCGCGCTGCTGGTCGATCAGCCGGACCAGTTCGGCAGCCGCCGCCTGCGCGGTGGCCTCGGAACGGCAGAGCCTGCGCACAGCACTGCCCTCCAGCGCCAGGCGCATCTCGAGCAGGTCGGTGGCCTCACGCGGTGGGATCGGTACGACGACCGCGCCCCGCCGGGGTAGCAGGTCGAGAAGGTCCTCGGCCGCCAGACGCAGGAAGGCCTCGTGCACCGGTGTCCGGCTCACGCCGAGCTCCGCCGCGACTTCGACCTCGCTCAGCAGCTGCCCGCCCTTGACCGCGCCGACCAGGATCTTGCTCTTGGTGTCACGGTAGGCACGCTCGCCGGCGGGGGTCTGATCGATGGCCACCTGACGACAGTAGCAACTTGCATGCAAGCTTGCATACAAGCAGTGACCGACCTAACTCAGGCCTGGTCAGTGCTGCTGCGGCCCGAAGCTGTTGAAGCCGCCGCGCTCGCGCGGCTGCGGCTGGTAGACCGTCGATGTCTGCACCGACGTCGACGTTTCCGTCGAGGTCTGCACCGACGTCGAGGTCTCGGTCTGCGTCTGGGTCTCGGTCTGGGTCGCCGTCTCGGTGTTGGTCACGGTCTCCGGAGCGGGTGCCGGCGCCTGCTGCTGACCGCCGCCACCCGCGCTGCCGCCACCACCGCCGTGGTGCTGCTTGGCCGTCGTCGTGGTGGTCGTGGTGCTCGACGGGGTGACCGTCACAGTGGCCGGCGCGTTGTTGCCCTGCGAACCACAGGCGACGGTCAGCCCGCCCATGGCCACGACGGTCACGGTGCCGGCGACGGCCGACCAACGGCGATAGGTGCTCTTCATGGGCACCATTACTAACCCGGCAACCTGGCAACCGGACTCACAGGAACGGCGATTCCGGTTATGCAGTAGCTGTGAAACTTGGCTACTTGCCTGCTTGCCGGTGTCGTTCGTCGTGCAACGGCACGCCGTTGGGGCCGGTGAGCGACTGCGCGTATGTGCCGACCGCAAACGCGACGGCAGGTCCGGTCACGGCCAGCGCGGCGCGGTTCAGCTGCTCGACGCTATCGCCCTTCGGCCCATACCCGGGATCGAAGGCGGCGCCCACCTGTCCGCCCCACAAGCGCGCCTGGATCGGCGATTTGCGCTGCGACGTTCCCGTCGAGATGCCGCCGACCGGAATCCCGGCGGTGAGGAACGGACCGTAGCCACTGCCCAGGTCCATCGTCATGTCCGCGGGCCGCTTCCCTGCGAGATATAGGTATCCGGCCAAGGTGCGCTCGAGGCCCGCCGACCCGGCGGGCACCGCGTCGAGCGGGATCTCAGGGTTCGCCTGACCGGACTGGTCGCCGTCGAACGTGAAGAACCCGGCATTGGGTGAACCCAGGATGTCGAAATCCAGATACAGCGCAATGTCATTCAGCGGTTCGGCGGCCAACCCGCGCACGTACTTGGTGGCGCCTTCCTGACCCACGGCGCCCGAACCCCAGAACGTGAACCGCACCGCGTTCTCGATCTTCGGCGAGCCGCCCAGCGCTGCGGCGGTCTCCAGCAATGCGGACACCCCGGTTGCCGCGTCGTTGATGCCCGCGCTCGTCGGCGCGCTGTCGAGGTGCGCGCCCGCCAATACGACGCTGTGCTGATCGCCGGTCTTGGTCTGAGCCAGGACGTTTCGCGATTTCACACCGGCGTTCTTGGCGTCGAGGGTGAGCTTCACCGGGCTGTTGGTTTTCAGCAGCACGGCATCGGCATCCTTGCCGATGATGCCCACCGGCGTGTTGAGGTGTTCGTAGTAGCCGGGGCTGAACAGCCCGCGCGGGGCTCCGTTCGCGCTGGGCGGGCTGACCACCAGCACCGCGACCGCGCCGCGAGCCACCGCCGCATTCTGCTTGTCGACCACCGAGCACACCGCGTCGTCGACCACCGCGATGGCTCCCCGCAGGTTGAGGGTGCCGTAATCGTCCGGCGCACAACCGGCCGGCTTGACCGGGTGCAACGTCGGCGCGGTCAGGCCGCCGGGCGCCGTGGATGTCAGCAGCGAGGCCTGCACGACCCCCCACCGGCGGCCACCGACGTCGAGGACCGGATTGCCGGGGGCACCGCGTTCCACGCGCACATACTCGGGGGTCTGAACGTCGAACCCTTTGTCCCGCAGCAGGTTCGCGACGTAGTCGACGCTGGCCTGGTAGCCGGGGGTGCCGTCGGCGCGGGTGCCCTTGTTCTCCGCCGCGATGGCCGCGAACTTCCTCAGATGGGTGTAGATGCCGTCGGTGCCCACCCGGCCGGCCAGATCGCGCGCGAGGTCGGGCGCGGGCGGCGGCGGCGGGGCCGGTGGCTGCGGCGGTGGTGCGCACGACGCCAGAACAGCGGTCAGCAGGCCGGCGGCCAGTGCCCGCCTCATGATGCCGAGACCACGTGCCGGGTCCGGTCATCGCGGACCGGAACGCCGTTGCGGCCACTCAAATCCTGGGCGTACCGACCCACCCCGAAAGCCACTCCACGGCCCATGATGTCCATTGCCGTGCGGTTGATGTGCGCCAAGTCGTCCGTCTTCTTGTGGTAGTTGGAGTCGAAAGGTTTTCCGGCGGTACCGCCCCAGAGCCGGGCCTGCTCGTCGTTCATGTTTTCCTCGTCGCCGGTGCCCAACCCGCCGGCCGGGATACCGGCCTTGGTGAAGGCGTCGTAGTCCGACCGTCCGTTGAACGGGTAGTCCTGAGGCGGCTTACCGGCATCGGACAGATACGCCGTGAAGGTGCGATCGATTCCCGCCGAGCCCTCCGGGATACGCGGCACCAGGTCGTCGGCCAGCGGCGGGCCGGACAGGTTGCCGTCGTAACTGAAATAGCCGGCGTTCTCCGAGGCCAGCATGTCGAAATTCAGATACAGCGCAATGTCTTTGAGCGCCTCGACGTCGAGGGATTCGATGTATCGGTCAGAGCCGATCGTGCCCTCCTCCTCGGCGCCCCAGAACGCGAACCGCACCGCGTTCGCGATTTTCGGGGCGCTGCCCAACTGCAAAGCCGTCTCCAGGACCGCGGCCACGCCGGAGCCGTTGTCGTTGATCCCGGGCCCCTCCTTGACGCTGTCCAGATGTGCACCGACCATCACGACGTCATGCTCGGATCCCGTCTTGGTCTGGGCTATCACGTTGCGGGTGTGCTCAACCCGCACACCGGCGTCCAGCTTGAGGGACACCGGCCCCGGGGCGGCCCGAAGCCGAGCCCCGGCCGCCTTCGAGATCAGTACCGCGGGAATCTTCACCGTCGCCTTGGCGCCAAGGGTGCCGCCGCGCCCGGGGATGCCCGCGTCGTCGACATCGTCCTTGTTGTCGGCCACCACCAGCGCGACCGCGCCGTGGACTGCCGCGGTCGCTTCCTTCACCGCGAAGGGGCACGTGCCGCGGTCCACCAGCGCGACCGCGCCCTTGATCGGCAGGCCGTCGTAATCGGCACTGTTGCAGCCTGATCCGGGGCCGCCCTTGACCGGCACCAGCGGCGCCGTGAGCCCCGGCGTGCCGACCGAGTACTCGAGCGCCCGCGTCGGTATCCGCGTGCCGGCGACCGACAGCTCGGGCGTGTTGTTGTAGGCCACCTTGACTTCCAGGTCCGGGGTGGCGACATCGAAGCCCTTGTCGCGCAGTGCATCCGCGACATAGTCCACGCTCGCGTCGTAACCGGGTGTGCCGAACGCGCGGTTCCCACCGTGGGCGTCGGCGATGGCCTGCAACTTGGCCAGGTGGCCCATGGTCGCCTCGACCGTCACACTCTTCGACAGGTCCCCGGCGAAGTCACCAGCCGCGGGCTCTGATCTTCCGCACCCCGAGATCGCGGCCGCCAGCACGAGCGCGAACGCGACAGAGGTGCGGACCATGGGCACCACCGTAGCGTGCAGGCTCACAGAAACCGATGCACCGGGCCAGATGGCGAAGCTGGTGGCCGTTCCCGAACGCCCGCAGTGGATGAGCTGAACCGTTTCGGTGGAAGCGCAGCAAACATCAACCGAAATCGGGTATACGGATTCAGTGGACAATCCACCCGGGCCGACCATCTGCCTCAACATGATCGTGCGCAACGAAGCACACATCGTCACCGAGGTGCTCGATGCGGTCGCGCCCTATATCAGCTACTGGGTCATCGTGGATACCGGCTCCGCCGATGGCACCCAGGAGACGATCCGAAATCACATGGCGCATCTCGGAGTCCCCGGGGAGGTCCACGAACGCAGATGGCGCAATTTCGGCGAAAACCGTTCCGAAGCACTGCAGCTCGCCCATGGCCACAGTGACTACATCTGGGTCATGGACGCCGACGACACCGTCCGCGGCCGGCCCGACTTCACGCACCTCTCCGCCGATGTCTACTCCATGCGGATCAGCGACGGGCTGCTGTACTGGCGACGCCAGCTATTTCGCGATGGACTCCCGTGGCGATACGTCGGCGTGGTCCACGAATACGCCGACTGCACTGAGCCGTTCCACGAGGAGCGCCTCGAAGGCGACTACTTCATCGAGTCCCGCCGACTCGGCGCCCGTAACAACGATCCGCGAAAGTACGAGCGGGATCGCGACCTGTTGCTGGTGGAGGTGCAGCGCGACCCGACGAACGAACGTTCGGCCTTCTACCTCGCCGAAAGCTATTTCAACCTGGGTGATTTCGCCAACGCCCGAATCTGGTCGGGCCGGCGCGCCGAGATGGGCGGCTGGGACGAAGAGACGTTTTACGCCCTATGCCAGGTGGCCCGGTCGATGTGCCGCCTGGGCGAACCGTGGCCGCAGGTCTTGGATGCTTACCTGCGGGCTTGGGCGTTCCGGCCTACCCGCGCTGAGCCGCTACATGCCATCGCCGCCGAGTACCGTGCCCGGGGCGAGTATCAGCTCGGTTATCTCTTCGCACGATGCGCAGCGGAGATACCGCTTCCGGAGGCAGACATCCTGTTCGTCGATTCGTCCGTCTACCAATGGCGTGCCCTCGATGAACAATCCGTCTGCGCATCATGGACCGGCCGGCACGCAGAATCGTTTGCGTTGTGCCGTCAGCTGCTCGCCCGTACTGACATCAACGGCGAGGACCGCAGCCGAATAGCGAGGAACCGCGATCAGTCCGTTCCGGCGCTGCTCGAAGCCGCGTCGGCATACCCTGAAGCATTGGTACACAACATGTCCAGCCACCAGCGGGGTGCCGCGGTGACGATCAGCCTGATCGCGGGACCGGACATCCGAACAACCCAACTGGCGCTCAACACATTCATGAACTGCTGTCTGGACGTAGGCCAGGCACATCGATTCCTGGTGCTTGACACCGGTCTCGCCGGCCGAGACCGGGCACTCTTGTTGGAGCAGTACCCCTTCCTAGAATTCGTCGATCACACCCCTCGACGGAACCACTGGCAGAACTCAGCGCACTGCGCGAGCACATCAATGGCCGCTACTGGTTCCATCTCGACCAGGGGTGGCTGTTCTTCGCCCCCGAGAATTTGGTCGGCAGGATGCGGGCAGTCCTCAACGCCGAGCCGACCGTCGTTCAGGTAGGCGTCAACTTCGCTGACGCACAATCCATCTCCGGCGTGTACGCACGAAACGACATAGTCTTGCGGACCGCTGAAGGCCACCGATACGTCGTCGTCGATGACGCCACCCGCGGTCCGGCGATGATCGACCTATGGCGTCTGGACGCCAAACCCGCAGCTGGGCCACGAACAACCGCCCTTGACGAGGTGTTCTGCATCAAGGGCGGTTGATCGTTCGCGGTTTATCCGCCGGCGCCACCTGCACCGCCGGCACCTCCACCGCCACCGGCACCACCAGCGCCGCCGCTCACACCGAACGTCGCATGGCCCGCGGAGCCGGTGCTGCCCGCGCTGCCGGCAGCACCTGTGTGTCCGGCGCTTCCTGCCGCACCCGCAGTGCCACCGGCGCCAGTGGCGCCCGTACTTCCGGACGCGCCGGTCTTTCCGGGCGTTCCGGCTGCGCCGGTGCTGCCTGTCGCTCCGGTCGCGCCTGTCGCACCCTTCGCTCCGGTGGCACCTGTGCTGCCGGCCGTGCCGCCGGACCCAATTCCCAAGCCGCCCAACAAACCGCCACCACCGCCGGCGCCCGCAGCGCCGCCGGTACCACCCGTGCCGCCCACGCCGCCCTGGCCGCCCTGGCCGCCGTTGCCTCCGGCACCAGGCGCACCGCCGGCCCACCGGTTGCACCGCCGCCACCGGCACCACCAACGCCGGCCGCGCCGCCGGTACCACCCGTACCGCCGGTGCCACCCTTACCACCCGCACCGCCGGTGCCACCCGCACCACCTGCGATCGCGAAGGGCAGCGGGGCAATCGGCGAGATGCCGTCGCCACCGGCGCCACCGGTACCGCCGGTGCCACCGGTACCGCCGGTACCACCCGTGCCACCAGTCCCACCGGAACCGCCCGTGCCGCCTGCGCCACCATTGCCGCCTGCGCCACCATTGCCACCATTGCCACCCGTGCCGCCGGTGCCACCCGAACCGCCGGTGCCACCGGTTCCGCCGGTGCCACCAATACCGCCGTCACCACCTTGGCCGCCGCCACCGAACAACGTGAGCAGGCCGGCACTGCCACCGGCACCACCGGCACCGGCCGCAGTACCCTGCAGACCCGTCCCACCGGCACCACCGCCGCCGCCGGAGCCGCCCGGCGTACCGGCACCACCGCCGCCGCCGGAGCCGCCCGGCGTACCGGCACCACCGGTTCCGCCGGTGCCACCGGTTCCGCCAGTGCCACCGGTACCACCAGTGCCGCCTGAAGCACCCGCGCCACCCGCGGCGCCCGCACCACCGGTGCCACCAGTGCCGCCCTTCAACCCGATCAATACAAAGTCGCTGCCCTTGGAGCCGGTCGCGCCGGCAGTGCCCGCAGTTCCCGCGGTGCCCGCGGTACCTGCCGCGCCGGCTGCGCCTGCGGCTCCGGTAGCGCCGGTCGCACCTGCCGTACCGGTCGCACCGAAGCCACCTGCGCCGCCATTACCGCCCTTGCCGCCGGTCCCGAACAGCCCGAGCAGACCCATGTTTCCGCCCTTGCCGCCGTTACTGCCGGCCAGGACGTCGGTGCCGTCGGCGCCGTTGCCGCCTCGGCCGCCACTACCGAACAGCAGACCTGCTGCGCCGCCGTCACCGCCGTTGACTCCTGCATCGGTGCTGTCCCAGCCTGCGCCGCCGTCACCGAACAAGATGCCACCGGCTTGGCCGTTCGGGTGCGCAGCCGTACCTGCCGCGCCGTTACAGATCAGACCGCACGGACTGTCCAATGGGTCCGGCGTCGTCGGGGCGAACGGCTTGATGAGCGCTTTCGGTCCCGGCGGCGACGCGTTCGCCCCGAACAACCCGGTCAACCACCACAAGGGGTTGTTCGGATCCTGCGCAGGCGCCAGCGGGAAGCTGAAATCGGTGAGTTCAACCGCTCGCGGCGACGCTGTGAGCGCGTCCACCGCGCCTGGCGGAATCGCCATTACGATGCCGGCACTCGCGGCTGCGACGCCCAAGGCACCGGTCGCGAGATAATTGACGGACCTCAAGGTCCTGCCGGACTTTTGTTTGCGATGCTTGGACACGATCGAATCCCCTTTGGATTCAGAGCGTTTTGCCGCCCCGCGCTCGGCCTATTGGAAATTACCATGTTTGCCCACTAGCCAACAGATTCCTCAAAAAATCCGCATAAACGCACGTGGAGTGCTGATATTGCTACTGCATAGTAAATATTTGCAGTTTGCAGGAAGAAGGTTTATTAACTATCGCGATTGAATATTTTTAATCGGTCTCATACGCCTCATGCGCCACTCCATGTTCTCCGCTACACGAAAATGGAAACGCGCGGCAGAGAGTCGACTTTGCAAACAAATCTGGCTCTTCATGATTGACGGTGTAGTTGGGGTCTGAATCCGCCGGTTTCGAGTAGGGATCGGGCGATGTAGTGGGTGA